>DLGG01000135.1 GCA_002482565.1 Solidesulfovibrio magneticus
CTGGCCGCCGCCAATCCCGGCGTCGATCCCCGCCGCATGAGCATCGGCCAGCGCCTGGCCGTGCCGGCCGGGGTGGACCTCGCCCAGGTCACCAAGGCCCAGATCCGCCCGAGCGTCCCCGCCGGCTCGACCAAGGTCCACACCGTGGCCGACGGCGACAACTTCTGGTCCGTGGCCCGCCAGCACGGCGTCTCCGTGGCCGCGCTGACCGAAGCCAATCCCGGCGTCGATCCCACCCGGCTGCGCATCGGCCAGCCCCTGGCTCTGCCCGCCGCCACGGCCACGGCCGCCCGACCGGCCGCCGGCAAGCAGCACGCCGCCCTGGACGGGGCCGGCTATGTGGTGGCCGACGGCGACAACTTCTGGTCCATCGCCAAGCGCCTGGGCGTGTCGGCCGACGACCTTACCCGTTTAAACGCCGGCCTTGATCCCCTGCGCCTGCAGCCCGGTCAGGTATTGGCCGTGCCGGACAACGCCCGGGCCGAGGCCCTGGCCGCACCCGCGCCGGCCGCCGCCGAAACCCGGACGGTCAGCGACGCGGGGCTGTATCCCGTGGCCCCGGGCGACACCCTGTGGGGCCTGTCGCGCCGGTTCGGCGTCTCCCTGGAAGAGATGCTGGCCGTCAACGGCGAGGTTGATCCGTCGCGGCTGCGCGTGGGCCAGTTGGTCACCGTGCCTGCGGAAGGCGGCCTGGCCAGCGCTGAAATGCTGCTGTTCCCGGTCTCGGCCGGCGACAGTCTGTGGAGCATCGCCAAGCGTTTCGACGTCAGTGTCGAGGCGCTGGCCGCCGCCAATCCCGGCGTCGATCCGTTGCGCCTGCGCGAGGGCCAGACCCTGCGCGTGCCGTCGTCCCTGGCCGCCGTGGCCGCTTCCGGCGCGCCAGCCAAGCAGGCCCCGGCCAAGGCGGCGTCCGTGAACGCTCCGGCCATCCTGCCGGCCGAGGCCCAGGAAGGGGTTGTGCCGACCGCCGGGCCGGCTCCCACCGCCGGCCCGGCCCATGCCCCGGCCCGCCAGCACGTCATTTCCGAGGGCGACAACCTCTGGAAGCTTTCCCGGGCCTATGGACTCAGTGTCCAGCGCATCCTGGCCGAAAACAGCGGGCTTGATCCCATGCGCCTGCGCGTGGGCACGGTGTTGCAGCTGCCCGTGGGCGTGGCTTCCATGGCCGCTCGTTAGAACCGCCTTTTATCAAACATGGATTATTTCAGTTGTGAGGAAGTGCCGGTAGTACTGGCTGGCGACCGATCCCGGAAGAAATCGCGATTATGCTGAATGGGAAGTTTTGACCAAGGCTTGACATCACCTCACTGCTAGGGCGTGGGTTATTATGGTCGCGGCTGAAAGCCAGTTGTTGGGGTAGGTTTCGTCGTTCTCCCGGCCGCATCAGTATATAGACTTTTAAGCATTATTCTGGAGCAACGCTCAATTGCGCAGGGAGATGTCGAATGCAAGAAGATTTTAAGCATATCGCCGATATTCTTTTCGAAAAGATGCAACCCCGGCTGGCGGCCATGATCGAGGAGGCTATTCAGCGTCATATAGATTCGTTGTGGATAGCAATGGATCATGCTGTTTTTAATAATGTGCCTGGGGACTATCTCGAGTTTGGTGTTCGAGAAGGGCATTCTGTTGTTAGAGCATACCGAGCGTATCATCATTATCGTAATCAAATGCTTGCAATTGCGAATAGGCTCGGCGCAAAGGACGAAGTGGTTTCCTCCATGCGCTTTTTTGCCTTTGACGCTTTTGACGAAGGTCTGCCCGAGGCAAAAGGCCCTGATGCTACGCCACAGCGTTCTCCTCATTGGCGGCCTGGATCCATGGCGAGTCCCTTGGACGTTTTTTGGAAAAACATGCAAAAAGCGGGAGTTCAAGAGTCAGAGCTTGTTGTTTTCAAAGGATATTTTGAGAATACATTGTCGAAAGTCAATTTTGACAACTGCAACTTGACAAGAGCAGCAGTGATTCATCTCGACTGCGATTATTATGAGTCAACGGCAACCGCACTTAGAGCTTGTGAAAAACTCATTGGTTTGGGAACAATTATTATTTTTGATGATTTTTTTCGATACCAAGGCTCAGAAACGCATGGCCAATATTTAGCATTTAAAGAGTTTTGTGTTTCAAATCCAATGTTGTCTTTTCGGGAAATGTCTCGGGCGCATGGAAACTCAACCGTGTTTATTTGCAGCGCGGTCTCTTCGCAGTAACGATCTTGGCTTCGAATACCGTTAAGGCCTTTTGTTGCTGTGATGCGAATCGGCTGTCCAACGGTGATCGTCTGGGGCAGGACGATTGCCTTTAAGCGGTGTTCGGAAAATCGCACTGGCGGGGCATTTGACCGGCGACCCGCAGCCGGGTAGAGAGGGAAAAAAAACGGGTTTGTCGGCGGAGTCGGCCATGGGCGGAAAAGTCTGGGACGTCATGGGGAGCAAAGCAGGGTATACCCTGATGATGGGCACCCTGGACAATATCCGGGAAGTCGCGCCAACCACGGCCTTCGAGCGCGGCGACGCCATCGACCTCGTCTACACGGGCCCCAGCACGCCCCGGGGCGGCGCAGCCCAGGCCTTTGCTTCGGGCGTGGGGTCGCTGGCGGATAAAAAGACCTGACCGGTCGGGCGCGCTCCGGCAGTTGACGCGAGCACTGCGGCCGGCGCGTTGATGGAAATCCCGAAGATTTGCGCGGTTGGCGGCAGCCTGGGTTTTTATGGCAGGCAACCGGGCTTTTCCTGCAGCAGTATTCCCGGCCCGCGCCAGAGGCGCACGCCGGGAGCGCGACACGAGGCGACGAACCGAACACGCCGTGCGCCGGAGCCTGCGCCGACGACGCGGCAGGGAGCAACGCCATGAGCGCCATCACGTTTTCCAATCCCCTAAGCGCCGAGGTTGCCGGCGGCATCGTGACCAAGACGCTGGATACCTTTAACAGCATGCCTTCGTCGTCCGGCGCGTCCTCGGCCGGCGACGCCGCGCCCTTCGACAAGCAGACCTTTGGCGCGGCCGTGGTGAGCAAGACGCTGGATTACATGAATTCCGGCTCATCGGGATCGTCCGCCTCCAGCGACATGAGCCAGACCTACCAGTTTTCCAAGGACGTGCTCGGGGCCTACGCCTCGGGCATCGGCACCCTGGCCGACGCCGACGTTTGAGGCCGGCCGACGGGAAGCCCTACGGACCGATGAGCAGGGCGCAGCCTTGGGAGCGGCGTTGCCTTGGTGTGTAGCCTGTGGCGTCCACGCCAAGCCGGTGGTTCGTGCCCTTGGCGCCTGGAGTGCGGCCTGCGGTCAGGGGGCTTGGCCTGAGCCGGCGTGTTCGGCAGGTGGCGGAGGCCGGCTGCGAACCAGAGGGTGAAAGCCCGGCGGCCTTTGTTTTTTGCGTTATGACATGTTGGATACCACAACAACGACAGGGGCTTGGCCCCTGTTTCTGCGTTTAGGAGCACCTGTGCGCAAACTGCTTCGCGTCGACATCACCGTGCCCGGCGGCGGCGAAACCGCCGAACTGCTGGAAGCCTGGCTGGCCGGCCGGGCCGCCCAGGGTTGGGAAGAGGCCGTCCTGGAGGACGGCGAAACCGTCCGTTTCCGCGTCCATATGGAAGACGCCCCGCCGGCCCGGGCCTTTGCCGAGGAAGTCGCCGCCGACTGGCCCGACCTGCCCCGGGAAGTCTCCACCCTGGAGGAAGAGGACTGGGGCGCGGCCTGGATGGCCTTTTTCACGCCCATCGAAGTCGGCGGCGTCTACGAGATCCTGCCGCCCTGGATGGCCGATCACGACACCGGCGGCAAAAAGCCCATCCTCATCGAACCCAAGATGGCTTTCGGCACCGGCCACCACCCCACCACCGCCCTGTGCCTCGAAGCCTTTGCCCAGGCCCAGACCTCGGGCTGGCTGCAGCCGTCAATGCGCTTTCTTGATCTCGGCACCGGCTCGGGCATCCTGGGCATCGGGCTTTGCCGCCTGGGGCTGACCGGCGTGGGCCTGGACATCGACCCCCAGGCCGTGTGGTGCGCTGCCGACAACCTGCGCTTAAACGGCGTGGAAGGTTCCATGTCCCTGGCCGTGGGCGGCGTGGGGAGCCTTGTCCCGGACAGCCGCTTCGAGGTTGTGGCCGCCAACATCCTGGCCGCGCCGCTCATGGCCATGGCCCGATTGCTGGTGGGGCATGTGGCCCAGGGCGGGATGCTCGTCTTGTCGGGCATCCTCGAAACCCAGGCCGACGACGTGGCCGCCGCCTACCAGGCCGCCGGCCTTGGATTGCCCGCGCGCCGGGTGTCCGGGGAATGGGCCTCGCTTTCCTGGCGGTGATTTACATTCCCCCAAAAGGGGATTATGGGGACGCTTTCCGCGTTGGCATCATCCACCTCAAACCGTCTTCAAGGCACAAGCCATGCACCTGAAAAAACGTGTTCTCGTCACCGGCGGCGCCGGCTTTCTCGGTTCGCACCTGTGCGAACGCCTGCTCGCCCAGGGTTGCGACGTCATCTGCCTGGACAACTATTTCACCGGCTCCAAGCAAAACGTCGCGCATCTCCTCGACAATCCGCACTTCGAGCTGATGCGCCACGACGTCACCTTCCCCCTCTACGTGGAAGTCGACGAGATCTACAACCTGGCCTGTCCGGCTTCGCCCATCCACTACCAGCACGATCCGGTGGCCACCACCAAGACCAGCGTGCATGGCGCCATCAACATGCTTGGCCTGGCCAAGCGCCTGCGGGCCAAGATCATGCAGGCCTCCACGTCCGAGGTCTACGGCGACCCGTCGGTGCATCCCCAGCCGGAATCCTACTGGGGCAACGTCAACCCCATCGGCTTCCGCTCCTGCTACGACGAAGGCAAGCGCTGCGCCGAAACCCTGTTCTTCGACTACCGCCGCCAGCACAACCTGCGCATCAAGGTCGCCCGCATCTTCAACACCTACGGGCCGCGGATGCACCCCAACGACGGCCGCGTGGTCTCCAACTTCATCATCCAGGCCCTGCGCGGCGAGCCGCTGACCGTGTACGGCCAGGGCCAGCAGACCCGGTCGTTTTGCTATGTCGACGACCTCGTCGAAGCCTTCCTGCGCCTCATGGATACCCCCGACGATTTCACCGGCCCGGTCAACACCGGCAACCCGGGCGAATTCACCATCCTGGAACTGGCCAAGCTGGTCATCGAATACACCGGCTCCAAGTCGGTCATCGACTACCGGCCCCTGCCCCAGGACGATCCCAAACAGCGCCGCCCGGACATCACCCTGGCCAAGGCCAAGCTCGGTTGGGAGCCCAAGGTCGCCCTGCCCGAGGGCCTCAAAAAGACCATCGAATACTTCGATGCCTTCCTGCGCCAGGCCTAAGCGAGCGAAACGGAATCCCGGATGACGTATGACGCCGACAGCCGCCCCGCCTCCCGGCGGGGCGGCAAGATTTCCCTTGTGGTCCCGGTCTACAACGAAGGCCCGGGGCTTTATGCCCTGCGCGACAGCATCACGGCCGTCATGGACGCCACGGCCTACGACTGGGAGTGCATCCTGGTCGACGACGGCAGCCGCGACGGCTCCTGGACCGTGATCGAGGAACTGTCCGCCGCCGACGGCCGCTTCAAGGGCCTCATGTTCTCGCGCAACTTCGGCAAGGAGATGGCCCTGACCGCCGGCGTGGAGCACGCCATCGGCTCCGACGCCGTCATCTGCCTCGACGCCGACCTCCAGCATCCGCCCGAGATCATTCCCGAGCTTCTGGCCAAGTGGGAGCAGGGCTACGACATCGTGGCCACCATCCGCGAAAAGGTCGCCGATTACTCCCTGGTCAAACGGCTGGGGTCCAAGACCTTTTACTGGTTCATGCGCCGGTTTACTGATCTCGATTTGCCGCCCAATTCCACGGATTTCCGGCTGCTCGACCGCAAGGTGGTGGAGACGCTTTCCAAATTCACCGAAGGCTCGCGCATGTTCCGGGGCCTGATCGATTGGATGGGCTACAAAAAGACCTACATCTCGTTTTGCGCCCCGGCCCGCAGCCAGGGCGAGCCGGCCTATTCCGTCAAGAAGCTTTTTGATTTGGCGATAAACAGCTTCACCTCCTTTTCCCTGGTGCCCCTGCGCCTGACCGGCTACCTGGGCCTTTGCATCATGGCCGTCACCGTGCCCGTGCTGGGGCTTATGGTCGTCAGCAACTGGTTTTTCGGGGCCAACATCACCGCCTTGGCCTTTTTCACGGTCTTTAATACGCTGTTAATCGGCATCGTGCTGTGCGCTTTGGGCATGATGTCGCTGTATATCGGCCATATCCACACCGAGGTGGTCAACCGGCCCCTTTACATCGTGCGCTCCCGCGCCGGAACCTGGGACGAGACGCAGTGAGTCCGACGCCGCCGCTGTTTTCCATCATCATTCCGTTTAAGGCCCCCGGCCCCTACATCGAAGAGAGCCTGCCCCATCTGCTGGCCCTGGCCGAGGCGGATTTCGAGGTCATCCTCGTGCCCGACGGCCCCATGGACGTGGCCGCCCTGACGGCCGATCCACGGGTGCGGGCCATTGCTTCGGGGCCGGTGTCGCCGGCCGTCAAGCGCGACCTCGGCGCGGCCGCCTCCCTGGGGCTCTACCTCGCGTTTATCGACGACGACGCCTATCCCGAACGCGGCTGGCTCTCCATCGCCCGGGCCGCCTTCGAGGACGATCCGACCCTGTCCGCCGTGGGCGGGCCGGCGGCCACGCCCCCGGATGACCCCTTCTGGGCCAGGGCCTCGGGCGCGGTCTTTTTAAGCCGCCTCACCGGCGTGCCCGAGCGCTACCGCCCGACCCCGCCCCGGCGGGAGGTGGACGACTGGCCCACGGTCAACCTCATCGTGCGGCGCGACGCCTTTTACGACGTGGGCGGCTTCGACACCGCCTGCTGGCCCGGCGAAGACACCAAGTTCTGTCTGGATCTGGTCCATAAAAAGGGCGGGCGCATCCTCTATCTGCCCGAACTCTTCGTATGGCACCACCGCCGGCCGGGCCTGGCCAAGCATTTGCGCCAGGTTGGCAACTACGGTCTGCACCGGGGCCATTTCGTGCGGGTGCATCCCGAAACTTCGCGCCGGCCGTGCTATTTCATCCCCTCGGCCTGGGTGCTCTTTTTGGTCCTGGCCTTGGGCTACGGCTTTTTTTACGTGGCCGACGGGAGCTCGCCCTGGCCGCTTCTGGGCTGCCTTTTAAGCCTGGGCTTTGCTGCCTACGGCTGTTTCCTGGCCGCCGTCTTTTTCGATCTCACGGTCCTTCGCCGCGAGCCGGCCCTTGTGGCCCTGGCCGCCTTGCCCTACGTGGCGCTCACCCATGTCTGGTACGGCGTCCGTTTCCTCGTGGGCCTTTCCCGCAAAACGCTGACCAGCTCCCTTGGCAGGTGATATGAAAGTTTCCGTGGCCTATCCGCCGCTGTCCTCGGACAAAGGCACGCCGCTTCTGTCCCAGAACCGGCAATTCCAGTGGTTCACCAACCCCACCTACATCTACCCCATGGTGCCGGCCTATGCCGCCAGCCTCATGGCCTCGCGCGGGCATACCGTCACCTTTGACGACGGCATCGCCGACGAGATGACCTACGAGGCCTTCAAGCGCGATCTGGTGGCCAAGGCCCCGGATGTCATCGCCATGGAGACCAAGACCCCGGTGGTGACCCGGCACTGGAAGATCGTGGCCGACCTCAAGGCGGCCCTGCCCGGCGCGACCATCGTGCTCATGGGCGACCATGTCACCGCGCTTCCCCGGGAAACCATGGAAAACTGCCCGGTGGACTACGTCATCCGTGGCGGCGACTTCGATTTCATCCTGGCCGACCTGGTCGATCATCTCGACGGCCGGCCCGTGGCCCTGCCGGCCGGGGTCTGGCGGCGCGAAAACGGCGAAATCGTCGATGGCGGCCTGGGAAACCTGACCCACAACCTCGACGAGCTGCCCTACATCGACCGCGAACTCATCAAGTGGAAGCGCTACGCCTTTAAAAACGGCAATTTCAAGTACACCCCCGGGGCCTACGTCATGGCCGGCCGCGACTGCTGGTGGGGGCGTTGCACCTTTTGCAGCTGGACGACCCTGTTCCCGGGCGCGACCTACCGCACCGTGTCCCCGGCCCGCCATGTGGCCGAGATCGAGCGGCTGGTTGCCGAATACGGCATCCGCGAGATCTTCGACGACTCGGGCTGCTTCCCGCGCGGGGCCTGGCTGGAGGAGTTCTGCAACCTGCTCATCGCCAAGGGGCTGCACAAAAAAGTCGTCATGGGCTGCAACATGCGCGTGGGCGAGCTGACCCAGGCCCAGTGGAATCTGCTCAAAAAAGCCAATTTCCGCTTCATCCTCATCGGCCTGGAGTCCATGTCCCAGGATACGCTCAATCGTCTGAAAAAGGGCATCAAGGTCTCCCAGATCGAGGAGACCGTGCGCATGGCCAAAAAGGCCGGCCTTGAGCCCCACATCACCACCATGGTGGGCTATCCCTGGGAAACCCGCGAGGACGCCCGGCGCACCGTGGATTTCGCCAAGTCGCTTTTCTCGCGCGGCCTGCTCAACACCCTGCAGGCCACCATTGTCGTGCCCTATCCCGGCACGCCGCTTTTTGAGGAAGCCAAGGCCAACGGCTGGCTCACCACCGAGAACTGGGATGACTACGACATGCGCGATTCGGTCTGGAAAAGCCCGATCTCCTCAAGCGACGTGTTGCAATTCAAGGACGAGTTGTATAAAGCCGCCCTCACCCCGGCGTTTATCATCCGCAAGATCCTGAGCATCCGGGATCTTGACGACATCAAGTTCCTGGCCCGGGCCGCTTCCAAGCTCGTCGGGCACCTGCTCAACAAAAGCCGCGCCAAATCCTGCGGCTGCAAATAGGCAGCGCCGACCCTTTACCCGCCATGCAAAAGACGCGCATACGCTTTACCGACCACGGCCGCCCGGCCGCCGGCTGCGGCCGGCCCGGAGCAGCGGCATGATCCGCGTCTCCGTGGTGGTCACCACCCGAAACGAGGCAGCCAACATCGGCAATTGCCTGGCTTCGGTGGTCGGTCAGGACTTCCCCCGGGAAGCCCTGGAAATCATCGTTGTGGACAACGCCTCCACGGACAGCACCAAGGCTGTTGCCCGGCGCTTCACCGACCTGGTTTTCGACAAGGGGCCGGAACGCTCGGCCCAGCGCAACTACGGCATGCTCGACGTGGCCTGCGGCCAGTACGTCATGTTCCTTGACGCGGACATGATCTTGTCGCGCACCGTGGTGCGGCGTTGCGTGGAACTCCTGGACGCTTGCCCTCATGTGGCCCTGCATGTGCCCGAGATCGTGCTCGGCACGGGCTTTTTTCCGTCGGTGCGGCGTTTCGAGCGCAGCTTCTACGACGGCACGGTCATCGACGGCGCGCGCTTCATGCGCCGCCAGGCCTTTGCCGCCGTGGGCGGGTTCGACACGTCCCTGACCGGTCCCGAGGACTGGGACCTGGACAAGAAACTCAAAGGCATCGGGACCATCGGCCTCCTGTCGCGCTACGATTTCGACGCGGTGGACGCCTATGTTGCCGGGTTGCCCGCCGCGGGCATTCCCGATGCGCTCGTGGGCTTCGAAGCGAAAAGCGGACAGGACGTGCCGCTGCTGTTTCACAACGAAGCCGCCTTTCACCTCGGCCGCTACCTGAAGAAAAAGACGTATTACACAGGCAGCGCCGAAGCCTACATCGCCAAATGGACCCGGCAGGACCCGGACATCGCCCGCCAGTACGGGGCGTTCTACCGGTTCGTTGGCGTATTCGTCGAACAAGGCCGCTACCGCCGGCTCCTGGCCCATCCGGTCAAGGCCTGCGGCATGTATTTCCTGCGTTTCCTCGTGGGCGCCCTGTTTTTGGCCAGAAGATCACGCCAGGCCCCAAGCGCGTAAGCCGCCCCCGAAACTCGCACCCAATCGCCAACAGGAGAGATCCCCGTGGCTGTCGCCATCGTTACCGGCTCCGCCGGCCTCATCGGTTCGGAAACCGTCAAGTTTTTCTGTGATAAAGGCTTCGATGTCGTCGGCATCGACAACAACTTCCGCAAGACCTTCTTCGGCGAGGACGCTTCCACCGAGTGGAACCGCCAGCGCCTGGAAGCTTCCCACAAAAACTACACCCACTACGACGCCGACATCCGCGACCACGAAGGCATCTCCAAGATCTACGGCCGCTACGGCAAGGACATCAAGGCGGTCATCCACTGCGCCGCCCAGCCCTCCCACGACTGGGCCGCTTCCGACCCCTACATGGACTTCACCGTCAACGCCAACGGCACCCTGGTGATGCTCGAAAACTTCCGCGCCCATTGCCCGGACAGCGTGTTCATCTTCACCTCCACCAACAAGGTCTACGGCGACACGCCCAACTACCTGCCCCTGGTGGAACTCGAAACCCGCTGGGAGATCGATCCGTCCCACGCCTACAACGACGGCATCGACGAGACCATGTCCATCGACCACACCAAGCACAGCCTGTTTGGCGCTTCCAAGGTGGCCGCCGACGTGCTCGTCCAGGAATACGGCCGCTACTTCGGCTTCAAGACCGGCGTCTTCCGGGGCGGCTGCCTCACCGGCCCCTCCCACTCCGGCACGCGCCTGCACGGGTTTCTCTCCTACCTCATGCGCTGCTGCATCACCGGCAACAAGTATTTCATCTACGGCTACAAGGGCAAACAGGTCCGGGACAACATCCACTCCTACGATCTGGTCAACAGCCTGTGGCACTTCTTCGAGAAGCCCCGCATCGGCGAGGTCTACAACATGGGCGGCGGCCGCTACTCCAACTGCTCCATGCTCGAAGCCATCCGCCTGTGCGAAGACATCACCGGCAAGAAGCTCAACTGCGAATACGACGAGACCAACCGCATCGGCGACCACATCTGGTGGATCAGCGGGCTTAAGAAGTTCGAGCAGCACTACCCCGACTGGAAGATGACCTACGACGTGCCGCGCATCCTCAAGGAAATCTACGAGACCCAGAAAGACGTCGTCGAGACGGCTTAAAACGAAGATGCCTCCGGCGGCCGGGGGGCATGATGCCCCCCGGACCCCCTCGTATAAGCGGGGTTGCGGCCGAAGCGGCCGCAACCCCGCTTATCAGTTGATTTCCCGTTGAGGTTCGACGTATCCACCAGTGAGATTTTTGGGAGATGAGCGCGGGGACCCGAGCCAGGGTTTTCCCTGTTGCTGCGGGCCGCTTGGCCCGGGGTTTCCTCCCCCCGATTCTCCTCTCTCCACAAGGAGTTGCTATGCAGACCATGTTGGTGACCGGCGGCGCCGGATTCGTGGGCAGCAATCTGGCCGTGGCCTTCAAGCGCAAATACCCCGAGCGCACGGTCATCGTGCTGGATAACCTCAAGCGGCGCGGCTCGGAATTCAACGTGCCCCGGCTCGTGGCCGAGGGCATCCGGTTCGTCCACGGCGACATCCGCAATCCCGAGGACCTGGAGTTCGACGACAAGATCGACGTGCTGCTGGAATGCTCGGCCGAACCGTCGGTTTTGGCCGGCTTTGGCGGCTCGCCCAAATATCTCATCAACACCAACCTGACCGGCACCATCAACTGCCTGGAAGTGGCCCGCAAAAACGCCGCCGACGTGGTGTTTCTCTCCACCAGCCGGGTCTATCCCTACGATCCCATCAACGCCATCGGCCTGCGCGAGGAGGAATCGCGTTTCGTGTGGCAGGCCGGGGACGGGCCGCGCGGCTGGAGCGAGGCCGGCGTGGACATCGATTTTGATTTGAACGGCCCCAAGTCCATGTACGGCGCGACCAAGCTGTGTTCGGAATTCGTGCTGCGCGAATACGAGGCCATGTACGGCGTGCGCAGCGTCATCAACCGCTGCGGCGTCATCGCCGGCCCCTGGCAGTTCGGCAAGGTGGACCAGGGCGTGTTCTCGCTGTGGGTCCAGGCGCATTATTTCAAGCGCAAGCTCTCCTACATCGGCTTTGGCGGCCTGGGCAAACAGGTGCGCGATCTGCTCCACATCGACGATCTGTTCGATCTGCTCGATTTGCAGTTGGCCGACCTTGAGAAAGCCAAGGGCAAGGTGTACAATGTCGGCGGCGGCAGGGAGACAAGCCTGTCGCTTCTGGAGACCACCCGTCTTTGCGAGAAGTTGACCGGCAACGCCATCGAGATACGGCGCGATCCGGTCAATCGGCCGGCCGATCTGGCCATCTACATCGGCGACAACCGCCGGGTGACGGCCGACTATGGGTGGAAACCCAAGCGAAGCGCGGAAACGGTCCTGACGGACCTCTTTGACTGGGTCCGCGACAACGAAGCGAGCCTGCGCACGCTCTCCAGCCTCTAGGCGTTTCCCGCAGCCAGGAACGCCTCCAGGCCCGAGGCGCAGGTCGCCCCCACGGAGGCGGACACATGGCGCAACGCAAGGTCGACCACAACCGGATGCTGGCCGATGCCCGCACCATCCGGGAGAACATCAGCCGCGCCCGGGGGTATCTGCGGCGCGACGACTTCTACCGCTGCATCGAGGCGGCCAACGACGCGCTGGTGCTCAAATCCACCAGCTCGGCCCTGGGCATGGGCCGGTCCGAGGTCGATCTGCTGTTTGTCGAAATGTGCGACGATTTCAGCCGCCACCCGCGCGTGATCGCTTTCCTGGAAAGCATCGGCGTGTGTGGCGGCCCGTTTTTGCGCTACAAATCCGGCGACGAGACGCTGCTCATTAAAAAACTCACCGCTTTTCGCATCAAGATGGAAGAGCTGGAGGAGCATGCCGCCGCCAAGGAAGAAAAGCGCCGCAACGCCCAGCGTGAGGAATGGCTGGCCCTGGGCCGGGAGTGCCTGGACCAGAAGAGCTTTCCCAAGGGCAAGGTCTACCTGCGCCGGCTGGTGGAAAATTACGGCGACGAGCCGGGCATGATCCGCGAGGTCGGCAAGCTTTTCGCCGACGCCGGACTTTTGCCCGAGGCCTCGGAAATGTTCATGCTGGCCATCGAGCGCTGCCCGTCCGACCAGCAGGCCTGGCGCATGGCCATCGACGCCTGGGACGCCCTGGGCGAATTCAAACAGGCCGAAGCCCTCTACCTTGATGCCGTCAAGACCTTCGGCGGCCACCCTATGACCTTCCTCAACATCGCCAAGTTCTACCTGAAATGGCACAAGAAAGACGACGCCTACGACTATGCCCAACGGGCGCTGGACCTGGACGCCAGTCTGGTGGAAGCGAAAAAGATCCAGGAGGCGATTGAGAATCGTTGAGGGAGAGCGGGGAGAAGACGGAAGATGCCTCCGGCGGCTGGGNNCTGAGGCCCCCAGACCCCCCCATCTGAAGAAAGGGTGAGGGGGGGCGACCGGGATTGGCTCGTTGTCGGGCGGTTTGCGGCCGCAGCATAGGGGCTGCTCGGGTGTTTTCGCGCCCCGCAGGGGCGGCTACGGGCGCAATCGCGCCCTTTTTTATTTCCCGATGCAGAACCGGTCGAAGACGGCGTTTAAGACGTCGTCGGGCGTGGTCTCGCCGG
>DLGG01000018.1:0-8654 GCA_002482565.1 Solidesulfovibrio magneticus
GGCCGGCAGTCCGGCGGCCGGCTGGTTGGCCGCCAGGGCGGCCCGGACGGCGGCCAGGTTGCCGCCGATGTCCTGCGGGGCCAGGGCCACGGCGGCCAGGGCTTGGTTGAGCGCCTCGTCGGGAAAGCCGGCGTCCATGAGGGCGTTTGCCGCCAGGACGCGGGCCAGGGCGCTTTTGGGGGCGAGTCTGGCCGCTCGGCGGGCGAAGGCGGCGGCGGTGGGACCGTCGCCCAGACGGCGGGACAATTCGATGACCATGGCCAGGGCTTCCACATGCAGGGCCGGCTGGCCGAGCAAGGGCAGGGCCAGTCGCCTGGCCTGGGCCGGATCGCATCCGGCCAGGGAGCGGGCGGCTTCCATGGCGCGCCGGGCGGCCGGCGTGGGTTGGGGCAGGACGGCGTCAGGCGTCGGCATCGAAGTCTCCGGCAAGGGTTTGCTCGATGAGCCGGACTTGGGCCGGCAGGCAGACACGGTCCCGGTCGTAGCGGGCGGCGATGGTTTCCCGGGCCAGGGCGCGCAGGGGGGTAAGTTCCCGGCCCCGGGCCAGGGCTTCGGCCACCTGTTCGGCCAGAGCCTGGTGGTCGAAAAAATCGACGAGCAGGCCGTTTAGGCCGTGGGCCACCACCTCGCGCACCGGTTCGGTGTCCGAGGCCACAAGCAGGCAACCGGCGGCCATGGCTTCCAGGCATGACCAGGACAGCACGAAGGGGTAGGTGAGGTAGACGTGGCAGGCCGACACGGCCAGAGCGGCCAGATAGTCGGGATAGGCGAGCTTGCCCAGGAAATGGACCCGCCCCGGGTCCACCGGGCATTCGGCCAGGTAGCGTTGCCGGTAGGTCTGGCCGTCCGGCAGGCGCACGCCGTAGCTCACGTCGTCGCCGCCGATGATAAGCACCCGGCACTGAGGCCGCAGGCGCAGCAGGCGCGGCAGGGCGCGCATGAAGGTGTGGAAGCCCCGGTAGGGCTCCAGGTCGCGGGCCACGTAGGTGACCACTTCGTCGCCCGGGGCCAGGACGAGTCCAAGCTGCGGCAGACGGAGCCGGGCGGCCGGATCGGGGCGCACGACGGCCGTGTCCACGCCTTCGTGGATGATCTCGATTTTGTCCCGCAGGCCGGCCGGGTAGCCCTGGCGTTGCCAGGCCGTGGGCGAAATCCCGCGATGGCAGGCTTCCAAGGCAAGAAGTCCGGCGGTTTTTTGGAGCCGCACCAGGGGCCAGTGGAACTGGGCCAGTGGATACTCGGGATCAAAGACGGCTTCGGCACCCTTGGGGTCGTAGTGGTGCTCACAGTAGCAGAGATGGCGTGCCTCGGGAAAGATGTCCTGTAAAAACAAGGCTTCGCCCCAGCCAGGGTGGGCGTAGACCATGTCCGGGACCAACCCGTCCCGGCGCAGGCTGCGGGCCGTTTCCAGTACGGCTGCGCCGCGTCGAATCTGTTCTTCGAGGTTGCGGGCCAGGGCCTGGAGCTGGGGAGGAGCCTGGCCGATGCTGTGGTAGGGGGCATCGACGACGCCGGGCAGGGGTGCCTGCCGGCCGGCTTCCCGAATGGCGCACACGCGGGTGGCCGGCTGCCGCACAAAATGTTCGGCCAAGCCCTGGAACTGGGCTGGGAAGTCGCGGTGGACAAACAGGATGGTGCGCTGGGGGTGGGCCATGGCGGGCCTTGTGCCCTGGCCGGGCCGGCGGGTTTGGCGACCATTTCGGGCGAAGCAGGGAATTGTGCCCGGCCCCGCCGGCTGGGCCTGGGCTTGCCCGGCCGCGCATCCGCCTGGGACGGAAAACGCGGCCGGACGGCGAGGGCGTATTAGCCCTTGGGTTCCAGGATGACGGCCAGGGATTCCAGGGCGTCGCCGGGCACGGGGGAGCGCAGGAATTCGCCGTTGCGCGCGGCGGGCACGGGGCCGGCATTCAAGAAGGTCCCGGCGTAGGCGATGGTATAGCGTCCGGCCGTGTCGCCGCCGAGTTTGGCGGCAAAGCCGAGCATGGGCGCGCCGGTTCCCCGGGAACCGGTGAATTGGGGCGGACTCACCCAGGGCATGGGCTGTCCGTTGGGGCCGATGGCGGCGTATTGGAGATCCTGCAAGGCCACGCCTTCCACGTAAAGGGCCACGGCTTCCAGGCGTCGCTTGGAGCCGGGTCGGCCGGCGCCCTGTCCGGGTTCGAAAGCCACGTCGCCTTCGCCTTCCAGGTGGCCGGCCATGCGCACCACCGGCATGGGGCCGGTGGGGGCGCTTGGCGGGGTAAACGCCCGAGGCGGTTGGGGCGCGGCCGGAGCCGGTTGGCCGAAGGCCGGCGCAGGTTGGCCGAAGCTCGGCGCGGGTTGGCCAAAGGCCGGCGCGGGTTGGGCAAATCCCGGCTGTGGCTGGGTAAAGCCCTGGGGGCCGCCGAAGGCGGGTGTGGCCTGAGGCTGGCCGGGGTAGCCGCCAAACGCGGGCTGCCCGCCGTGGGGCGAATAGGATAATCCGCCGGCGCCAAAAGGCTGCACGGGCGGCTGCTGGGGCTGCATGGGCGGCTGCTGCGGCATCGTCCCCTGTGGTTGGGCCGGGTTATGGCGCTTGATGTCCATGCGAATGCCGGTGGTGGCGTATTCGCTTGGCCGGTACGTGGTGAACAGGAGCAGACCGCCGGGCTGGGCCACGGTGAGGGAGACGCTTTCGCCGGTCCTGGTCAGCCAGACCGAGAGGCCGTCGGGCGAGGCCAGGCGGCAGGCCCCGGCGCTGCCGGGCAGGACGTCGACGCGGATGCAGGGAAAGGTCGAGTTGGCCAGATTGACGGCGGGATGTTCCATGCCGCCGACGACGATGGTGTATTCGCCGGGAGGAAACGGCGCCAAGGTGGCCTCGCTGGCCAGCATGGTCTCCAGACGTTGGTTTTGTTGTTGTGCGTGCATTGGGGCTCCTTGTCGAGACGCTTAAGGTTCTCGGATGGATTCGCCGAAAACGCGGATCAGCGGCCAGGTGATGTAGGTGATGACGGTGCGGGAGCCGACTTTGATGTCGGCGGAAAGCGTCATGCCGGGCACCAAGCGGAAGTCCTTGGGCAGGCTGCGCATGTGTTCCATGCCGGTGATGCGGATGCGTCCCTCGTAGACGAGGCGGCGGCCGCTTGGCGTGTCGAGATACTGGGCGTCTTCGGCGAGGGTGCGCAATTCACCGTCCAGGTAGCCGAATTTTTGGAAAGGATAGGTATCGAGCTTGAGCGTGGCGATATCGCTTGGGCGAATGTAGCCGATGTCGTCGGTGCCGATGAAGACGGCGGCCTCCAGGGGCGAATCCAGCGGGACGAGAGCCATCATGGTTTCGCCGCTCTTGATGACCGTGCCGGGGTTGAAATTGGCGATGTCCAGGACCACAGCGTCGCTGGGAGCGGCGATGACGGACAATTCGTGCAAGCGTTTGGCTTTGGAGGCGTCTTCCTGGAGGGTTTGGAGCGTCTTGCGGGCTTCGTTGAGCTGATTGGCGACGGCGTTGCGCCAACTTTCGATGAAGCCTTCCTTTTCGGCCAGGGCCTGGGCCAGATTGTGGCGTTTGGCATCCAGGGAACCCTTGAGCTGCTCCATGGAGACGTTGGTCTGGGCCAGGTGGTTTTCCGCCTCCAGCATGGACAGGCGGGAATCCGATCCCTGCTCGTAGACTTTTTTGCGCATGCCCACCAGTTCCTGGGCCACCTGCACCTGCTTGTCCATCTGGGTGTATTGGCGCTGGCCGGCCACGATGCCTTGCTGCAATTCGGCGATCTTGGTGTTGACGCTGCGCAGTTTGGCCGTGAACTCTTCCAGGCGGCCGGCCAGCAACTTGACCTGGCTTTCGATCTCCTGGGGCGTGGCTTCGGCTGGCGGCGACAGGGGCAGGCCGGAGAGTTCGCTCTCCAGGCGGGCGATCAGGAGCTTTTGATAGGTTTCATCGACCTGGATGCGGGAAGCGTCGGCATTGGAAAAGGTGGGGTCGAGGCGCATCAGGATATCGCCTTTTTTGACCACGGAACCCAGTCGAACGTCGATGGAGCGGATGATGGAGTCCTGCAAGGGCGCGATGATGATGTTTTTTCCAGAAGAAACGATTTTTCCGGAAGTCGCGATGACCTTGTCCGTTTCCGCGAAGCAGGCCCATATCAGCAGAAAAGCCAGGAGGCCGAGAATGGAATGCAACACGAGCCTGGTTGCCCGTGGCAGCGGTGTGAGTTCCAGCTCTTCCGCGTCAGGATGGAATTCAATCACCTCCCTGGGGACGGGAACGGAATCTTTCTTGGGACGAAATTTTTGTAACATAAATCCTGTACGTAGGCCTTGTCGGCGTCGCCAGCGGTAGGCTGTGAATCAACAGCAGCCAGAGTCGGGGCAAAACGTCCGGCCTGACGACCCTTCATGGCGAAAACAAGGTTGCATTGTCAATCAGGTTGTAAGGATAGGCCCGGCAGCTGTTCGACTAGGCGTAAGCCCGGCAATCTCCTGCAAGCGTCGCCGATAGGCTGTGCCGACGCTGTGTGGAGCGTGCCTGGCGGCCATGAGTTCGTGCCCGGCCAGGGCCCGACGCCGGGCCAGGGTCGGCTGGTTTGCCGCCAGCCGCATGTTTGCCGCCAGACTCTCCGGATCCGGCTCGGCCCACAGCAGGCCTTCGCCGAAAGGATACTCGCCCGGGCCGACCGGAACAAGGCGGTAGGCTACGGGAAAGCCGGTGTCCGGGGTCAGGAAGTCGGCGTTGCCGGAATGGGCCGTGGCGATGACCGGGCGGCCAAGAAGCATGGCCTCGGCCAGGGTGCGGCCGAAGCCCTCGGCCCGGTGGGGTGAGACATAGGCGTCGCAGGCGGCGAAAAGCCCCAGGGCTTCGCCCCGGTCCAGGGTTTCGGCCAGCACGGCCACGCGACGGTCGGCGGCGGCCGCTGCCAGCAAAAGTTGCCACCTGGGGTCCTCGGGCCGGGCGTTCATGGTTTTGAGCACCAGCCCGACGGGTTCGCGCCCGGTGGGAAAGGCCCGTCTGAAGGCGTCGATGGCGGCCTGGGGGTTCTTGCGGGCCGGGTAGGAGTTCCAGTCGAAGACGTAGAGAAAAAGGAAGCGGTCCTCGGGCAGGCCGAAGCGCGACCGGGGGACCGGCGTCAGACGGTCCACGGACACGGCCATGGGCGCCAGGAAGGTCGGCACGGGCGAGGAGGCGGCAAAGGCGTCGCGGGTATAGGTCGAGGACAGCCAGAGTTCGTCCACCAGGCCGTAGGCGTCGTGCATGGCGGCCGGCCAGGCCGGCAGCTCCCAGGGCCAGTAGCCGATGTTGCGGCGTCCGGCGAACAGCGCGTCGCCGTGCTCCAGCCATAGCCGGGCCGTGTCCAGGCCGGTGAGGCAAAACACGCTGACGGGATAGGGGAGTTCGCTGACGAGACAGGCGTCGAGCCAACCATCGGTCTGGCGCACGGCCGTGCCGGCGGGCACGTTGACCACGGCGAAGGGGACGTCGGCCGCGGCCAGGGATTGGGCGAACATGCGCGAGTCCTCGCCGATGCCAAGCTCCCCTCGGGCGTAGCCGATGATGTTGACGCCAAAGTCCTGGCGCGGCGGACCGCCGCGTACCAGACAGGCGGCAGCGGCTTTCCTGCGGCCCGGCGGGCTGGAGCGGTTGGTCTCCACGGGCCGGACAAGGGCCATGATGGCCGGATGATGCTCGGGCCTGGCCGGATCAAGGCTTTTCCGGGCGGTTTCATCGGCCGTCCAGGCCAGCACGGCCCGGCGGGTCAGGCCGCCGAGTTCCGGGACCGGCGTATCCAAGGGCAGGGGCGGCCGCCAGGCCAGATCGCCGGCGTGGTGCATCTCGTCGGCGCCGTGCAGCACGTACCAGGCGAGCAGACCCAGCGCGCCCTCGGCCGTGTCCGGGGCATAGGCTGCGCGCACGTCGTCCCGGGCCGCCCAGACAAGCCTGGCCAGGCGCGGCAGAGGCAGGCCGGCCGGAGCCAACGGCGGCGTGGTCGCCTCATGGAGCCATGCCTGCTGTTCCGGGGACAGCAGGCGCCAAAGCGACATTTCCGGCACGGCGCTGGTGAAAAACCAAGCCGTGAAGGCCGTGCGTCCGGCGGCGCTTTGGCGATCGAATCGGGCTGTTTCACTGGCGCGAAAGCGCCAGACAAAATCCATAAGCCGTGTGAGCGGCGGGCTGTCCGGCGCCTCGCCGTGCTCCACGACTTCGTGCAACAGCCCCTCCTGGTCGATCTTCACGTTGGCGGCGGCGGCGGGAAACGCCTCGTGGCCGCAGCACAGCCACCACACGGCGAAATCCCGCTCTTCGGCCAAGCCGGCCAGGCGGAGATGGGCCCGGATGTCGTCGCGAAGGGTCCAGACCAGGCGGAGCGGCGGGGGCAGAATGAAGCCGGAGACAGGGGCGGCGCGCATGGAAGCGAGTCTAGGCGAGCGCTCGGTGCGTGGCAAGCGTATGTCGCGATGACGCCGTGATGGAGAGTACGGGGGAGCGCGCGTCACGCAATCGTCGCAAAAACGTCGGCCGGACGCGGCCGGTGCACGGCGGCCGCCAGGATAGAGCAGGGCGTTCGGCCAACCGTGGCCGGGCCAACATCGAGGCAGCCCATGCTCAGGACGTTTATGCAGTTTTCGCCGTGCTTCGAACAGCGTTTCATCCCCGAGGGGGCGGCTGCTCCCGTTTCCCAGACGCCGCATCTGCTGCGGGGCAAGCGCCGGTCCCAGGTGGCCGCCCACCTGGGTCTTGGTGGGTCTCTTGGGGTTATATTGCTTGAAATTCAGGACTTTTCTCTTTTGCGACGGCTTGTGCGCCCGGAGGTGGCCGAGGCTTTGGGCGAAGCCCTGGAGCGCGAGGTGCGGGCCGTGGCTGCGGCCCGGTTGTCAGCGCTGCCGGTCTGCCTGGTCGAACGCCTGGACCCCGGCCGGGCGCTCCTTGTGGTCGGCGGCAACGGCGCGGCTCTCGACGCCCTGGAGCGCACCACGGCGGGACTGCGCCTGGAGGTACGGGGGCGGCTTCGGATCGAGGCCATGCGCCTGACCGGCCAGGAGATGGAGCTGCGCGGCGGCGCGGCCCTGGTGCTCGGCGGCGCGGGCGGCCTGGACATGGCCCTGGCCTCGGCCCTGGCCGAGGCCTCCCGGCTGGCCCGCAGCGAGGCCGGCAAATGCGCTTCGCCCATGCAGCGCGAATTCCGCGAGATCCTCGAACTCGGCCGGGTGCGGGCGGTCTATCAGCCCATCGTCAACCTGCGAAGCGGCACGGTGTTCGCCTGGGAGGCCCTGGCCCGGGGGCCGGCTGAGAGCGTCTTTGCCTCGCCGGCCATGCTGTTCGATTTCGCCGAGGAGTCCGCCGCAGTGTTCGCCCTGGAAAAGGCCTGCCGCGAGGCGGCCATCGGCGGATTCTCGGCCCGCCAGGAAGGGGCCAGGCTTTTTTGCAACATCCATCCCCGCACCATGCTCGACCCGGCCTTCACCCCGGGCGAGACCCGAAAGCTCCTGGACAAGTACGGCATGGAGCCGCGCGACGTGGTGCTGGAGATCACCGAACGCCACAGCGTCAAGGACTTCAACCTCTTTCACCGCACCCTGGCCCACTACCGCGACGCCGGCTACGGCGTGGCCGTGGACGACGTGGGCACCGGCTATTCCGGCCTGGCCTCCATCGCCGAGATCAAGCCCGATTTCATGAAGATCGACATGTCCCTGGTGCGCGGCATCGACGCCAACCCGGTCAAACGGGCGCTTTTGGAAACCATGCTGACCTTTGCCGAAAAAATCGGCTGCCGCATTGTGGCCGAGGGTATCGAGACCGAATCCGAGCTGGCCTGCCTCATCCGCCTGGGCGCGCATTTCGGCCAGGGCTATTTTCTCGGCCGGCCGGCGACGCCGCCAGCCACGCCGGCCGATGACGTGCGCCTGGCCATCGTGTCCGGCTCCAACCAGGCCGTGGACGGCCTCAAATGCGCCTCGCCCATAAGCGATCTGGCCGAGCGGCCAAATCAGGTCTCCCACGATGCCCAGGTCGGCGAGGTCAAACGTTTCTTCGACGCCGATGAAGCAGCCCAGGCCGTGGTGGTGGTGCGCGACGGCCGCCCCGAGGGCCTCATCATGAGCCATCACCTCGACCGGCTGTTAAGCTCCCAGTACGGGCTGGCGCTTTTTTCCCGCCGCGACGTCAGCCGCATCATGGATCCCCAATGCCTGGCCGTGGAGTGGGACACGCCCGTGGAAGTGGCCGCCCAGGCGGCCATGGCCCGGGATCGCGACAAGCTCTACGACCCCATCCTGGTCACCTGCCGGGGCCGGCTCTCGGGCATCGTGTCGGTGCAAAAAATCCTCGACGCCCTGGCTTGCGTCCAGGTCGAGATGGCCAAGGGGGCCAATCCGCTGACCGGGCTGCCCGGCAACGTGGCCATTGAGCGCGAGATCGCCCGTCGCGCCGTGGTCGGCACGCCCGCCTGCCTAGTCTACGTCGATCTCGACAACTTCAAGGTCTNNTTCAACGACGTCTACGGCTTCCAAAACGGCGACAAGGCCATTCTCATGACCGCCCGTATCCTGGCCGAAGCCCTGGCTTCCAAGGGCGGCGAGGACGATTTCCTGGGCCACGTCGGCGGCGACGATTTCGTGCTCCTGTGCTCCTGCGACACCGTGGAGCCGGTGTGCCGGGCGGCTATCGAGGCCTTCGCCGCCGCCTCGCCGGC
>DLGG01000018.1:8731-9584 GCA_002482565.1 Solidesulfovibrio magneticus
GACTGCGCCTTTGCCGTGCCCGTCACCATGGACGAACTCGGCCAGCGGGCGGCGGCCGTGAAAAAATTCGCCAAATCGCGCCAAGGCAACTCCCTGGTGCGCGACCGCCGAAATCCCCTTGGCCTGCCCGGCGACCCCAGCGAACGCCGCGTGGGCGGGGAAGATGAGGCAGGAAAAGAGGGGAAGATGCCTCCGGCGGNNCCTGAGGCCCCCAGACCCCCCTATTGGAGAAAGTATTTAAGGGGGTTGGGGCGTGAGTTAGCGAGGTGGCTTGGCGTCGGGATCTACCTGGGTCAGCGCCGGAGCGGACGCGGCATAAGCCGGATCGTGGGGGCAAAAACCGATGCGGTCCCACAGGCCGGCGTCCGGGGCGCGCCGGGTCAGTTCCGCCACCCGGCCGCCTAAGGCGGCCAGACAGGTCTCCGGGCCGGTGTCGGCCACCAGGCCGCACCCGGCCAGCAGTTCTCCGGCCAGGCCCGGCCAGAACCGGTCGGCAAAACGTCGTCCCAAGGCCAGAAAGGCCCGGTGGGACCAGGCCGTGCCGTGGACGGCATGCCGCAGGACGGGCGCGGCGCAAAAGCGCGGCGTCCCCCCGGCCCGGGCCACGGCCAGGGGCAGGGCGTAGTCCCACCAGGGTAGGCCCAGCCAGAAGCCTTCCAGTTCCGGGCGCTGCGCGTAAGCCGTGTCCACGGCGCACAGATCGAAACCGACATCATAATAAGACGACGCCGGCCGGGGCTGCCCCGGCGCGTCCGGCCCCACGTCCACCCGGCAACCGACCACCAGCCCGCCGCGCGCCGCCGTGGCCAGCCGGGCGGCGAAATCCGCCTCGGCGGCCAGCACGACGTCGGCG
>DLGG01000016.1 GCA_002482565.1 Solidesulfovibrio magneticus
GCGCACCCGGCGCGCCGCCGGGTCAGCCGACCGCCCCGAGCCCCGGGCCGCCGGCCCTTTCCGCCATAAAAAACCCCCGGACAGACGCGTCTATCCGGGGGTTTTCGCGTCGCTTGGCGACGGCGTCAGACGAGTATCAGCTTGCCGATCTGATAGATGGCCACGGACACCGCAAAGGCGAAGATCATGGAGCCGAAGACCGAGAAGGTGGCCCACTTCCAGTTGGTTTCCTTGGCAATGGCCACCACCGTGACCATGCAGGGCGTGTAGAGGAGCATGAAGACGAAGACGCTTAAGATGGCCGGCAGGGTCCAGGCCGGATCGGCGGCCAGCTTTTCGCTTAAAGACTCCGATTCCTCGGGATCGACCTCGCCCATGGAATAGGCCGTGGCCATGGTGGAGACGAAGACTTCCTTGGCCGCGAACGCGCCGATCAGGGCCACGTTGGCCTGCCAGGGGAAGCCGGCCAGCTCGGTTACCGGGCTGATGAACTGGCTCACCCGCCCGCCGAAGGAGTTCTTGAGGGCCTCTTCGTTCTGTTCGTCCTCAATGGCCTTGGCGGCGTCCTCGGTGAGCGCGGCCAGGTCTTCTTCGTTGGCGTCCGGGTTGGCGGCCTTGACCTGCTCCACGGCGGCGTCGCGCTTGGCGTCGTAGCCGGCCACGGTCTCCTCGGAGAGCTTGGGGAAGGTCATGACGGCCCACATGAGAATCGACACGGCCAGGATCACGGTGCCGGCCTTTTTGACGTACTGCCAAACCCGCTCCAGGGTATGGTGGACCACGCCGCGCAGGGTCGGCAGGCGGTAGGGCGGAATTTCCATGACAAAGGGCGTGGACTCGCCCTTGACCACGGTGGAGCGCAAAAGCCGCGACACGAGGAGCACGAAGCCCCAGGCGGCCAGCACCACCAGGAACATGGCCCGGGTGGGATTGTCCGGGAAAAAGGCGGCCACGAGCATGAGGTAGGCCGTGGTTTTGGCCCCGCAGACCATGAAGGGAGCGGTCAGGATCGTCGCCAGGCGTTCGCGGGGGCTGCGCAGGGTGCGCGCGCACATGACGCCCGGCACGGCGCAGCCGCCGGGGATGCCGCCGGACATGATCAGCGGCATGACCGACATGCCGTGCAGGCCGAAAATCCGCATGACCTTGTCCATCATGTAGGCCACGCGCGCCATGTAGCCGAGGTCTTCCAGAAAGACGAGCATGGCGAACATGATGCAGATAAGCGGGGTGAAGCCGATGACCGACCCCACGCCGCCGATGATGCCGGAGACAATCAGCGACTGCAGGTCGCCCTCGGGAATATATTCCGTGCCGATGCCGGACAGCCAGGTGAAGCCGTCCTCGATCCAGCCCTGGGGATAGGCGCCCAGGGTGAAGGTGATCTGGAACATGACCCACAACACGGCCAGCATGATGACCGGGCCAAGCACCTTGTGGGTGACGACGCGGTCGATGGAGTCCGAGGAGGTGCGGCGCAGCTCGTCGCCGCCGGTCACCACGCCCTGCTTGAGCAGGCCGTTGATGAAGCCGTAGCGCCAGTCGGCGATGATGGCGTCTGGGGTGGTCCCGACATGCTGGCGGGTGTGGATCTCGGCTTCCTTGCACAGGGCTTCAAGTTTGGCCGAAAGCGAACCGGCGGCCCGGCCCTCCTCGATGACCTGCTCGTCGTTTTCCAGGTATTTGATGGCCACCCAGCGGGGAGCGTGGCGGTCGGCCAGGAAGCCGGCTTCGGCGATGATGGCGGTCATGCGCTCGATGACCGGGTCGAGCTCCGGGCCGTAGGACAGCTGGATGGGCTTCCAGTGGCCGTTTGACGCCTTGTAGGCGGCGGCCACGGCCTTCATGAGCTCCTCGCGCCCCTCGCCCACCCGGGCCACGCAGGGCACCACGGGCACGCCAAGCAGCGTCGAAAGCTTTTTGACGTCGATGGTCACGCCGTTGCGCTTGACCTCGTCCATCATGTTGAGGCCAAGGACCATGGGCGCGCCGATCTCCATGAACTGCACGGCCAGATAGAGGCTGCGCTCCAGGGCCGTGGCGTCGATCATGTTGATGACCACGTCGGGGTGCTCGTCCACGATGACGTTGCGGGCGACCAGTTCCTCCATGGAATAGGAGGTCAGGGAATAGGTGCCGGGCAGATCGACCAGATGGATCTTGTCGCCGTTTTGCTGATACACGCCTTCCAGGCGGTCAACGGTGATGCCCGGATAGTTGCCGACCCGGGCCGAACCGCCGGTGATGGCGTTGAACATGGTGCTTTTACCGCAGTTGGGCTGGCCGGAGACGGCCACGCGAATAGTCGACATGGCCTAGACCGCCTCCACGGTGATGCAGTCGGCTTCACTGTTGCGAAGCGACAGCGTGAATCCGCGCATCCGCAGGGCCACGGGATCGGCCAAGGGGGCACGCCCCACCACCATGACCGGCGTTCCGGGGATCAGCCCCATGTCGCGAATACGACGGCCCATTTCGCCGCTGGCCGTGACGGCCCTGATGCACCCTTTCTGATTGACGGCCAGTTTTCTCAAAGACATGACCATGCCGTTCCTCCTTTGCAAGCCCCGTCGGTCGATCCAGCTGGCCGGCCAGGCAATACGCTTGAAATAGATTCGCTCCGCTCGAAACGGCCCCTGGGCCGACCTCTGGCGGGCATTGGCGCGGAGCGCGTCCGAAGACGGGCAGCACCCGACAAAACTTGTAAATGAGATTCAATATCAATGTCAATCAATTTTGAAAATCGTTTTCTCCAAATGCGCCCCATTCACCGCACCTCAAGACGGCAGTGGCCTCAGACGCAAAACAAAACCCCCCCGTGCCGACACGCAAGCCGGCAGGGCGCGCTTGAAAGACGAAGGGCAACGCGAGACTCCTGCCGCGTCCCCTTAACAATACACCGCGATTATTTAAGAGAAAAACAAGGCCGCACTTCGTCGCCCACTACGCCCTCCGCGTTTTCGCGGAAGAGGCACTAGACGAGCGGGCAAAAAGGGCCAAGGGCCACGTGTTCGGCCAGGGAAGGCCCTTCAGGGGCCGACGCGCCGGGGCAGCGCCCGAGTTGGCGCAACCGGTCGCGCAGCAAACCGGCGTGGGAGCGGACAATGCCTTGGGCGGTCATCATGTCGGCCAGCCCGTGCCGTCGGGAAAAGCCCAGCCGCACATTGCCGCCGCCGTCCAGATAGACGTTGCAACACAAGCTATCCACCAGATACATCAGCGGATCTTGACACGTTTCCGTCATGACTGCCGTCCACCCCGGTTGCGGTTCAAGACAGAGCCAACGCCTGATTGAGAGTCACGGATATATGTCAAATCGAACATCCCCGCAAATGAAACTTTGGTCATGCGCCCGCCCCCCCCGACGCCCGCCGGGCCAGGGCGGCCAGCAACGCGCCGAGGTCGCGATGGATGGCCTGGCAGGCGCATTCGATCATGCAGTTGACCAGGGATTGACCGGTATCGCCGGCGTTGCGAAAATCCGTGCGCAGCCCCCAGGCCGGCAGCTTCCTGGCGTAGGCGTAGCCCACCTCCCAGGCCGTGCCGTCGTCCACGGCCGGGCCGTCCAGGACGGCCACGATCAGATCGCAACCCTCCAGGGCCTCGACGCAGCCCCTGAAAATATGATGTTTGGCCGCCTCTCCCAGGGAGGCCAGTTCCTCGGCCGGGAACAAGTCCCCCGGCCAGACCGGCTCGACCCCGGGGAGTTCCCCGGCCAGATCGCGCAAATGGGCCATGAAGCGGCGCTCGGCCAAGGTAAAAAGCGGACCGGCGAGATAGACGCGCATACGTGCTCCTTGGGCGGTTTGCCCGGCGGAGGTCCCCTATACCCGAGCCGCGGCCCGCCGGACAACTCCCGTCTTGACCCCGAGCGCGGTATGGACTAATCAGAAAACCGTCCTTGTCCGCATGACTATTTCCATGACCTTTCGGCGGCCGCGCCCTCTCTCGGGGCGGGGCCGCTCTCGTTAATGCCCAGACACCCCAACATCACTCGATTGCAAGGTATTGCCGATGGAAAGCATCCCTATTTCCGTTGAAGGCTTCAGACGGCTGGAACGCGAGCTGGAACGGCTCAAGAAAGAGCGCCCCGGCGTCATTTTGGCCATCAAGGAAGCGCGCGAGGAAGGCGACCTGCGCGAAAACGCCGGCTACGAGGCCGCGCGTGAACGCCAGGGCATGCTCGAAGCCCGCATCAACTACATCGAATCCCGCATGTCGCGCTTCAACGTCATCGATCTGGCCACCTTGGGCGGCGAACAGGTCATCTTCGGGGCCACCGTCGAGATCGAAGACGTGGATACCGGCGACGTGAAAAAGTACACCCTGCTTGGCCCGGACGAAGCCGAACCGAGCAAGGGCTCCATTTCGCTGCTTTCCCCGGTGGGCCTGGCCCTGCTGGGCAAGTTCGTCGGCGACGAGATTGTGGTCGACGCCCCGCGCGGCAAGATCAACTACGAAATCGTCTCCATCGCCTTTCAAGGCCCTGTGGCCGCCGCCGACGACTAGCCGCATCGTCCCCGACACGCAAAAAGGCCCTGCCGCGCTGCGACAGGGCCTTTTGAATGCACTCGCCAACCGGCTTGGCTAGGCCGAAGCCTTGGCCGCGTCCAGGGCGGTCTGGAGCTTGGACTCGTCCTCGTGGGACAGCGAGGTCTGGAGCACCTTGCCGCCGGTGCCGGCCAGCTCGTCCAGGACCTTGTCGGCGGTCATCTTGCGGATGAGCACGAACAGCACCGAGGTGCCGGGCTGGAGCTGCTCGGCCAGTTTTTTCATGAAGTCGTCGTCGATGCCGACGTCGGACAGCGCCCCGGCCGCCGCGCCGGCTCCGGCCCCGACCACGGCCCCGAGGATGGGGTTCAGGAAAATCAGGCCGATGAGCATGCCCCAGAAGCCGCCGCCCACCGCGCCCGAGGCGGCCAGGTGGTACATCTGGTTGAGCTTCACCTTGCCGTCTTCCTTTTTCACGGCCACCACGGCGTCTTCCAGGTCGACGAGGTATTCCTTCTGCATCTTAAGCAGTTTGAGCCGCACTTCCTCGGCCTTGAACATGTCATCATAGCCGACGACGATCAAATCGCTCATGGGGGATGCTCCTTTGGCGTCATGGGTTAAACGGCCCGCGCGGGTCGTCTTATCCTCACCTATGGCCCATTGCCCGGCCTGTTGCAACCGGGAATGCGGTCTGTCTCGAAAACGCCGCGCGCCAGCCCCGTCAAACCGGAACGACAAGCCCGGCTCCCGGCCGCAAAGTTTCCGCCCGTCAAAGCCCCGCCTTGACGCCGGCCCCCTCAAATCCCATAGTATCGGCACAATCCAAGCGAGGTACGCATGAAACCCGTTGATCTCCTCTCCATGGGACTGGGCGCGGCCTTTCTGGCCAAGGACAAGCTGGGCGAAGTGCTCGGCGAACTGGAAAAACGCGGCGAGGTCTCCCGCGACGAGGCCAAGCAGTTTCTTGAGGACGCCAAGGCCCGGGCCAAGAAGGAAGAAGAAGCCCTGGCCGGGCGCGTACGCGAGGAAGTCAAAAAGGTGCTGGAAGAAATGGGCTTGGCCACCAAGGACGACATCGCCGAACTCAAGGCGCTGCTGACAAAAAAGTCGTCTTGATGCCCCGCCCGCCCTCCCCGGGCCGCCTCTGGCTGACGTTCCGCTTTCTCCATACCGTCTTCGTGCTGGTGCGGCGCAGGGAACGCTTCCTGTTTCTGGCTCCCCTGCCGCCGCGCCGGCTGAGAGACGCCGTCCTGACCCTGGGCGTGTGCTTCGTCAAACTGGCCCAGGTGCTGGCCACCCGGGCCGACTTTTTCCCCGAGGACTACCTGGCCGAACTGCGCGGGGTCCACGACGAAGTCGATCCCATGCCCCAGGCCGATTTCCAGGCCGCCTTCCGTCTGGCCTTCGGCCACGCCCCGCCCTTCGCCACCTTTGACGACACGCCCCTGGCCAGCGCCTCCATCGGCCAGGTCCACGCCGCCACGCTGCCGGACGGCACGCTTGTCGCCGTCAAGCTGCGACGCCTGGGCGTGGAAAAGCAGGTGCGGACCGACATCGCCGCCATCCGGGCCATGCTCGGAGCCTTCACGCCGTTTTTCGCCAGCGCCACCAAAAATTCCGTCGAGGCTGTGCTCACGGAATTTTCCGCCATGATCGTGCGCGAAGCCGATCTGTCCGTGGAGCTGGCCAACCTGCGCAAGTTCACCGACGCCTACGGCCAAGGCCCGGTGCGCCTGCCCAGGCCCTACCCCGAGCTATCGAGCGTCCACGCCCTGGTCATGAGTTACGAAACCGGCTGGCGCATCGACGATCTGGCCAGCCTGCGCGCCGCCGGCATCGCCTTCCCTGCGGTCCTCGACGCGCTCATCGACTTCTACATCGAACAAATGCTCGTGCGCGGCTACTTCCACGCCGACCCGCACCCCGGCAACATCCTGGTGCGCCCCGGCGGCGAACTGACCCTGCTCGATTTCGGCATGGTCAAACGCCTGCCCGCCGACACCCGGGTGGCCATGATCGAAGTCGCCAAATCCGCCCACGACCGCGACTACGAAACCTTCATCGCCGCCTGCAAACGCCTGGGCATCGTCGCCGCCGGAGCCGATCCCTCGGAGATGATGGAATTCGCCGAACGCATGTTCGACATCTTCGGCGACGCCAGCCTGTCCGCCGCCTCCATGCAGGCGCTGGCCTTCTCCGTTCTCGACTCCATGAAGGATCTGCCCTTCAAGGTGCCCCAGGACATCGTCTACGTCATGCGCGCCAGCGCCCTCATCGAGGGACTGGGAGCCACGGCCATCGACAACTTCAACGGCGTCAAGGACATCCTGCCGCGCCTGCGCCACAACCTCACCCGGGCGCTGGGGGCCGAGGCGGGGCTTTTCCCAACCCTGCGCGGCGAACTCCAAAGCCTGCCGCTCACCCTGCGCCGGGCCAAGACCGTGCTCACCGACCTCAGCGAATCCAACCTGCGGGTCAAGGTCTCCCCCGAAACCATCGAGTTTGTCACCGACCGCCTGCGCTGCAGCCTGCGCCCCCTGGCCGTGGGCGCAACCCTCATGGCCGCCGGCTTCCTGGCCGCCCTGACCCTCGGCGACCAGGGCGTCTGGGTGGCCTGGGGACTGTTCGTGGCGGGCGCGCTGCGGGTGTGGACGGGACTGAAGTAAGGGTTGGGAAGAGAGAGAAGACGAAGAATGCCTCCGGCGGCCAAANNGGCTGAGCCCCTTTGGATACCCCGCCAGGGGTTACCCGGTTCGGCAACCCCGTGAAATAGTGTGCTAGCGGCGAACCACCACGAGATTGTCGGCCCACCAGCCGAACATGGAGCGCAGCACCCAGGGGATGGGGATGATAAAGACCATGCCGATGGTCCAGACAAAGCCGCGCCACAACAAGGCCAACCCCTTGCCGTGAAATTCCACGCTAAAGGCGTCGGCTTCGATGTGGCGGCAAAACCAGCGCATCATGCCGGTCATGGCCCAGGCCCAGCCGATGATGGTGAGCACCGACACGGCCACCAGGGCCGCCCAGCCCAGGTACGGGCCGTACGTGCCGGTAAACCGGGCCGAACCGCCCGGTTCGAGCCGGATGTTTTCAATGAACCAGCGGTAGACCGGCAGCTTCACGGCCGCGTCCAAGGGAAAAAGCGCCAGCCCCATGAGCACCTGGATGAGCTGGGTTTTGCCGCTGTCCTTGGGCAGGCCCAGGGTGGCCAAGCTCGGCAGATAGGTCAAAATCGCCAGCACCGCGAACAGCACCCAGACGTCCTTGGCCCGGCCGGTGAACTCCGCCCGGCCGCCGTCCTCGAAAGCCAGATGCGACGTCCACCAGATGGCAAACGGCACGGCTCCCCAGGCTCCGGGAATCACGAAAAGAAAAAGGATCAGAAATAAAAACGCATAGCCAAAGGCCCACAGCGCCCCGCCGGTAAACCGCACGCCCGTCTGTTTTACGTCCATGGTTCGCCTCCCGGATATGGATAAACCAGTCTGTGACCGAGACCGGCCCAAAGGGCAAGCCCCTTTTGACCGCGCCGCGCCGGCCGGGTAGACGTTTTGCCCATGACGCAGGCATCCCTTCCCCCCATCCATGTCCTTGGCTGCGGCATCGGCCGGCCGACCTTTGCCCCCGAAGCCGCCGCCGCCCTGGACGCGGCCGC
>DLGG01000017.1 GCA_002482565.1 Solidesulfovibrio magneticus
CGCCAGCGCATCTCCATCGCCCGGGCGCTCCTCAAGGACGCGCCGCTTTTGATTCTCGACGAACCCACCTCGGCCCTGGACGCCGAGACCGAGGCGCTGATCATGGAAGGTCTGGAGCGGCTCATGCAAAACCGCACCACCTTTGTCATCGCCCACCGCTTGTCCATGATGCGCCGGGCCGACATGATCCTGGTGATCAAAAACCAGCGCATCCACGAGATGGGCTCCTACGACGAACTCATGGCCCAAAACGGGGAATTCGCCCGGCTGCACGCCATCCAGATGGGCAAGGGCAAGCCCGAAAAACAGCCGCCCGCGCCGCTGGTGGCTTAAAGTGGTCCCTTGGCGCGACGGCGGCGTCCTCACCAGGCGGCTTGGTTGCGTCAGTCCGCGGGAAGCCGCGGGGTTGGCCCCTGCAGGCCGTCTTCCGTGGGCGGAGGGGGGCTTTTTTCTGCCGGCTTGCCAAGGCTTGCCCAACCGACTGTCTGGCCAATGGATCAACGATGTGCATGAAGCGGGTTGACGACATGTTTGGAAACGCGCCGCTGACCAGGCACCAATGGCTCGCTGTCGTCGGGCTGTTGGCCGTCGCTTTTGCCCTACGCGTGGCTTGGCTTTGGGAAACCGAACTGTGGTGGGATGAAATCCTGACGGTGCACCGGGCGCGCCTGCCCCTTGGCGATCTGTGGAGAAGCCTCAATACCCAGGCGGCCTTCGAGGCCTCTGTGGACACCTCGCCGCCCCTGCATCACATCATTATCCATTTCTTCATGCTTCTGGGAAACCAGGAAGCCGCTGTCAAGCTGTCCAGCGCCATTTTCGGCACGGCCTCCATCGCCATGGCCTTCGCGGTGGGTTCCAGGTGCTTTGGCCGGCTGGCCGGTTTTCTCGGCGCGGCCTACCTGACCCTGCTGCAATACCACATCGCCGTTTCCCGCGACCTCCGTTGGTATTCGTTTTTTTTCTTTTTTTCCCTGGCCTCGCTGTATGCCTTCATCCGCTGCGTTTCCCCGGGCCGGCGACGGGACGCCGTGGCCTGGGTGCTTGCCTCGGCGGCGATGCTGTATACCTCGTATGTGGCCGCGCCGTTTCTGGCCGGGCAGGCGATCTTCGCCGCCGCTGTTCTCGTTTGCTGGCACAGGGCCGGCCGACGCGCCGACTGTGTCCGGTTCATCAAAACCATGACCGTGGCCGCGACGGCACTTGTCCTCCTCTATCTGCCGCAACTGCCCGGCCAACTCGTCACCACCCGCGTATTTTATATTCCGGGGCTCAACCCTTCCAGCCCAATCGTTTTGATCCAAGCCTTGGGCAAATTTGCCGGATTCTGGAGTGACCTAGGCGGCTATTTCGCCGCCGCCGCCATGGTCGTCAGCCTATGGGGTGGCATCGCCGCCTGGCGTGGGGGACGCGGCGGCGCGGTGGCGCTGTTGCTGCTCTGGGGCGGCCTGCCGACCGGCATTGCCTTTCTCGTCAACGTCAATGCCCAGGCCCAGGCCAAGTATTTTCCCGGCCTGTTGTTTCTCCTGGGGCTGTTCGTCGGGGCCGGCCTCGCCGCTTTGGCCGATACCGCCGCCCGCCTTCTGGGCGGCCGGTCCTGGGTGGCTGTCGCGGTTGGCCTCGCCAGCGTCGTGGCCCTGGCTTGGCCCAACCTTGATTATGCCAAGTTTTATCGGCCGGCCCAGCCGACGACGAAGCTATGGGCCGCGTTTCTGCACAGCGAGGATGTTCGCGGCCTCCCCCTGGTCCTGGAACGCAACCGCCAGCGCAAGGCCATTTTGGACTGGTATTTTGCCGGCAAGACCCCGTGGCTCTCCCGGTCCTGGACGCCGGGATACAAACGTTTCGTCTATCTGGGCAGCCAGCCGAAAACCCCCGAGAACCTCTCCATCGTGAAAATCCTGCGCCAGCCGACGGAGATGGCGGCCTTCGCCCAAGGGGAAGTGTTGAGCGAATCGCCTGTAGCGCTTTACCCTGACCCGGCAGGACAAGCGCGTTACCAAGAAGACTTCACAGGATTCTCCCTTTGGCGGCGCGCTGCGTTCGTGGACAACCTGGCCCCGGATTTCAGCGCCGGAACCCTGGCCCTGGTCGGTTTCGATGCGCCGGGGCAGGTCGTATACGCCTTCGCCAACCCCACGGGAGCCAGACTCGAAGCCGTGACGCTGACCCTCAGGATGATCTTGCAAGGGACTATCGCCGGCTATGCGCCGGATGCCAACGCCGCCCTTGAGGCATCCGCCGACGGCGAACACTGGCAATCCCTGGTCAACGTGACCTACGAAACCTTCCTGAAGTACAACCCGGGCATGACCCTCGAAGCGCCGTTGCGATCAGCCCAAGCCACACTGACGACTCCCGTGCCGGCGTCTTTGCTCAACAAACAACGGTTGTTCGTGCGCCTTGTCATCCGGCCGGGCGGCTACGGCGCTTCCATTGAGGTCGCCGCCTTGTCCCTGGATGCCAATTTCGCGGCCGACTCCCAGGCCCAGGCCGTCGATCCGGCCGTAGAGCGCTGCAGAACGTTGGCCGCCAACGCGCCGCTGCGCCAGGCGCAGCCGGGCGTCAGGCCCCTCGAGGGGAATATTTTGTATGGCTTCAGCCCGTTGGCCGAGGCCATTGATCCCAGGATGGGAAACCAGGAAAGCCTGGACGTCTACGCGGCCGTCAGCTCGGATGAACCCTTGCTGCGTGTGACCCGTCCCGACGGCTCCGAGGTCTGCCGGTTCTACGATCCCCTGCGAAACGGTTCCGGCGTGGCGCTTATAACAGGCCGGCCTGTTTCTGTTGCCGTGGGCCCACCCGTGCCGGCGACCATCAAGGGGCTGCGCCTGGAAGGCGAGATCGCCGAGCCGGTCATCAGCTTCGGCCGGGAGCGTCTGGCCCCGGGCCTGAGCCTGCCCAAGGGGTCGAGCGTCGTCCTCAACCCCGGCGGCAAGGGGCTGATCACCTTTTTGCAGTCCTTCGCGGCGGAACAGCCGCCCGTGGACATCTTGGTCAGCCACGCCGGCCTGGCGGAAAAGACCTCTGGCCGGTCCATCACCTGCCGGGCGGGATCACCTTGTGAATTTGTCTATCTTTTCGCGTCAAAATTACCCATTACCGGCTTTCGGCTCACGGCGACGCCCTCAGTGAGCCCGGACGGCGAACAACATGTGCGGGCTTTTTACGCCCTCGACGACCCAGGTGACCGCCGGACGGTGTTCGAGTACCGTGGAGAAGGCTCGGGACGTTGGGACTCCTATGAAAATTTGACCCGGCAAGTCACGTTGTCTCGGCCCGGGCACCTGCTCTACATCGGTTTTTCGCTTTCCGGCGACGGGGCTTCGGTGGCCGGCGCCGACACCTATCCGTTGCGCATGGAAGTGGACCTGGATGCCCGACGCCTGGAGTGCCCGACACTCGTGGAAGAGTTGACGACCATTCAGGACGAGTCGGCCTATCCCAATGCCTACCGTCTTTGGCTGTCCCGGGATCGGCTGACGTTTTGACGGTTCCGCCCCGGTGGCGCGCCGGCAACGCCTTCTGGCCTCCCCGAACGGGCTGTGATACGGACCGCTGCGGGATGGACGCGGCCCCGGCCGCCGGCTTTCTGTTGCGCACCGGGGCCGACGCCCACCCCGGCTACTGACCCGGGTTTAGCCCCAAACCGGGCGGACTGCCGCCCCTGGCGAGAAAAATGAAGAAACGCACCATCATCGTTTCCGGACTGGCCGCCACCTATCCGCTGGGCGGCGTGGCCTGGGACTACATCCAGTACCTCCACGGCTTTTACCGCCTCGGCCACGACGTCTACTACCTCGAAGACACCGGCGGCTGGGCCTATGATCCCTTCAACGTCACCTTTGTCGATGACCTGACCTACCACACCAAATACCTGGGCGATTACCTCGCCGCCCTGGACCCGGGGTTGGCCAAACGCTTTTGCGTCATTGGCCCGGATGACCGGCATTGGGGCATGGCCGCCGAGGAGCTTGAGGCCGTGGTCGCTCGCGCCGACGTCTTTTTCAACATCTCGACCACCTGCCAATTGCGCGAGAACTACGCCAAAATCCCGGTCAAGGTGCTCATCGACTCCGACCCGCTCTACACCCAGTCGAGCTTCCCGCAGTTTTTGGACGGCACGGCCACGGACGAGGAAAAGCGCAACATCGAAAACATGCGCCGCCATGACGTGTTTTTCTCCTTTGGCGAAAACGTCGGCCAGGACTTCTGCACCGTGCCCAAAGGAGTCATCGACTGGATCCCCACCCGCCAGCCCATCGTGCTGTCCTGCTGGGGCGACGCCCCGGCCAGGCCCGCCCGGCAGACCTTCACCACCGTGCTTTCCTGGCAGCCGGCCCAGAAAGGGCCGCTGGTCGGCGGCGTGCAGTACGGCGGCAAGAACCTCGAATTCGAAAAGATGCTCGACCTGCCCCAGAAGACCACGGCCGAGCTGGAGCTGGCCCTGGGCGGCGGCAAACCGCCCCGCGAACTCCTTGAGGAAAAAGGCTGGAAGCTGCGCGACGGCTTTTCCATGTCCCAAACCCCCTGGGTCTACCGCGACTACATCTGGGACAGCTACGCCGAGTTCTCCACGGCCAAAAACGCCTACGTGGCCACCCAAAGCGGCTGGTTCTCCTGCCGCACCGCCTGCTACCTGGCCTCGGGCCGGCCGGCCGTGGTCCAGGACACCGGCTACTCCCGCTTCATGAACGTGGGCGAGGGCGTGCTGGCCTTTACCAACGAAGCCGAAGCCCTGGCCGGCATCGAGGCCGTGCGCGCCGACTGGGACCGCCACAGCGCCGCCGCCAAGGCGTTCGCCGCGCGCTACTTCGACTCCGACGTGGTGCTGGCCAAGCTTTTGGCCGATGCCCTAGCCTAGCCGCAACCCCTGACCCCATTGTGCCGCACATGCTGAAATCCTTCCGCTTCCTGTTTTCGGGGCTTGCGGCCCTGCTTTGCCTCGCCGTCCTGGCCGGGCCGGCCCCGGCCAGGACGGCCGGCCGCTTCGGCACGGTCCGCGAGGCCGGCGTCTGGTGGCTCACCCTGCCCGGCGGGCCGCGCTTTTTCTCCATGGGTGTGAACACCGTCAACGGCGGCGACAAGAACACCCGGGACCGGGGCTACTACTTCGAGAACTTCTACCCCGATCAGGCCGCCTGGGCCGCCGACACGCAAGCGCGCCTCTACGCCTGGGGATTTAATACCCGGGGCGGCTGGTCCGACCCGACCACGGCCATGGCCCTGCCCCTGGTTCCCGAGATCGATCTTGGCCGCAACGCCCGGCTGCACTGGTTCGACCCCTTCGCCCCCGACGCCCTGGAGCTGACCATCGCCAAGGCCCGGGAACTGACCGCGCCCTACCGCGACAATCCGGCGGTCATCGGCTACTTCACCGACAACGAAGTGGGCTGGTGGAACGCGCCGCTTTTCAAGTGGTACCTCGGCAACGAATGGGCCATCTACGCCAAACGCCATGTCTGGCGCATGGTGTACGACCACTACCAGGGCAAATGGGACAGGCTTCTGGCCGATTTCGTGCCGGCTGCGGGCTACAATTCCTTTGAGGATCTCAAAAAAGGCGGCGCGGAACTCAAGCTGCGTCCCGGAGGCCGGGGCATCGCGCTCATCAACAAAGTCACCGCCGCCTGCGCCGGACGCTACTACGAGCTTGTCTACAAGGCCCTGCGGACCGTGGACCCGGGCCGGCTGGTCATGGGCGACCGGCTGCCGCTCTACTACAACCAGGACGCGGTCCTGGCCTCGCGCGGATTCCTCGACGTGCTGTCCACCAACTACAACGTGGACACCCCCGACGGCTGGGTGGCCCCCTACTACTTCGACGGGCTGGCCAAGCTCACCGACACGCCGGTGCTCATTTCGGAATTCTTCTTCGCGGCCAATGAAAACCGCTCCGGCAACGTCAACAACGGCCACCTGATGCATGTCCAAACCCAGGCCGAGCGGGCCACGGGGGCCTCGGCCGCCGTGCGCAACTTCGCCGCCTTCCCAAACGTCGCCGCCATACACTGGTTCCAGTACTACGACGAGCCGACCGGCGGACGCGGCGACGGCGAAGACTTCAACATGGGTCTGGTCGACATCCACAACGCCCCGTATGAAACGCTGCTGGCCGCCATGGCCCCGGCCAACCGCGAGGCACCGGCCATCCATGCCGCCAGCGCCGGCCGGACCATCCCAGCCCAACCGGCCGTGGTCCCCATCCATCCGGCCGCCGCCCCGGTGGCGCTCTCCGACGGCGGGCTTACCGACTGGCCGGACAAGGCCGGCACGCGCCTGCCCTGGCTGCGCACGGCCGCGCCCCACGTGCCCTTCGGCGACGTGCACATGAGCTGGAGCCAGGACGGGCTGAACCTGTTCCATCTGGCCCAGAACTACGCCGACCTGTTTCTTTTGGCCTATGAGGGCGAGTTCCCCATTTCCGAAACCTACCAGTTGCAGATCGAGGTTGACGCCGGCGCGGGCATTCGCCGTTTCGCCGCCTGCCTGCTGCCCCAGCCCCACCGCAAATATCCGGGGCGATTCGAACTGGTCCCCCGGCTCTTTCGCATCGAGGACGACGGACGCTTAACGCGCATCGACGAGACCGGGCTTATCCAGGTGCTGGACAAGCCCCTGCCCCACATCGCCCTGGAGATGCGCCTGCCGGCCCAGGAACTGGGCCTGGGCAAGCTCTCCCCGGGACAGGGACTTTCCTTGCGCTTAAGCGCCACCACGTTTTATCGTGAAATGACCATGACCCTGGGCGCGCCTGCCCAGGGGCGCGGCAAAAAGGACGCGGACAAGCCCTTTACGGCGATCCTCGCGGACAAGTAAACCAAGGAAGAACGGATCATGGCCACCAACATTCTGGTCACCGGCGGCGCGGGCTACATCGGCTCCCATACCTGCAAGGCGCTGGCCGCGGCAGGATTCACGCCCATCACCTACGACAACATGGTCTACGGCCACGACTGGGCCGTGAACTGGGGGCCGCTGGTGCGCGGCGATATCCTCAACCGCGGCGAACTCGACGAAGTGTTCGCCGAATTCAAACCCGCCGCCGTGCTCCATTTCGCCGCCTTCGCTTACGTCGGCGAATCCGTGACCGACCCGGAAAAATACTACCGCAACAACGTGGCCGGCTCCCTGTCGTTGCTCTCGGCCATGCGCAAGGCCGGCTGTCCCCACATCGTCTTCTCCAGCACCTGCGCCACCTACGGCGCGCCCGAGCGCGTGCCCCTGACCGAGGACCACCCCACCCGGCCCATGAGCCCCTACGGCACGTCCAAGCTCATGATCGAACAGATGCTCAAGGATTTCGACGCCGCCTACGGCATGACCTACACGGCCCTGCGCTACTTCAACGCCGCCGGGGCCGATCCGGACGGGCAGATCGGCGAGGACCACGATCCCGAGACCCATCTGATCCCGCTGGTCATCGCCGCCGCCCTGGGCCGCATCCCCCGGGTGGAAGTCTTCGGCACGGACTACCCTACCCCGGACGGCACGGCGGTTCGCGACTACATCCACGTCGCCGACCTGGCCGACGCCCACATCCTGGCCGTCAAACGGCTCCTGGACGGGGGCAAGAGCGCCGTCTACAACCTCGGCACCGGCACGGGCAACTCCGTGCGCGAAGTGATCCGCACCGTGGAAGAGGTCTCGGGCAAGCCCGTGCCAATGGTCGAAGGCCCCCGCCGGGCCGGCGACTCGCCAGGGCTTTACGCCGACTCCGGAGCCATCATCCGGGAACTGGGCTGGAACCCGCGCTACGGGGCTCTGCGCGACATCGTGGCCACGGCCTGGCGCTGGCACGAACAGGGGCTGCCGTCCAAAAGGCATTGCAATCTGCGCAAGTCCGGGTAACAAGGATCAAAAGACGATTTTTGCGGAGGATGCCATGGACTTTGCAGCGCTTGGACTCGATTTCCATTCCATCCGCAACGGCAACGAAGAACGCGTGATCAACTTCATCCCCATGGTGCTCGAGGAGTTCCCGGAGTTCGTCGCCACGCGCACCGACATCGAGGATCTCTACGCGCTAACGCTCAACAAACTGCCGGCCCGCTACCGGCAGGCCGTCAGTCTGGTCATCAACGAACCGGTCAGCGACGCGCTGATCCGCGACCGGATGCGCGAAGCCGTCCGCACCATCATGGCGCGGCCGAATTACTGAGGGGAGAGAAGAGGATAAGAGAAGAGTGCCTCCGGCGGCCAAAGGGGCTGAGCCCCTTTGGAAACCCCACCTGTTAGGGCATTGTTCGCTTTAATTGAGCAGCTTTATCGACTCGGAAAATGCGAAAAGGGCTGTTTTGGGCGCGAGGCTTTGATCGCGCCCAAAACAGCCCTTTTCGCTGACGAGTTGGGGGTTGGAATTTGGGTTTCCGGCTGGCGGCTTCCGCCAGCCGGAAACCCAAATTC
>DLGG01000067.1 GCA_002482565.1 Solidesulfovibrio magneticus
TCGACGGCGACTGGATCGCCGCCCGTACCGGACGGGCCGTGGCCGCCGCCCGCGACCCCGGCCAGCGCCCGGGCTGCGGCTGCGTCAAAAGCCGCGACATCGGGGCTTACGACCGCTGCCTGTTCGGCTGCGCCTATTGCTACGCCACCACAAGTTTCGACCGCGCCCGCGCGGCCTACGCGCGTCACGATCCCGACGGCGTCAGGCTGTGAGCGGGAAAGGGGAAGGAGAAGAGCGGGTTTTGCTCGTGCCCACCGGGGGGATGATGCCATCCCCATCGGCGGAGCGGAGCCTCGTGCTCACTTCTTCGTGAATCCCCACTGCATAAAGGCCCAGCCGAGGCCGGCGCACAGGGCGGCTTCGGTTGCCACGGTGGCCAGGGCCGCGCCCTTGGCGGCAAGCAAGGGAATCAGCAGGAAGTTGAGGGCGATGTTGAGCCCGGCGGCAATGATGGTGATGGCGGCGTAGTAGCGCTCGCGGCCCAGGGCCACCAGCCCCTGGGTCAGGACGTAGTTGGGCAGGATAAAGGGCAGCGAGGCCAAAAGCCAGGCCAGGAGCGGTTCGGCGGCGGCGTATTTGTCGCCAAAGGCCAGACGCAGGATAAACGGGCCGAGGATGAGGCCGCCCAGGGTCGCGCCCACGGCCAGGGCGATCATGACGCCGAGCATGAGGCGAAAAGAGCGGCCAAAAGCGCCCTGGTCGTCGAGGCTTACGCGCAGTTTGCGGAAAAACACGTGGGCCAGGGGCGTGGCCAGCATGATGACGCCTTCGATGAGGCGGTAGGCGGCGGCGTAGTTGCCGACGGTGGCGTCATCGCCGGTGAGGAATTTCAGCAGCACGATGTCGCAGCGGAAGTAGATGGTGGTGGCGGCCGAGATGCACAAGAACGCGGCGCAGGGGGCGTAGACGTCGCGGTACAGGCCAAGCTTCGGGCGCGTGCGCAGCGGCCTGGCGTAAGGCGTGGCCAGAGCCAACAGCTGGCCCACGGCCAGGCCGGCGAAGACGGCCAGGGGGCCGGGCGACGGGAAAAGCAGGGCGCACCCGGCGGCCAGGGCCGTGGCCGTGCGCACCACGGCCCGCCACAAGGCCTCGGCCGCGAAGTTGTTGCGACCCTTGAGTTCGGAGGAAACCAGCGAAGAGGCGCAAAAAAGGGCGTAGTAAGCCACGGCCGCGCCCAGGGGCAGGCGCTCGCCGTCCGGGAAAAGCGGAACCAGACAGACCCCGAACAGCGTCACGGCCAGCAGATGGCCCAGGGCCAGGGACAGAAGCGGCGGCCGGCCCGGGACATGGGCCAGCCCGGCCTTGGCCGTTTCGCGAAAGACCAGGGTGGAAAAGCCGCCGTCCTGCAGGATGGCGAAAAGCGATCCCAGGGTGAGGATGTAGGAGTATTCGCCGAACACGGCCGGCCCAAGCGCCCGGCCTAGCAGGAAGGTCAGCCCAACGGACACGGCGGCGGCGTAGAGGGTGGCCGCCCACTGGCTGGAGAGCGCCTTGGCCAGGGCGCGGCTCACGCTTTTTTCTCCTGGCGGAGCTGGCAAGCGTCGAGCGGCATTTAGTAATTGTCCTGGAGATCCGGCCGGTAGGGCAGGATTTCGGGCGTGAGGAAAAGGGAAAGCGGCTGGCCACCGTTTTGGAGCAGTTCGACGGCAAAGGGGCCAGCCGGGGCCGGCAGGCCGGTGAAAGCCGAGGTGTCCAGGACCGCTTCAATGCGCATGGGCGTGTCGTCGCGCGACCACAGCTGGACGCCCGGGCCGGAGAAATCGAAGCGCACGAAACCGTTGTGGATGGGCTTTTTGAAACGCAGCACGGAAATCCGGCGCACCATGAGTCCTTCCCAGTGGCCGGAACGGTTGCTGACCAGCGCGTCGAGCTTGGTAAACGTCGTGCCATCCTCGGAAAACGACACGGTCAGGCGGTTCTTGCCGGCCTTGTCGGCGAAAATGCGCGGATAGGACAGGATGCGCAGTTCCTTGACGGGATAGGCCGAGCTCAGCGGCACGGTAAGCGAACAGGGCGCGGCGTCGCGGCAGGCCAGGCAGTCCTCATCGTCGTTTTTGCGGATGTTGTAGGCCAGGGGAAAGGCGGCCAGGGCCTCCGATTCCCGGGCAAAGCTCGGCTCGAAGCGTAGCACGCCGACGCCGGAGCGGGTCAAAAGCAGCGTCGAGGGCGACGGGGCGAGGACCCCGATGTCCAGGTTGCGCCCGGCCACGGCCAGCCTTGGCCGGTTGAGCGCGCCCGTGAGCTTGAGGGAGGCGAATTCGGTCGGTGCGGCGTCGTTTTCCAGGAGCCGGGCCGGCCGGCCTTCGGCCAGGGGGACGAAAGGCCGGGACAGGGCGGGATCGTAGAGGACGTAGGCCGGCTTTCCGTCCGGGCCGGGGATGGTCAATACCGGTTCGAGGCCGGGGTGTTCGGCCAGGAAGCCGGGCAGGGCGTCGGCCGGATTGCCCGGCCCCTGGGGGATGTCGGGCCGGGTCGGGAAGGCGTAAAGCGCGGCGTCCAGACGGGTCTGGCCGGGCGTCCAGGCGGCCATGGCGTTATTGGCGGCCACGCGCTCCAAGGCGCTTTGGGCCGGATCGGCGTTTGTCGGGCGGCCGGTCAGCGTGGCGGTCAGTTCCAGGCCGGTCACCTCGATGACGCCGGGATTGGCCACCGGGCCGTAGTCGATGCGAAGACGCAGGGTTGACGCGCCGGCAACGGCCTGGGGCAAGGGATAGGTGCGGTGGATGAAGCGGCGTTTTTCGTAGTTGGGCGCAACAAGCTTGCCGTCGGGCCCGAGGAAAGCGTCGCCGGTCAGGGTCTCCAGGGCGACCAAGGGGCCGTCGCCGACGGCCAGGGCGATGGTCACCCGGGAATCGGACGAGATGCCCTCCAGGAAGCTGGCCGAGAAGTCGAGAGACAGCCGGCCGGCGGCGTAGGCCGTGCCCGAGGCGGCGACGAAGCGGTAGAGCACGTGGCCGGGGCGCTCGTAATCGTAGTGGGTGAGCGTGTGGTAGCGGCTCTCCGGGGCGATGTTGTCGGCTTCCTCGCAATCCATGTAAAAATTGTAGTCATGGAATTTGTCGACGTAGCGGGCGGTTCCGGCCGTATCCGGGAAAAGGACCACCGGAGCGGCGCTCACAAGCCCCAGGCGGTAGACGGCGGAATCCATGAACCGGGCGACCTTTTGCATGGGAAAGGGTTTGACGGCCGGGGTCAAGTCGCTTTGGATGACGTGGTAGGCGCGTTTGTAGCCCTTGGGCTGGTAGTGGGCCAAGGTCTTGTAGACGCCGGGTAGGTACCAGCCGGTGATGAGCTTGGGGTTGCGGTTGCTTTGCAGGAAAAGGTACTCGACGTTGTTTTTGTTCCAGCCCAGATAGTCGGCCAGTTCCTTGTTGTACGATGTCTCGCGGCGGTAATAGGACGGCAGGGTGGAGAGATCCACGGCGCAAAGCAGCAGGCAGCAGCCGAGGCCGGCCAGGGGCAGGGCAAAAGCGCGCCGCGACGGCGAGAGGCCGACGTAATCGGCAATGGTGTTCAGGGCGGCGTCCAGGCCCAGCCCGGCCAGGGCGAGCAGGGCGAACAAGGCGTTGAAGACATAGCGCGAGCTGATTTCGAGCTTGGTGCCGGCCAGCAGGAAAGCGGCCACGGGCATGAGGGCAAAAAGGGCCAGTAAAACGAGGCCCGGCCGCAGGCGGGGTTTCGCGACGGCGACGCCCAGCCCACCAAGGCTGGCGAGCGCCAGAGGCAGCCAGGGCAAGCCCCGCTTGGGCGCGGCGTAGGAGAAAAATTCGGTCAGTACGCTGACGACAAACCCCTCCGGGATGCCGGGGGATTTTTCCTGGCGCAGCAAGGCAAAAATGTTGCGGTAGGCCGGCAGCCAGGGCAGGAAGCACAGCCCGACCACGCCCACGCAAGCAGCCAGGGCCAGCCCTTTGCCGATGGCCTGGCGCGGGGTCAGCTCCCGGGAAATGAGGCCGTGCAGAAGGAAAAAGGCGGTAAAAAGCCCCTGCGCCCCGATGTTGGTGGTGCCCATGGACGAGCTGTAGCACATGGCCGTGGTGGCGGCGGCGTAGGCGACGTAGTTGGTCAGCCCTCCCCGATTAAGGGCGCGGTAAAGCGACCACAACGACAGCAGGCCCAGCAGGGTGAAGAGGCTGTAGGGGCGAAGTTCCCGGGAATAGTGGATGTGGTAGACGCACAAGGTGGTCAGGGCGGCGGCAAAAAGGCCAGCCCGGCGGGTGAAGATTTCCCCGATAAAGCCGTACATCACGGCCACAGTGGCCGTGCCGGCCACGACGCTGATGCCGCGCAGAGCCGCGTCGTCGTGGGTGACGGTCAGCACGGCCCGGGTGATCAGGTGGTAGAGCGGCGGAAAGAACTCGCCGCCGAAATCCGACGGGCCGATGACGGTAAGGGTATGGAGCATCCGCCTAACCGGCAGCAGGGCCGTGCCTAGGGTAATGAACTCGTCCCACCACAGGGACGGATCGCCCAGGTGGGGCAGACGCAGGCCCACGGCCGTGACCAAAAGGGCGGCCAGAAGGAGCCAAAGCAGGCGGCGGTTGTCGGTAGTCGGCATGGAGGATGGTTCCCGGACCCCGGGATGCGGGGTCAAGGCCATTTAGCCAAGGTTTTCCGGGATGACAAGGCCGGGGGCGGCGATGATCTCACCGCCGGCCAGCACCCGGCCGTCGGCGTCGTAAAGGACGGCCACCTGTCCCGGGGTCGGGCGGGCGACTGGGTCGGCAAAAATGATGTCGAGACCGCCGTCGTCCGTCAGCCGGGCCGCGGCCGGCCGGGGCTTCATGCGGTAGCAGGTCTGGGCCAGGACGGCTTCGGGCCAGTGCTCCGGCTGCACGAGGCAGTTGGCCGGGCCAGTGCGGCAAAAGGTCGCGGCCAGCTCGGCCTTGACGCCGACAATAAGGGCGTTTGCGGCCGGGTCCTTGTCGATGACGTAAAGCGGTTCGCTGTAGGCGATGCCCAGGCCCTTGCGCTGGCCGATGGTGTGCCGCCACAGCCCCTGATGCGTGCCCAGGCGCGTGCCGTCGGCCAGGACGATGGGGCCGGGGCCGGATAGGGGGAAACCCTCATTTTCCAGAAACGCGCGGTAGTCATCGCCGGGCACGAAGCAGATTTCACGCGACTCGCTAGGCAGCGGCGGGGTCAGCGAAAGCTCGGCTAGGGCGGCCGGGTGTTCGGCCTTGCGCCGGCCGGCCAGGGGAAAAACGGCCCGGGCCAGGGCATGTTGCGGCACGAGGCTCAAAAAATAGCTCTGGTCGCGGGTGTCGTCCGCGCCCCGAAAAAGGGCCGGGCTGGTCGGCGTTTGTTCGATGCGGGCGAAGTGGCCGGTGGCGATGGCTTCGGCTCCCTGAGTCAGGGCGGCGTCCAGGAGCAAGCCGAATTTCATGTCGCGGTTGCAGGCGGCGCAGGGGTTGGGCGTGCGCCCGGCGGCGTAGGCGGCGGCAAAGGGGTCGATGACCCGGTGGCGAAATTCCCGCGACAGATCGACAGCAGCAAAGGGCACGCCCAGGGCGCGGCACTGGGCGTCGATGGCTTCGACCAGGGCCAAGGCCTTGTCGCCCGGCGGCAGGAAATGGGCGTGCAGGGCGGCGACGTCGTGGCCGGCGGCGCGCAGGAGTCCCAGGGCCAGCAGGCTGTCCGATCCGCCGGAAACGGCGACGGCTATGCGCATGGGGTGATGGATGGTTGGGGGATGATCAGGGGGGAAGCCTCCGGCGGCCAAAGGGCTGCCGCCCTTTGGAATCCCGTTTACCGACCGTCGTTCAACGACACAGTGGCTATGGCCCTCGCCTCACAGGTGGGGTTTCCAAAGGGGCTCAGCCCCTTTGGCCGCCGGAGGCACTCTTCCTCTTGCTCTTCCTCTCCCGCCTACATAGCCGTCGGCTGGGGCAGCGGCGGCAGCGCGTTGCCGAGGACCTTGGCCGTGCGCAGGATGGCGGCTTCGTCGAAGGCGCGCCCGAACAGCTGCATGCCGATGGGCATGGTCGAGCTTGCCCCCAGGCCCACGGGCATGGACAGGCCGGGCAGGCCGGCGAGGTTAAGCGAAATCGTGAAGATGTCGCTCAAATACATTTGCAGCGGATCGTCGCTCATCTGGCCGATGGTGAAGGCGGCGAAGGGCGAGGTGGGGCCGCAGATGACGTCGCATTTTTCGAAGGCGGCAAGGAAATCCTGGCGGATGAGGCGTCGGACCTGGGCGGCTTTGCGGTAGTAGGCGTCGTAGTAGCCGGCCGAGAGGACGTAGGCCCCGATGACGATGCGGCGCTGGACTTCGGGGCCGAAGCCCTTGGAGCGCGAGAGTTCGTAGAGTTCCTCCAGGGACTGGGCTTCGGGGGCGCGGTAGCCGTAGCGCACGCCGTCGAAGCGGGCGAGGTTGGAGGAGGCTTCGGCCATGGCCACGATATAGTAGGTGGCCACGGCGTAGGGGGTGTGGGGCAGCGACACGGGCACGACTTTCGCGCCCAGGGATTTGGCCGTGTCCACGGCGGCCCGGCAGGCGTCGCGCACTTCGGCGTCCACGCCTTCGCCCCAGTATTCGTCGGGCAGGCCGATGGTCAGGCCGGCCAGATCGGCCGCGCCGGCCAGGATGGCCTCGAAGTCGGGCACGTCGCGGGGGGCGGAGGTGGAGTCCTTGGGATCGTGGCCGGCGATGACGCTAAGCACGGCGGCGGCGTCGTCGGCGGTGCGGGTCAGCGGCCCGATCTGGTCGAGGCTGGAGCCGTAGGCGACCAGTCCGTAGCGGGAGACGCGGCCGTAGGTGGGCTTGATGCCGACGGTGCCGCAAAAGGCGGCGGGCTGGCGGATGGAGCCGCCGGTGTCGGTGCCCAGGGCGGCGAAGCACTGGCCGGCGGCCACGGCGGCGGCGGACCCGCCGCTGGAACCGCCCGGCACCTTGCCCAGGTCCCAGGGGTTGGCCGTGACCTTGTAGGCGGAATTTTCCGTGGACGAACCCATGGCGAATTCATCCATGTTGGCCTTGCCCAGGATAACGGCTCCGGCGGCGCGCATTTTCTCGATGCAGGAGGCGTCGTAGAAGGGCGTGAAATTTTCCAGGATCTTGGAACCGCAGGTGGTGGGGGCGTCCTTGACGCAGATGGCGTCCTTGATAAGGACCGGCACGCCCCACAGGCGCTGGTCGGGATCGGGGCCGGCGGCGTCCAGGGCCTTGGCGGCGGCCAGGGCGGCCTCGGCGTCGTAGTGGAGCAAGGCGTTTATTTTCGGCTCGGTGGCTTCGATGCGGGCCAGACAGGCGCTGGTGGCCTCGACGGCGGAGAGTTCCTTACGGGCGAGCTTGGCACGTACTTCGGTCAGGGACAGGGTGGTGATGTCGGACATGATGCTTCCTTTCGCGCTATGCGGACGCGTTTGCCGCGCGGTAGTCGTTCAAGGCGCCGATGACGGCCGGCAGGGCGCGTAGCGCCGCTTCGCCGGTTTGGCTGACAGGGACGTTGATGGCGTTTTTCCCGGTCATGGCGTGGCCCAACTGCTTAAGCGTCGTTTCCAGACGTTTTTTGAGGTCCGGCAGGCTGCCCATGTATTCAGTCGTAAACTGCAGGACCGGACCGGCCGGCTTGCCGAAGGCGTAGGTCAGCCATCTGTCGCCAAGGGCGCATTTGACGGAGAAATTCGTGATCCCCGGCTCGACGCGGTGTCCATGCTCTTCGGCGCAGGCGATGACGGCTTCGAAGGCCGTCATGTTGGGATACGCCGCCAGCAGGCTTTCCATGGTTTCGTGCTTGCGTTTGGCCGTGGACTTGCTGGCCAGCGCTCGTTCGTTTTGTCCGATGACGCTGGGGACATAGGCCCGTAGCGCATTGTTGCTGCCGACAAACTGTTTGATTTCAACGCCGAGGATTTCCACGTCTTTCATCTTGGCGTTGAGAAATTCGATGACGCGCCGCAACTCCTTGGGGATGGCGTCGGAGACAAAAAGCAGCCGTATCCTGCCTTGGGCCACGTTGGCGTCCGCCGTTTCCCAGAAGGCGTCCTGTTCCTCGTCGGTGGGGAGTTCCGGCAGTTGCAGCAGGCGGCGTATGGCTTCTTCCACGGACTCCTTGCCCGCCCCGGCCGTCTCCGTGGCCAGGGAACGGAGTTTTCCCTTGGGCCAATAGGCCGTGGCGTTGGCGGCGTAATCAAGCATCTGTCCCATGACTTCCCGACGCAACCGCCGGTCCGAACTCCGCTTGCATTCGACCAGAGTCGGCACCGCGTCCTGATCGAGAAACACATGGTCCAGGGACCAGAAATCGCCGCTGTCGGGTTGGCAAGGCACGCCGGCCTCACGTTTGACAAGCAGCCAGCGGCGAGGGGTGTCGGGATCGATTTGCCAGCCCGGCAAAAGGTCGGGTTGGGCGGCCAGGGATTCCTGGAGCAAGCTTTCGGCGTCGTAGGCCTGTTCCTCCATGGGGAGGAGTTCACCCCCGTCGCCGTTTAGCACATAGATTCTCGAACCGGACATCAGACCGCTCTTGGCGTTTGGACTCGCGGGAAAACGTGCGCCTGCGCCCCGCGCCTACACGATCTTGGGGACGATGAAGAACTGGCCGTCGGTGGCCGGGGCGTTGGCCAGGATCTGGTCGCGGGAGCAGCCCTTGGACGCCACGTCGGCCCGCATGGGCGTTTCGTGGGTCACGGGGCTGTACAGCGGCTCCACGCCGGCCGTATCCACCGAGCCAAGCGTTTCCATGTAGGCCAGGATGCCGTCCATCTGGCCGGCGAAACGTTCGAGCTTGTCGTCGTCCAGGCGCAGCCGCGCCAGCTTGGCCACCTTGGCCGCGTCTTCGGAAGAGATGGGCATGACGTCGTTATCCTTGGGGTTGGGAAATCGAAATCGCCTGGCGATGGGCCGGGACCGGCGCGGCCGGCACGGGCTGGGCTGGGACGGGCTGACCCGGCTGGGCCGGAACGCCGGGCTGCCCGGGCGCGGCCGGAGCCTGCCCCGGAGCCGGCTGGGCCGGCGAATAGGACTGCTCGTTTTCCGGGGCCGGATTCTCCAGCGCCTTTTGCCGGATGGCATTCAGGCGCTGGCGGAAGCCTTCGGGATCGAGCAGCACCGGGCCGGTGACCGAGGGCCTGAACAGATACATGGACACATGGGCCTTGCCGTCGGGGCCGTAGGACAGCGGGGCCATGCTGAAGTCCATGCCGGTTGCGGCCTGGGCCAGCCGGGCGCTGACGTCCTGGGGGGGCAAGCCCTGGGGCAGACGGCCCAGGCGGGCGGCCATGCGGGCGAAGTCGAAGCCCACGGCTTCCCACATGTCGGGATGCTCCACGCCCTGGGCGCGCATGGCGGCCACGAGCTGCTGGGTGGCCTGGCCCTGGTTTTCCGGCCACCAAGCGCCGGGGCACACGGCCAGACGGTAGTTTTGGATGTTGATCTGGGCCTTGGTGGCGGCGGCCCGGTACAGGGCCTCGGTCCACAGCTGCGGCCCGAGGATCAGCAGATCCTCGACGCGGTTCTTGAAAAAGGACGGCAGCACCTTGTCGGCCCTGGCCCACTCGTCGGGCAAAAACACCGCGCCAAAGCCCGGACGGCTGCCGCTGGTGTGCAGCATGTCGGCCACGGCGGTTTCCCAGCTGGCCGGGTCCTGGGGATTGTAGACGCCGGTGGCGGTGATCTGCGCGCCGATTTTGGAAGCGGCCAGGGCAAAGGCGTCGCCCATGGTCTGGCCGTAGCGGTCGCCGGGACGCAACACGGCGAACTGGTTGATGCCGTAGTCGCCATTGGCCAGCCGCAACAGGGCGTCGATCTCGTCCTCGGCGCTGGGGAAAAAGCGCCAGGCGTCCACGCCTTCCCGGGCTTCGTTCAGGGACGGCATGAAGGCCACGAACACGCGGGTCGGCAACATGCCGGCGGTTTCGAGTTCCTTGAGCGTCAGCCGGTGCATGGGGCCGCCGACCACGGTGACCTCGGGCGGCAGGTTGCGCACGGCGTCGAGCCAGCCTGGTTGGGTGGCGTCGATGACGTGGACGTCCAGGGGCGTGCCGGCCTTTTCCAGCTGGTCCTGAGCGGCCTTGACGCCCTTTTGCACCCGGCCGCCGAATTCCCGAAACGGGCCGCCAAGGGGCAGCAGCATGGCGATGGAATTGGCAAAGGCCGGCTTGGGCGGCGGCGTCGGCTCGGGCTGGACCACCGGCGGCGGGGGCGGCGTCGGCGTGGGCCCGGGAGCCGGCTGGGAGGAACCGAAAAAGCTCCCGGCGCAACCGGCGAGCGAGGCGGCGAGGAAACAGGCGACAAGCCCGGCCACCAGGCGCGGGGCAAAGGGGCGATGCGTGGTCGTGACGTTCATTGGGCGAACCGGGGTTTGGCGGCCGGGCCGCCGTGGCGTGAGGGCACAAAAAAAGCCCGACCCGTCCGGGGACGGGTCAGGCTTTTCGATACGCGCAATGGCCGGCGAAGGCAAGCCCGCGCGGGACTGGTCGTTATTTCACTTCGGTGTAGTCGGCGTCGACCACGTCGTCGTCGCCGCCGGCCTTGCCGCCGGGCTGTCCGCCGGCCGCGCCGGCCTGGGGACCGCCGGGCTGTCCGCCCTCTTCGGCCTTTTGCTGGTAGAGCTTTTCCGCCAGCTTGTGCGAGGCCTGGGACAGGTCGTCGGTGGCGCGCTTGATGGCGTCGGCGTCTTCGCCCTTGAGGGTTTCCTTGACGTTGTTGAGCTTGGCCTCGATCTCGCCCCGGGTGACGCCGTCGATCTTCTCGCCGAGTTCCGCCAGGGACTTCTCGGTGGTGTAGACCAGGGTGTCGGCCTGGTTGCGGATCTCAATGAGCGCCTGCTTCTTCTTGTCGTCCTCGGCGTGGGACTCGGCGTCCTTGATGAGCTTTTGGATGTCGGCTTCCGACAGGCCCGAGGAGGCCGTGATGCGGATGGACTGCTCCTTGCCGGTGCCGGTGTCCTTGGCCGAGACGTTGACGATGCCGTTGGCGTCGATGTCGAAGGTGACCTCGATCTGGGGGATGCCCCGGGCCGCCGGCGGCAGGCCGGTCAGCTCGAAGCGGCCAAGGGTCATGTTGTCGTTCGCCATGGGCCGCTCGCCCTGGAGCACGTGGATGGACACCGAGGGCTGGTTGTCGGCCGCCGTGGTGAACACCTGGCTCTTGCGGGTCGGGATGGTGGTGTTGCGCTCGATGAGCTTGGTAAAAACGCCGCCCAGGGTCTCGATGCCAAGCGACAGCGGGGTGACGTCGAGGAGCAGCACGTCTTTCACGTCGCCGGCCAGGATGCCGCCCTGGATGGCCGCGCCCATGGCCACGACCTCGTCGGGGTTGACCGAGCGGTTGGGCTCCTTGCCGAAGAACTCCTGCACGGTCTTGGAGACCAGGGGCATGCGGGTCATGCCGCCGACCAGCACGACTTCGTCGATGTCCGAGGCCTTGAGGCCCGCGTCGGCCAGGGCCTTGCGGCAGGGCTCGACGGTGCGTTTGACCAGGTCGTCAACCAGGGATTCGAGCTTGCCGCGAGTGATCTTCACCATCATGTGCTTGGGACCGGAGGCGTCGGCCGTGATGAACGGCAGGTTGACCTCGGTCTCCATGGCGGTGGACAGTTCTTTCTTGGCTTTTTCGCCGGCTTCCTTGAGACGCTGCAGAGCCATGCGGTCCTGGGACAGGTCGATGCCGTTCTCTTTCTTGAACTCGTCGACCAGATAGCTGATGACGCGATGGTCGAAGTCCTCGCCGCCAAGGAAGGTGTCGCCGTTGGTGGCGCGCACTTCGACGACGTTGTCGCCGACTTCGAGGATGGAGATGTCAAACGTGCCGCCGCCAAGGTCGAAGACGGCGATCTTCTCGTTGGCCTTTTTATCGAAGCCGTAAGCCAGGGACGCGGCCGTGGGCTCGTTGATGATGCGCTTGACCTCAAGGCCGGCGATGCGGCCGGCGTCCTTGGTGGCCTGGCGCTGGGCGTCGTTGAAGTAGGCCGGCACGGTGATGACGGCTTCGGTGACAGGCTCGCCGAGATAGGCCTCGGCGTCCTTTTTGAGCTTGCCGAGGATAATGGCCGAGATCTCGGCCGGGCTGTACTTCTTGCCCTCGACCTCGACATAGGCGTCGCCGCCCTGGCCCTCGACGATCTTGTAGGGGCAGTGCTCCAGCCAATGCTTGACCTCGGGGGCGTCGTAACGGCGGCCCATGAGGCGTTTGATGGCGAAGATGGTGCGCTCGGGATTGGTCACGGCCTGGCGCTTGGCGATCTCGCCGACCAGCCGCTCCTTGGTAAAGGCCACAATGGACGGGGTGGTGCGTCCGCCTTCGGGGTTGGTGACGCACTTCGGGTCCTTGCCCTCCATGACATAAACGCAGGAGTTGGTGGTCCCGAGGTCGATCCCGATGATTTTACCCATATCAGCCTTTCCTCCTTATCATTGCCTGTATGTGCGTGTGCCGTGAGGCGTATTATTTCACGAACGAGTGCTATATAAGCCCCGTTTTCGGCGAGTAAAGGGGCAAATTGGAAAAAACGATTTATTGCGCCTTGTTGACCATGACCTTGGCCGGGCGCAGCAGCCGGCCGCGCAGCATGTAGCCGCGCTGGACCACCTGGGCCACGGCGTCCTCGGCCAGACCGGCCACATTGGCCACGCCGATGGCCTCGTGGGTCTCAGGATCGAAGGCTTCGCCGACCGCGCCGAATTCCGTGACGCCGTGGCGGGCCAGGATGTCGATGAAGGCCTTGCGGGTCATGTCCACGCCGACGACGAAGTCCTTGCAGGCTTCGTTGCCTCGGCCATGGGCCAGGGCCAGGTCGAGGTGGTCCAGCACCGGAATCAGTTCCGAGACCAGGCTTTCGGTGGCGTATTTCTGGAAATCTTCCTTTTCCTTGATTAGCCGCTTCTTGAGATTTTCCGTCTCGGCCAGGGCGCGCAGGCGCTTGTCGGCTTCGGCGGCGAGTTCGGCGCGCAGGCGTTCGATGGTGTCCTCCGGGGTGGCCGGGGTTTCCTCGGCCGGGGTTTCGGGGGCGGTTTCGGCGTCTGGCAGTTTTTCCTCAGGGGCCATGATTCCTCCACAACAAACGTTTGGGCGCGACGAAAAGCCCAGGCAGGCCCGGGCGGTCGCGGACGGGTCGAGGCTAATAGTGCCGATCGAGCAACCGGGTGAGCGCCCCGGCGGTGTAGTTCACCACCGGAACGAGCCGGGCGTAATCCATGCGCAGAGGGCCGATCAGGCCAATGGCGCCCTGGGTGCTGGTCCCCGTCCCGTAGGGGGCGGTGATGACCCCGAGATCAGCCAGGGCGGCCTGGTCCGACTCGTCGCCGAGTATGATGACCGTTTTAAGCTCGTTTACGGTTTTGTCCAGAAGGTCGAGCAAAATCGTTCGCTCTTCCAGGACGCGCATGAGCTCGCGCATGTGTTCGGCGTCGGTGAATTCTGGCTGGGCCAGCATGTTGGGCGTGCCGTCGACAATGACCTCGCTGGCCGGGGCGCGTTCCTGTTCGAAGGCCGAGCGGGCCATGGTCAGGGCGCGCAGGCAAAGGGCGTTGAGCGAACGCCGGGCCTCGTCCATCTCGCGCACGATGCTGGCCCGGACTTCGGCCAGGGTGCGGTCGGTGAAGAGATGGTTGAGGTAATTGGCGCACACGATCAGATCGTCGGCGGTGACGTCCGGGGTGGTCTCGATGACGCGCTTGCGCACCAGGCCTCCCTGGAGCACCAGGATGACCATGACCAAGCCGGGGTTGAGCAGGGAAAAGTCGATGCGCTTAAACCGCGCGCCGGCCGGATTGGGGGCGATGACCACCGACACCTGGAGCGACAGGCCAGACAGCAGCCGCGAGGTCTGGCGCAGCACGTCGTCGATCTCAAGACCGGCCAAGGTGAGGTTGTCGCGGATGCGGCGCATCTGGTCTTCGCCCAGGGGGGCCACCTGCATGACCTGGTCGAGATAGAGCCGGAAGGCCTTGGCCGTGGGCACGCGTCCGGCCGAGGTGTGAGGCTGTTCCAGATAGCCGGCCTCGGTGAGGTCGGCCATGATGTTGCGGATGGAGGCAGCGGAAAGGCCCAGCGAACTGCGCTTGGACACGATGCGGGAGCCCACGGGCGCGGCTGAAGCGACATAGGCTTCGATGATGGTGGTCAGGACTTCCCGTTCGCGTTCGGCAAGAGGCATGGCGCGTCCCCGTTTGGCACTCGTGGCTTTCGAGTGCCAAACGGGTAACAACCCAATGGCCCAGTGTCAAGGGAGAGGCCGGAAAAAGCTCGGCATCCTGCGGTAATTACGAATGTTTTGCGTTGGGGGCGAAGGCGGGTAAAAGCGCGCCCCCGAAAGGGGGGCCGGCGCGCCGCGGCTTGCGCGCCGGCCGCCGCCCCGTGGGTGGGGGCGGCCATGGAGCCGAGAGATATTGGCAGGCGGCGGCGGTCCCGCTTTATCCCCTGTCCGGCGGACATAACCCGATAGGCCAGGAGGCCTTGATGCGGCGGCGCGGACCGGGCGGCCTCATGTAGCGTTTCTTAATAAATACGATGGTTTTTATTAATAAAAATCAAGATTTTGCGCTGTCTCCGACGAAATGCCTTATGCGCTTTTCGGGGACGCGACCTAGTCCTGGCCGGGCAGCAGGCCTGCGGGGTCGGGGCCGGCGGTGGCCGGGGCCGGCCGCAAGTCGCCTTCCAGGGCGGCCCACAGGGCCACGTGGGCCTGGCGGGCGGCTTCATCCGAAGGCCGGGAGTCGTGCATCAGCGCCGAGGTCTGCACGATGTCGCGCAGTTCGCGGAAACCCTCCCGGGCGGTCAACACGGCCGAGGCGGCCGGCGACACCCGGGGCAGGATCTGGCCAAGGCCGGCCAGGGACGTTCTGGCCTGGCGGGCCTCCTGGCGGCTGGGCGAGGCGTCGGCCAGCACGGCGCAGTAGCCGAGGCAGGCGGACAGGGTGACGGCGACGACGGAACGGGAAAGGCGCATGGCTGCTCCAGTTTGGCCGGCGTTGCGACTGCCGGCGCTATTAAGTCATATCATCTGATGTTTGTGCTGCCACGATCCCGCACAGGCAGAGCCATCCTTGGACGGCAACGGGGCAGCTCCATCATATCATCTGCTGTTTCTTGGCGGACCGCTCCAGGCAGGCGACAGCCGCCGCGCACAAGCTGATCTGCTGTCTTATCATCTGACGTTTGTCAACCGCAAAAAAAAGCGTGCCCGGACTATTCTTCCAAGGTCCTGATGTCACTGGTGAAGTGGTCGAGGCCTTCCATGGCGAAACGGGCCGCTTCCGGGCCGTCCTGGCGGGTGATGGCGTCGAGGAGGCCGTTGTGGATGTGGTCCTGGTAGCGGTTGACGCCGACGTCGGCGATGAGGTGGTCGAGAAAATCCTGAAAAACCATGCAGAAGCTGCGGTACATATCGGCCAGCAGGCTGTTGCCGCTGGCGGCGGCCACGGCGGAGTGGAAGGCGATGTCGGCGGCCACGTAGCCGTGGGTGTCGCCGGCGGCAACGGCGGCTTTCTTGCGAGCCAGACAATCGCGCATGGTTTCCAGATCGGCCTCGGTGCGGTTGCCGGCGGCCAGACGGGCGGTTTCCACCTCGATGATGCGGCGCACCTCGCGGATCTCGACCGCCGTAGCCCGGCGCAGGCGATATTCCAAGGGTTCCTGGCCGGACGCGCCGCTTAAGACATAGGTGCCGTCGCCCTGGCGCACTTCCAGCAAACCGGCGCTGACCAGCACGCGGATGGCTTCGCGCACGGTGGAGCGGCCAACCCCGAGTTGGGCCATGAGCGTGGGTTCGGTGGGGATTTTGGCGCCTGGCGCGAAGATGCCCAGCGAGATCTTTTCCTGGATCTGCTGGATGACAAGGTCGCACAGTTTGCGCGAACGGACCGGACTCAGGCGGGCGGGCATCGTCTGATGATCTCCTCAAAGTTTGGGATTTTTCTAGTGCCGGCCTGGGGCCATGTCAAGGCGACTTCCCGGATTTGCGCGCAAAGACCCCTTTTGGCAAGCCGAAATCGGCCCGGGTGATGGTTTTTGGGGCCTGCCATCGGAAGCATGTATTGGATTTGGCGCGCTGCCGCGGGTAGGAAGCAGGGTTCACGACAACAGTGGTGTATTTTGCCGGGAGGGATGCATGGAAAAGAGAACTGGCGCGTCGCGCCGGCGGTTTTTGCAATTGGCCGCGGCTTCGGCCGGGACGGCGCTTCTGGGAGCGCGGCCGGCGGCCGCTTCGGGCACGGGCGAGGTGTTGCAGGTGTGGTCTTGCGGCGGGTTGGCCGAGGCCATGATGCCGGCCAACGCCGCCTTCGAGGCGGCGCGCGGAGCCAAGGTCGTCTATACCGGAGCCTTTGCCGCCGCCCTGGGCAAGTCGCTTTTGGGCTCGGCCACGACCGACGTCTTCGCCGGCCGGGTGCTTGATCTGGCCAAGAAACTGCGGGCCGAAGGCAAGATGGCCTGGTTCAAGCCCCTGTGCTTCACCCAGTACGTGCTGGTCACGCCCAGGGGCAACCCGGCCGGCATCGCCGGCGTGGCCGACCTGGCCCGGCCCGGCGTCAAGGTGGTGCTGGCCCCGGAGGCTTCGCCCCCGGGCGGCGCGGCCGCGCTCAAAATCCTGGAAAAAGCCGGCGTCCTGGAAGCGGCCAAGAAAAACGCCGTTGTCATGGGCAGCTGCGTCCAGCGCACCATGGACGACGTCATCGCCGGTCGGGGCGACGTCTCGGTGGTGGAGCTGCGGCTCACCCGCCTGCCGGCCTTTGCCGGCCGAGTGGACATCGTGCCCATCGACGAGAAGCTTTTCCCGCCGCCGCCCATGACCTTCACCGTGGGCGTCATGCAAAGCGCCAAAAACAAGGAACTGGCCGAGGCCTACGCCGCCTATCTCGTTTCGCCCGAGGGCCAAGCCTATTTCGAGCGCATGGGCTTCGTGCCGGCCGTGTCGGACAAGGGCCGCGAACTGGTGGAAAAATATGGAGTCAAGGATGTCTGAGAGCCTGGCGGCCAAGGCCGCCCCGAAAACGCGGCTGACGCTCTGGCGCAGGGCCAGCCAGGTCCTTGGCGCGTCTGTCCTTGGGCAGTGGAGCCTCTACGGCATCCTGCGCTGTCCCTTTGTCGTGCCCTACGTGAGCTGCCAGAACTGCCCGGTCATCACCTGCCACGGCCGGCTGTTGCCCCTGTACTGGGGCTTTTGGCTGGCCCTGCCGGCCAGCCTGATCCTGTTTGGCCGGGCCTTTTGCGGCTGGGCCTGCCCGGGCGGACTGGCCGTGTCCCTGGCCGGCCAGCTCGCGCCTTTCGGCCGGGCCGTCGGCGGCCGCGCGTCCCGGCTTTTCCGATGGGGCGCGGCGGGCAAATACCTGGCCCTGGCCGCGTGCCTCTACGTCTATTTCGCCCTGGGCCAGCCCCGGGTGGACGTGCCCATCCGGGTGGGAGCCTTTTTCCAGGCCGCCGCCCTGACCTTCGAACACGCCATGCCGCTGTGGCTGTGGCGCACCGGCGCGGTGTTGGGGTTTTTCGTCCTGGGCCTGGCCCTGGCCGGGGCCTGGTGCCGGTTCGCCTGCCCCACCGGCGGGGCCCTGGAACTCTTCAAGGGCGCGGCGCTGTTCAAGGTCTACAAAACCTCGGCCTGCAACGGCTGCGGCAAATGCGCCAAGGTCTGCGAAATGGCGACCCGGCCCGAGGAAACCAACTGCACCAATTGCGGCGATTGTCTGGACAGCTGCCCCGTCGATGCCATCGGTCTTGGGCGCAAGCCCCGCGAAGCGGGGGTGGGGAAAAGGCGTAAAAAGGCGTAAAGATGCCTCCGGCGGCCGGGGGGCTAAGCCCCCCGGACCCCCTGACGGGAAAAAGTGTGGCGGGCGTGGCGTTGGCGTGCGCCGGGGCGGCGGGGAGACGCTAGCCGAGGGGCGAAACGGTCAGGGTCAGGCCGCCAAGGGTCACGGTGGACGTGAAGAACGTGGTTGTCTCGGTGGAAGGGATGCCGGCTTTGGCCGCGTCGTAGTCGGCGGCGGCGGTCAGATACAGGCCCGTGCCGTGGACGCTTAAATAGGAGGCCGGATCGGCCAGCAGCGTAGACAGGTCAAGGCCCGTGTCGAGGCTCCCCGAGCCGTCGCTGAAGCTCAGGGTCAGGCCGGCGGTTTGCGTGCCGAGCTGGGTGGAAAAATCCGACGGCGCGACGAAATTGACGATGCGCGCGTCGGTCGCATAGCTGGCGTCGCCGCCGGACAGGCCCATGGAGCCGAAGACCACGGCGGTGTAGCTCGTGTCGGCGTCATTGGCGTGTTCGGCCATGTAGGCCTGGGCGGCCGCGCCGCCAAGGCTGTGGCCGGTGACGTAGACCTGGCTGATGCCCAGGGTCTCCACGGCGGCGTCGAAGGCGGCCACTTGGGTGGAGAGCTGGTCGTAATAGCCGACCGTGTCGAACCAGTAGGCGGCGTCGGCGCTGCCGAGATAGGCGCTCAGGCCATCGGTGGAATAATCGATGTCGTCGGTGCCGCGAAAGGCGATGATGGCCACGGTCTGGTTGCCGACGACCGTGGTCCAGGCGTCGAAGGCGGCGCTGCCGGCCGTGGACGTGCCGTTGCCGTCGCCGTCAAGGTCAAGCTGGACGAAGCCGGCCCCTTCCAGGGCGCTGATCAGGGAGGCGTCTTCACGGTAGCTGGCCTCGGTGAGGACGGCCAGGGAAGCGTCGAGATTGGCGGCGGTCAGGCTCATGGCGGTCCGTATCCGGCGGCTGGCGGCAACAGGCCGTTTTCGCCGGGCAATTTCGGCTCAGGCTACGCCCGGCCGGGCTGGCCGTCAACAGGGCGGGACGCCCCTAGGCCACCTTGACCATGGAGCGGCGCATGTCCTCGGCCGAGTGCATGTCGATGACCCGTCCTTCGCCGTAGCGCACCACCTCGCCGCCGAAAAAGGCCACGTCGGCCGGGTCGTGGGTGACCATGACCAGCGGAATATCCAGGCGCGAGAGGATGCCGGCCAGCTCGGCCCGCACCTTCTGGCGCAGGGGAATGTCCAGGGCCGAGAAGGGTTCGTCCAGGAGCAGGGCGTCGGGTTCGCAAACCAGCGCCCGGGCCAGGGCCACGCGCTGGCGCTGGCCGCCGGAAATCCGGGCCGGGCGCAGATCGGCCAGCCCCTCGATGCTAAATAAGGCCAGGGTTTTCTGGACGTGTTCGGCGGCCTGGGGCGAAAGCCGGCCGGTCAGGGGCGACAGGCCAAAGGCGACGTTTTGGCGCACGGTGAGGTGGGGGAAAAGGGCGTAGTCCTGGAACACGTAGCCGATGCGGCGAAGCCTGGGCGGCACGAAGAGGCCCTGGGCGGAATCGAAAAAGACCCGGCCGTCCACGCTGATGGAGCCGGAGTCCGGGCGCAGCAGCCCGGCCAGGGCACGCAGGGTCAGGGTCTTGCCCGAGCCCGAGGCTCCGAACAGCACGGCCCGGTTGCCGGTCACGGCGAAAGCGGCGTTGAGATGGAATTCGCGTCCGCCGCAGCAGTAGGTTTTCTGGATGTCCACGACAATGCGCATGGGCGGCTCCGGCGGTTGGTGATCCGGCGATCCCGGCGCTGTTCCCGGGATCGCCGAAAAACGGGGCTAGGGCTTCTTGAAGCCGTACTTGGCCAAAATGGCCTGTCCCTTGGAGCCGGTGACGAAGGCCACGAAGGCGGCGGCGTCCTTTTTCTCCTTGGAACCGGCCAGCACGGCGATGGGGTAGCTGACCGGGGATTCCACGGGCACTTCGACCACGACCTTGACCTTGTCGCCGCCCTGCTTGGCGTCGGTGGCGTAGACGAAGCCGGCATCGACTTCGCCGCGGGCCAGGTAGTCCAACACCTGGCGCACGGACTCGGCCAGGACGAACTTGGAGGCAATGGCGTCCCACAGGCCGGTCTTGGTGAGGGCCGCCTTGGTGTAACGGCCCACCGGCACCGAGTCGGGGTTGCCGATGGCCACGCGCTTGACGGCCGGGGTGGCGAGGTTGGTCAGATCCTTGATCTTGGCCGGGTTGTCGGCCGGCACGGCCATGACCAGGGCGTTTTGGACGAAGTTGACTCGCGTGGGCACATCGACGAGCTTTTTCTCGACGGCCTGGTCCATGGTCTTCTGGTCGGCCGAGGCAAAGACGTCCACGGGCGCGCCCTGGGTCATCTGGGCCAGCAGCGCGCCGGAAGCGGCAAAATTGAAGGTCACGTTGATGCCGGGATGGTCCTTGGCGAATACGCCCTTGATTTCATTGAAGGCGTCGGTGAGGCTGGCGGCGGCGGAGACGGTGATGTCGCCGGCCGCGGCCGGAGCGGCCAGGGAAAGGCACAGGGCCAGGGTGAGCAGCAGTTTTTTCATGCGTGTTCCATCCTCTAGGCTTTCGGTTTCACGATTCTGGCGACGAACACGAGAAGCGCCACGCAGGCCACGGAAATGAGCAGCACCAGTTCGTTGGCCAGGGCGTCGTTGCCGGCCTGGGTGGCGCTGTACACGGCCAGGGACAGGGTTTGGGTCTTGCCCGGCAGATTGCCGGCCACCATAAGCGTGGCCCCGAACTCGCCCATGGCCCGGGCCAGGGCCAGCACCACGCCGGCCACGACCCCGCGCAGGGCCAGGGGAAACGAGACCCGCAAAAAGATGGCCGTCTCCGAAGCCCCAAGCGTTCTGGCCGCGTTTTCCAGATTGCCGTCCACGCCCTCGAAGGCCGCCCTGGCCGACCGATAGACCAGGGGAAAGGCCACCACCGCCGCCGCCACCACCGCGCCCTGCCAGGTGAACATGATGGTCACCCCGAAAGCGTCCCACAGCCAGGAGCCGATGATGCCGCGCCGGCCGAGCACTACGATGATGTAGTAGCCAAGGACCGTGGGCGGCAGCACCATGGGCAGGGTCAGCACGGCGTCGACGACGTCGCGGCCGGGGAAATCGCGCACCTGGGCCAATCGGGCCAGGCAGACCGCCGGCAGGGCGGCCAGGGCCGTGGCCAAGGTGGCCACCTTGAAGGTGAGGAGCAAAGGCGGCAGGACGCTGGCGTCAAGCATGAAAAGGCGTCTCCCGTGTCAGTTGCCGCTGCGCCTTGGCACAATGAAAACCATTTGTGTCGCGGCGGACAATAATCGTGGCAGCCTACATGATTTCATTGCATAAAGTATAGAATGTCACGGCAAAAAGAAAAAGAGTGTCGCTTTTGCCGCAATCAAGTCCTGCCGCGTCACGCTTGTCGAGAATTCGTGAGAGTCACTTGTTTTAAGTGTATCGTGTCAGTCGATTTGCTTGCGCTTCTCGCTTCGGCGGCCGCGTTGGTCGTCGTGCTCCACAGGACAGGGAACAGGCGCGGGTTCTTTGCGAAGAAGCCTCTCAAGCAGGGCTTCGATAAGGGGCACGAGCATGGCGGCCTCCTGGGTTCGTTCTCAATTAGCAAACTTGATGCCATGGCTGATGCCCCGGCAATGCCCGAAAGTATAAGGTCTTGGCCGGCAAAGGGAAGCGGCGTCGCCAAAAACGGCGTTTGTGTCCGACATTTTTGTCGGTTGTCGTTGGGGCAAGGGTGGCTATGCCGGGGATGGAGCCGGCCGTCAGGGCAGCGCCGGGGGGGCGCGGATTGGCCGCGCCGCGGCGAGGGAGGGCCGACGCAGGCCGGCGAGGCCGCACGCGGGCGGGAAGGCCAAAGGAAAAGGGGTTACCGCAGAAGCCCGAGGCGCCGCTGGCGCGCGAGGGCCGGAAAAGAGGCGTCGCCGCAAAGGCCGGTTCGGCCCTCGCGGCGGCCTGGGGAGCGATCCGGGGTCAGCCCAGCACGGACAAGGCCTGGTCGAGGTAGGAGCCGATAGCTTCTTTGGCCGGGTCGGGGAGCTTGCGGAACTTGAGCCCCAGTTCCAGCCGGCGGCCGGACAGGGAGACGCGTTTGACCACCCCGGCCAGGGCCGTGTCCGGGGATTGGCCGAAAAGGCCGCAGCGCAACAGCACGTCGTCGTCTATGGCTACGGCCGGGGTCTTGGTCGGCGCGGTCTCGGGCAAGGCGGCGGAAAACAGACAGCCCGAGTGGCTGAGGTCAAGGACCATGCCCGGCAGATCGGCCCCGGCCACGCAGGCCTGGCCCGGCAGGCAGCAGGCCACCCGGGGGTGGCGGCGCAGGTCGTGGGATTCGAGCTTCTTGGGAAAGGTGAAAAAGACCAGGGGAAAGGGAATCTGGATAAACCGGATGACCTGGGTGGAAAAGCCCACCACCGTGCCGTCATGCAGATAGCGCACGATGGCCGTGTTGTCGGGATACAGGAGCTGATAGAGGGCCTCGCGGCCGGTGTCCGGCACGGCCGGGGCCTGGGTGACGACAAAACGGCCGCGCACATGGCCCACGCAGACCGTGGCCAGCTTGTCCGGCAACCCTGACAGTTCCAGAATGACCTTGGCCCCGGGCGGGCAATGGAAGTGGTTGATGTCCGGGACGTTCATGACGGGCTACCGCCTTCGGAATAAGCCCCGGCAGCGCCGTTCTTGGCCAGAAAATCGCGGTATTTGCGGGCGGCGTCGAAAGCGGGGTCCAGGGACAGGGCGGTTTCCAGGTGGCTGACGGCCCTGTCTATATGCCCGGATTCGGCCAGGGCGCGGGCGATGTTGAAGTGCAGATTCTCGTCGGCGTCGTTGTGCTCCAGGGCCTTGCCGTAAAAGGCGATGGCCTCGGTGAAGTGCTTTTCCTTGCGCAGGCTGATGCCGAATTCGTTGAACAGATGGCGTTCCTGTTCCTGGAAGATGGCGTCGTTGCTCATAAGCCGGCGCATGGCCGCGGCCAGCTTCTTGCCGTCGCCCTTGTGCATGTGGATTTTGCCAAGCTCGATGTTGGCCTTGGGATGCTTCTCGTCCAGGAGCAGGGCCTTGCAGAATTCCTTTTCCGCCGCGTCCAGGTCGTCCTCGGCCAGGTATTTGTCGGCCTGGGCCAGCTTTTTTTTGAGCGAATCGACAAAGGGCAGGCAGCGCTTTTCGTAGTATCCGACTTCAGGAGTGTAGTTTTTGATGAATTCGCCCTTGGTGATGACGGCCAGCGGCCCGGAAGGGATGGAATTGGCGTTGAGCGCCTGCACTACATATTCGTCGTCCTCGGTACGGCGCACGAACCACAGGGTTTTTTGTTCATAGGTGCGGGTCGTGGCTCCGTGGCCGGTGCCTGCCGCCTTAACCAGGGAATACACGCCCAGGATGCGGCAATGGGCCAGCGGGTTCTCGTCGTGTTCCTCATCCTGATCGGGAACAGCCGGCATTTCAGTGGACACGATGTAATCCATGGGGTCGGGGCGATTCGACCAACGAAGACAGGCGTGGGTCGAAGAGACTGCCGGGTTTTCCAGGCGAATGCAGAAAACAAGCAAGCATGTGTCAGCCTGGTCGGGCGACAAGGCCCAACTACAACATTCAGCACCTACACCCGGACAGGTGATTTGTCAAAACAAAGGCGACGCCTCGTCACAACGCGTCGCCTTTGCAGGATGAGATATTGCGTGATCGATTAAATAGTTTCGTCGTAATCTTCCGTTTGTCTCATGTTTCCGACAAATCGGGGTGTCGCAAGCCGTTGGCCGGGGGACCGAGCGGCCTTTCCGAGAAGCCGACCCTAGCAGCCTTCGCCGCCGCCGCCGCAACAGGCCTTGCCCAGGCCCTTGCGCCGGCTCTTGAGCTTGGACAGGTCGCCCGCGCCGTAGACCTCGGCCAGGGCCGATTCCACCAGGCCCGAACATTCGTAGGGCAGCACCCCGGAATCGGCCAGGACTTTGCGCGGCGTCTCGCCGCAGGCGGCGATAAGCACGGCCCGGCAATCAAGAAGCAGCTTGGCCATGTCGATCCAGCGCTTGGTGCCGCCGCCGGGTTCGGGCGCGTAGCGGTCCTCGACGAAGACGAAGTTGTCGCCTTCCTGCTTCCATATCTGGAACTTGTGCGCCTCGCCCAGGTGCATGTTGACGAGCAGCCCCTCGCGGCTGGCCACGGCGACATAGGGCCGCTTGGACAGGTCCACGCCCGGCAGCGCCTTGGCGCAATCGCCGAGGATGCCGGCCATTTCGCCCGAGAGGTCCTTGCCCAAAAGGCCCACGGCGTCGGCCCGGCAACGCTTGCAATGGGTCATCTGGGGCACCACGTCCTTGGCCTGTTCGCGCAGGTTGTGGATGAGCTCGTGGGTGGGGGCGGGCACGTCGGCAAAGGGCGTGTCGGCCACCGGGAAGATGGGCATGATGTTTTGGATGTCCACGCCAAGCTCCGACAGGGTCTTGGAGACCTCCAGCACGTGATGGTCGTTGACGCCCGGGATGACGATGGTGTTCGATTTGACGATGACGTCGTGTTCCTTGAGGATCTTAATACCTTCGAGCTGGCGGGACAGCAGCAGGGCGGCCGCGGATTCGCCGCGCAGGATGACCTTGCCGTCGCGGGCCCAGGAATAGACCTTGGCCCCGATTTTCGGGTCCACGGCGTTGACCGTGACGGTGACGTGGGTGACGCCCAGTTCGGCCAGGGTCTTGGCGTGGGTCGGCAGGGCCAGGCCGTTGGTGGACAGGCAGAAGAGCAGGTGCGGGTACTTGTCCTTCAAAAGCGCGATGGTCTCGAGGGTCTCGGGGTTGGCCAGGGGGTCGCCCGGGCCGGCGATGCCGACCACGGTGATGCGGGGTTCCTTTTCCAGCACCTTGTCCATGTAGAGCAGGGCCTGGGCCGGGGAGAGCACGGCGCTGGTGACGCCCGGGCGCGATTCGCTGACGCAATCGTACTTGCGGTTGCAGAAGTTGCACATGATGTTGCACTTCGGCGCGATGGGCAGGTGCACGCGGCCGCAGGTTCCGGCGGATTCGCGATTGAAGCACGGGTGCTTGGAGAGGTCCTTTTCGGTGGTCATGATCGCGCTCCTTTAGAGATAGCCGTAACCCACGGCGCTGTCTTCCTGCTTGCGTTCCAAGACGACGTTGACGAGGCGGTCGAAAAGTTCCTGGGTTCCGCCGTAGGCCACATGGCGCATGCGCTGGCCGCCGAAGCGGTCGTGGATGGGGAACCCGACCCGCATAAGCGGCACGTTCCAGGCCTTGGCGTAGGTGTAGCCCTTGCTGTGGCCGACGAGCAGATCCGGGGCCAGATCGGCCGCCTGCTCGGCGATGTCGTGGAAGTCCACGCCTTCGCGCGCCTCGGGCGGCTCGGGCAACAGCCCCTCGGTCACGGCGGCGAGCTGGGCCTTGAAATTCTTGCAGGTCGCGCCGGTGGCGCACAAGATGGGCTTGACCCCGATTTCGGCCAAAAAAGCCGTCATGGCGATGACGAGGTCCTCCTCGCCGTAGACGATGGCGCGCTTGCCGGCCACGTACTTGTGGCCGTCCACATAGGCGTCCACCAGCCGGCCGCGCTCGTCTTGGTACTTTTTCGGCGTGGGCAGGCCGGTCAACTCTTCCAGGGCGGCGAAAAAGGCGTCGGACTCGCGGATGCCGACCGGGATGCCGATCCGGAGGTTTTTGACGCCAAAGCGGCGTTCCAGGTTGGCCCCGGCCGATTCGGCCACATGGTCGGCCCGGCCGCATTCGATGGAGCCCAGGGACCCGGACATGGCCCGGATGTCGGCCAGGGTGGTGCCGCCGGCCGGCAGTTTTTCGTAGTCGAGCAGGGCCGGCCGGTCCATGGAGTCGGAGATGTCGGGCAGGATGGTGGCGTCAACGCCGAAGTCGGCCAGGATGTCCTTGAGGTGGCGCAGGTCGGCCGGCGACACCAAGCCCGGCATGAGGTTGACCCGCCGCTGCGGCTCGGCCTTATCCTGCACGAGCTGGGAAGCCAGGGCGGCCACGGCGGCGTGCCAGCCTTCCATGTGGGTGCCGGAGTAGCTCGGGGTGGAGACATGGACGATCTCGGGCAGGGGCAGATCGCCGAACTCCTTGCGAAATTCCGCCAAGAGCCGGGGAACGTCGTCGCCGATGGTTTCGGTGAGGCACGTCGTCGCCACGCCGACCACCGACGCGCCGTACTTGCTCATGACGTTTAAGATGCCCTTCTTGAGATTGGGCCCGCCGCCGAAGACGGCCTGCTTTTCGCCCAGGGCCGAGGAGGCGATGTCCATGGGCTCGCGGAAATGGCTGATGATGTAGCGGCGCATGTAGGTGGCGCAGCCCTGGGAGCCGTGCAGGAAGGGGATGGCCCCCTCGACGCCCCGAAAGGCCAGGGCCGCGCCCAGCGGCGTGCACAGCTTGCAGGCGTTGGTGGTGGAGACGTAGGGCGAGTCGCTCATATGGCCTCCTTCTTGGCGGCTTCGGCCTTGGCCATGGCTTCGCGGCGGGGGACGAACCGCCAGATGGGGCTGGTGGCCGAGGCGTGGACCTCGCGGGCGAAGTTGAGCATCCCGACAAAGCCTTCCAGGGCTTCCTTGCGTTCGTGGTTGTGGTCGCAAAAGCCGACCCCGAGCTTGTGGGCGATGGGCCGCTCCTTGACGCCGCCGACAAAGAGATCGACGTCGAGTTCCTTGACGAACTTGGAGAGTTCCAAGGGGTTGGAGTCGTCCACGATGACCGTGCCCGGATCGCAGATGGCGGCCAGCTCCTCGTAGTCTTCCTTGGTGCCGGTCTGGGAGCCGACCAGCACGACCTTCATGCCGAGGTGCCGGAAGGCCTTAATCAGCGAAAAAGCCTTGAACGCGCCGCCGACGTAGATGGCCACCTTCTTGCCTTCGAGGTCCTTGCGGTACTGGCCGAGCTGGGGCAGCAGCACCGAGAGTTCCTCGCGCACCACCTGCTGGGCGCGTTCCATGATGCCCGGGTCGCGGTCCTTGAAATGTTCGGCCACGGCGTAGAGGGAGTCGGCCATGTCCTCGATGCCGAGGTAGGAGGCCCGGATAAACGGGATGCCGTACTTTTCCTGCATCATCTTGGCCAGTTCCATGGTGGCCCCGGAGCACTGCACGACGTTGAGCGCCGCGCCGTGCGCCCGGCGGATGTCGTCCACCCGGCCGTCGCCGGTGATGTTGGCCACGGTTTCCACGCCCATGCGCTTGAAATAGTCGCGGATGATCCAGATTTCGCCGGCCAGGTTGAAGTCGCCCAAGATGTTGATGGAGATGGGGCTGATGTCGGAAATGTCGCCCGTGCCGGTCAGGGTGAACATGGCCTTGCAGGCGGCGGTGTAGCCCTCGCGCTTGTTGCCCTTAAATCCCTCGGACTGGACCGGGATGACCGGGATGCCGGTTTTCTCGGCCACGTCGCGGCACACGGCGGCCACGTCGTCGCCGATGATGCCCACGATGCAGGTGGCGTAGACAAAGGCCGCCTTGGGCTTATGGCGTTCGATGAGTTCGAGCAGGGCGGCCTTGAGCTTTTTCTCGCCGCCGAAAATGACGTCTTTTTCCTGGAGATCGGTGGAAAAGCTCAGGCGGTGCAGTTCCGGGCCCGAGGACAGCGCGCCCCGGATGTCCCAGGTGTAGACGGCGCAGCCGATGGGGCCGTGCACCAGGTGCAGGGCGTCGGCGATGGGGTAGAGCACCACGCGCGAGCCGCAAAAAACGCAGGCCCGCTGGGACACCGCCCCGGCCAGGCTGTCGCGGTTGCAGGCCAGCTCGAAGGGCCCCTCGCCGGTACGGTGGATCTGATCCCGCCGCTCCTCGAAAATCGCCTGTTCCATAACGCTCCTTTTCCTGTCGCCAATTGTCAGGACGATCGTGACTCTACAAGGAGCGTGCCATATTACAATATATTGATTTTATTGATCTATGGCACTGGAGAATATGTCTGTAAACAATTTTGTCGCTGGCTCTGCGACAGAATTGTAGACCGGCCATGGTCTTTGTCGGAAAAATGCGCGAGCTGGCTGAAACCCGTTTTGGCCGGTTGCCTCTTGTGCAAATGGCCTGTTTTTCGGCCCCAGCGGCCCGTATGCCGGGATTTTCAGGCCGCAAGAGGCTGGAATCGGTCTTCTGTCTGTTTTGACACAACCAGGCAAGGCGTCTACACGGCCCGAAAACGTCGGCGCGCAGCCGGCCATGCCCCAGGAGGAAATGACGATGCTTCACGATATGCGCCTTTTCCGGGAAGCCTGCCTCATCGACGGCCAGTGGACGGCGGCCGATAACGGCGAGACCGTGGCCGTGGACAATCCGGCCACTGGCGAAATCCTCGGCCACGTGCCGCGTTGCGGCCGCGAGGAAACCCGCCGGGCCATCGAGGCCGCGCACGCCGCCTGGCCGGCCCTTCGGGCCATGACCGCCCTGGAACGGGCCGACATGCTTCTGCGCTGGCACGACCTCATCCTGGCCAACAAGGACGATCTGGCCAGGCTCATGACCCTGGAGCAGGGCAAGTCCCTGGCCGAGTCGGCCGGCGAGATCGGCTACGGCGCGAGCTTCATCCGCTGGTTCGCCGAAGAGGCCCGCCGGGCCTACGGCGACGTCGTTCCGGCAAACGCCCGGGGCCGCATGATTCTCGTCACCCGCGAACCGGTTGGCGTGTGCGGCATCGTCACGCCCTGGAACTTCCCCATGGCCATGATCGGCCGCAAGGTCGGCCCGGCCTTGGCCATGGGTTGCCCCACGGTCATCAAGCCCGCCTCCCAGACGCCGTTCTCCGCCCTGGCCCTGGGCGAACTGGCCATCCGGGCCGGCATCCCGGCCGGCGTGGTCAACATCGTCACCGGCAACGCCCGGGCCATCGGCGCGGAACTCACCGAAAACCCCACCGTGCGCAAGGTCAGCTTCACCGGCTCTACCGAGGTCGGCAAGGCGCTCATGGCCCAATGCGCCGGGACCGTCAAAAAGGTCTCCATGGAGCTCGGCGGCAACGCGCCCTTTATCGTCTTTGACGACGCCGACATCGACGCCGCCGTGGCCGGGGCCATGGCCAGCAAATACCGCAACTCCGGCCAGACCTGCATCTGCGCCAACCGCTTCCTCGTCCAGGCCGGCATCCACGACGCCTTTGTTAAGCGACTGGTGGAAGCCGTGGCCGGCCTGTCCGTGGGCAACGGCCTGGACCAGGGCGTGAACCAAGGCCCGCTCATTGACGGCAAGGCCGTGGCCCGCATGCACGCCCAGGTGGCCGACGCCGTGGCCAAGGGCGGCCGGCTGGCCTGCGGCGGCAAGGCCCACGCCCTGGGCGGCAACTTCTTCGAACCCACGGTCATCGCCCGCGCCACCCCGGCCATGGCCTTTGCCAAGGAAGAGATCTTCGGCCCCCTGGCCCCGGTTTTTACCTTCGACACCGAAGCCGAAGCCGTGGCCATGGCCAACGACACCGAATACGGGCTGGCCGCCTACCTCTACACCCGCGACATCGGCCGGGCCATGCGCGTGTCCGGGGCGCTGGAATACGGCATGGTCGGCGTCAACGAGAGCCTCATTTCCTGCACCGAAGCACCCTTTGGCGGCGTCAAGGAAAGCGGCGTGGGCCGTGAAGGCTCGCGCTACGGCATGGATGAATACTCGGTGATGAAGTATACCTGCCTGGGCGGCTTGGCATAGGCGGGGAAGCAATGCCTCGGCCCCCAAGCTGGGAGGGTCCGGGAGGGGGGAACCCCCTCCCGGCCGCCGGAGGCATCGCTTTATCCCCTCTTCTACTTCCCTTGATCACGACACCACGCCGTTACAGCCCGGGCTATGGCCCGGGCTGTTTGCGTTTGGCGGGCATCGGTTGCCAGTGCCTGTTCCTCGGCCGGGTTGACGATGACGCCGGCCTCCACCAGCACGGCCGGCATGGACGCGGCGTGGAGCACGGCCAATCCGTCGTAGCGGTAGACGCCGGCGATGGGGTCCACGATGGGCCGGCCTTCGCCGGGGATGTCGGCAGCGTGGTGGGGGCTAAAGGGCAGGCCCGAGGCGGCCAGTTCCCGGCCCACGGCTCGGGCCAGAGCCAGGCTGGCGGCGGCTTGTCTATTGCGCTGGGAATAGAACACGCCGTAGCCGGCGAAACGGTCGCAGACACGACGTTTTTTGCCGTCGATGACGGCCGTGGTGAAAAACTGGGGTTGGGCGGAATCGTGGTGGATGGAGATGAGCAGCCCGGCCTTGGCGGCGTTGGCCCGTTTGGCCCGGCCGGCCGGGGGCAGGTCCGTGCCGACGGGATCGATGAGCAAGGCCTTGGTGAAGCCGGCCTGGACCAGGGCGTCCTTGACCGCGGCGGCCAGGCGTTTGTTGAAGGCGTACTCGGGCTGTCCCGAGGCGCTGGTCGCGCCCGGGGATTTGGGTCCGTGGCCGGCGTCGACGGCCACGAGCAACTCGGCCGGTTTGCACCCGGCCCGGGCGACCCCGCTCAATCCCGCCAGGGCGACGACGGCGCTTATAAGCAGGACGGAAAACCATCGACATGACCACCGTGCCGCGCCCATCCCAGAACCCCCTTTTTCGGGAGGGTCCGGGAGGGGCTGAGCCCCTCCCGGCCGCCGGAGGCATTCTTCGCCTTTCTTGTCTTCTTCTTAAATCATCTTGCCTTCGCTGCGCAGGGATTCCTTGAGGCCGGCGTCGAGGAGTTCCTCGGGCGAGGCCAGCAGGTGGTGCAGGAAGTCGCTGGTTTTTTCGGTCAGCCACGGGTCGCGGGCCAGGGCTTCCACGGCGCGCTGGCGTTCTGAGCGCTTGTCGCCGGGCATGGACTTGTCGGCGTTAAGCGCGCTTCGCAGGAACTGGAAGTAGAGGCTCGCGCCGAAGACCGAGGCCTTGGGATCAAGGCCGACAAACACCCGGTGCAGGTCGTCGCGGGTGCGTTCGGCGGCCACGGCGGCCAGGAAATGGAAGGGCGAGCCGCCGCAGGTGAGCGCGGCGAAGAAATAGCGCACCTTGTAGAAGCGCTTGCCCGTGGTAAACGCCTGCTCCAGATCGTCGGCGGTGCACACGCCTTCGACGCAGCTGGTCAGTGCCCGGCGGTAAGGCAGCTCCATGGCGGCGACGATGGTCTGCCAGAGCATGTAGACGTTTATGAGCGTCATGATGAGAATGCTGCTGCTGCGCAGGGTCGGATTGACGTCGCTGGCCCAGTTGAGGAACAGATAGATAAAGATGAAGATGAAGATGAGGTATTTCGCGCCGCTGACCAGCATGTGGGGGATGGAGCCCATCTTCCAGTGCAGACGGATGACCAGGGCGATAAAGACGATAAACATGATCGTCTGGAAGTATATGCTCATGTCGACTTGGGCCAGTTGCTCCAGCATGTGCGTCTCCTTGGCGTTGCGGTGCGCGCGCGTCGGCGTGGCGCGTCCGGGCCGACCGCCGGCCCGTCGCGCGGGACAGGGGAATGCTTTTTTGTCTGTGTACCTTCGAGGCCGGGCCTTGGCAACGGGCGAGGGCGATTGCGCTGCCTGCAAATCGGCTCGGCCGGACGCCTCAGCCTTGGGCCAGATGGTCTTCCACGGCCTGGATCTTGGCCGTCAGCCGGCCGGCCGGGCCGGTGCGCCAGTCGATGCGCACAGCCACATGAATGCGGGAACAGTCCTTTTCCAGCTCCTCCTTGCAGCGGGTGACCACGGCCAGGACCTCGTCCCATTCGCCTTCGATGCTCGTGGACATGGGGGAGAAGACGTAGGGCAGGCCGGATTCGCGCACGATGCGGACGGCACGGGCCACATACGCCGAGAGGCTGTCGCCCTTGTCCAGGGGAAAGATGGAGAAATCGAGAATGGCGCTCATGGGGCGTCCTCCTTGGTTGGGGTTGGCGTTTCGACGCGTACGGTGACGGCGTGGCTGCGTCCCTGGTCGTCGGTGACGGCGAAGCGGTGTTCCCCGGGTGTGGGTCGCCAGAACAGCCGGCTGCCCGGCGGCCCTTGGGCGGCCAGTTCGCCGTCCACGTACCAGGACAAGCGGGCGGCGGCGGCCGGGGCGTCGGCGGCCAGGGCGATCTGCTGGAAATCGGCCGGAATGTCGGGGCGCACGGCGTAGACCGTGGCGGGACTTGGCGAGACGATGCGCGGACCGGCTCCAGCCGCGCCCAGGCAGTCCGGGGCCAGGGGCGGGGGCGATTCGAAGGGGATGCCCGTCGAGCGCCACCAGGACACGAGTTCGCCCGGATATTCCGTGACGGCGGCGGTGGTGGCCTCGTGTCCGGCGGCGCAGTCGGCGGTGAGGCGCTCGCCGGTCTTGGCGTCCACCAGGGTGCGGCGGTGGACCGGGCAGGGGGTCAGCCGGGTGCGGCCGGGGATGATCGTGGCCGGCACGCGCCGGGGGCAGTCCGGGCCGGGCAGCTCGCGGCTTTCGGCGCAGACCTCGATGGAGGCCAGATTGAGTCCTGTCCTGGCCGCCGGACGCGAACCGTAGGGTTCCAGCGCCCGGAACAGCTCGAAAAGGATCGGCCCGGCATGGACCGCGCCCGAGATGCCGGCCACGGCCCGGCCATCCATGTTGCCCACCCACACGCCGATGGCGTAGCCGGCGCTGAGGCCCACGGCCCAGGCGTCGCGGTGCCCGAAAGAGGTGCCGGTTTTCCAGGCCACCTGGGGCACGGCCAGGGCGCGCTCCCAGGAGGTGGGCAGATCGGGCCGCTCCAGGCGGGTGAGGATCTCGGTGGTCAGCGCGCAGGCCTCGGGGGAAAACAGCCGTTCGGCCCGCACGGCCGGGGCATCGGCCAGAAAGACGGGCGGCCGGAACCGGCCGTCGTCGGCCAGGGAGGCGTAGAGGTTGGTCAGGGACAACAATGTGGCTTCGCCGCCGCCAAGGATGAGCGACAGGCCGTAGTGGCTGGCCGGCTTGTCCAGGCTGGCAAGACCCCCCCGGCGCAGGAGGTCGAGGAAGGGGGCCGGGCCGACGTCGTTTAAAAGCCGCACGGCCGGGATGTTGAGCGAAGTGATGAGCGCCTGTTCGGTGGTCACCCGGCCCCGGAACAGGCCGTCGTAGTTCTTGGGCGTGTAGCCGCCAAAGCCGGTGGGGATGTCGAGCATCTGGCTTTGGGGGAAGACGCGGCCCTGGTCCATGGCCATGGCGTAGAGAAAGGGCTTTAAGGTCGAGCCGGGCGAGCGGCGGATGGTCGCGCCGTTTATTTGCCCGAACCGGGCGTCGCCGAACCAGTCCACGCCGCCGACCATGGCCCTAACCTCGCGGCTGGCCGGTTCGATGACCACGGCGGCCACGCTGCCCAGGCCCTGGGCGGCCAGCCAGCGGGCCCGGGACCGCAGCACGTCTGTCGCGGTCTTCTGGGCGGCCGGGTCCAGGGTGGTGTTCACTCGCGGGATGGGGCCGGCGGCCTCGCGGGCCATCTGGGCGAAATGGGGCGCGGCGAAGGGCAGCGGGGCCAGACGGGTGGGCACCGGGGCGGCTGTGGCTTCCTTGGCCGCTTCGGGCGTTATCACCCCGCGCCGGGCCATGCCGGCCAGGAGCTTGTCGCGGGCGGCCTTGGCCGCTTCGGGCCGGCGCATGGGGTCAAGACGCAGGGGCGAGCGGGGCAGGACGGTCAAAAGCGCGGCCTCGGCCAGGGACAGCTTGTCCGGCGTCTTGCCGAAATAGAGGGTGGCGGCCGCGCCCACGCCCACGATGTTGCCGCCGTAGGGCGCCATGTTGAGATAGCGCTCCAGGATGGCGTCCTTGCCGAGCTTGCGCTCCAGGGCCAGGGCGGCAAGCCCTTCATGCCATTTGGCGGCCAGGGTGCGCTGTTTGGGCTGGGCCAGCCGGGCCAGCTGCATGGTGATGGTGGAGCCGCCGGAAACGACGTGGCCGGCTGCCAGATTGGACAAGGCGGCCCGGCCCAGGGCCAGGGGATCGACGCCGGGATGGCGGTAGAACCGTTTGTCCTCGGCGGCAAGGATGAGCTTGGGCAGGATGGGGGCGACGCCGGACAGGCGCACCGGAAAGCGCCAGGATTCGTCCGGGGCGAGATACAGGCGCAGGGGCTGGCCGTTTCGGGCGGCAACGACCGTGGCCGGCGGCGGCGACAGCGCGGTCAGGGGAAACGGCGGCCGGGCCGTGGCCGCGAAAAGGGCCAGCCCGCCGGCCACGGCGGCCAGGATCAGGACGGCCGCGGCCACAACCACCCGTCGCCGCCGGCGGGGCGGCCGCGAACCCGTTGCGGTCATGGGATCAAGCCTTGCAAGTGGCCCGCAACTCCCGGAGGCTTTCGAGCAGGTCGAGCATGTCGAGCTGCATGTGGACGCGGCAGGTGAATTCCTCGACCTCCACCGGTTTGACCAGGAAATCGTTGGCCCCGACCTTGAGGAAACGCACGGTCTGGCCGCCGCCCTCGGCCGAAACGCCGATAATGGCCAGGCGTTCCTTGGACTTGCTGGCCCGCAGTTCCTCGATGAGCCCAAAGCCGTCGAGGTTGGGCATGTTGTAGTCGGTGATGACGAGCCGTATGGCGTCGTTTTTGGCCAGTATCTCCAGGGCGTTCCGGCCGTCCTCGGCCTCCAGCACGGTGATGTTGAGATTGCGCAGCAATCCGGTCAGCCGGGCGCGGAACAATTTCGAATCGTCCACGACCAGGGCCCGGACGAACTGGTTCTTGTAGAGCCGTTCGATGAGTCGTTCCATGGCCTCCATCTCGGCCATGGACTTGATGAAATAATCGACCACGTTTTCTTCCAGGAGGATTTTGCGCACTTCCTCGGAAAAGCTGGCGGTCATGACCACCGATGGGATGCGAAGGCTCTTGGCCAGGGGTACGATGCGTCCCTCGGGGTCGTCTGGCAGGTTGCGGTCGAGGATAGCCACGAAGATGGCGTCGCGCTGCTCGGTCATGGCCGCCTCGGCCTCGGCGAAACTGTGGGCCACGATGGTGGGAAAGGGCGTGCGGTCGGCGATGTGTTGGGAGATGATTTTGGCCTGGACGCGGCTGTCTTCGACGACGAGAACGTGGCGATGGTCGGTCATGCTGCTGCCATCCTTGACGAGGGTATGATCCTGTCTGGATACGGGATGGCGGCTGCTCTGGCAAGCCGGACGGCGCGGCTCGCGATGCGCTATGGATGGAAGAACCGCTCGTCCTCATCACCCTGGCCAGGGAGGGTCCGGGAGGGGGTTACCCCCTCCCGGCCGCCAAGGCATCTTCAATAATATCACCAATGCCGCGACATGTACGGCTGCATCTCGCGTTCGAAGCTGGCCGGGTCGGTGGTGGAGACGGTGGGGGCCACGAAGGCGGTGGGCGACAGGCCGGCCATGGCCCCGACCGTGGCGTCCATGGGCAGGGTGCGGCTGGACGCGGCGATGATGTTGTTGTTGCGGGCGTCGATGACTTCCAGGTTGAAGCGCACGCCGCCCGGGGTGACGGTGTAGGTGCCGGCCAGGACCAGGGTGGCCGTGGCCCGGGCGGTGGCCAGGGCCTTGGTGTCGCGGGTGAGAACGAATTCGCCCTGGGTGCGGTTGAAGATGATGTCGCTGGCCTTGCGGATTTCCTGGACGTTGTAGCCCATACCCACGAAGGCGGCATAGAGTTCCTGGCCGAAAAGGCGCGACAGCGGCGAAGCGTGCTCCAGGTTGTTGAGATCGGCCGGGGTGGTGATGACCAGCCAGTAGAGCCCCCGGCTGTTGGCGGGGGTTCCCATGCCCAGGCGCGGGCCGAGCTGGCGGTCGAGGTCGGCGGCCATGGCCATGGCCACGTCGGGATATTGGGGCGGCGGCGGGTTCTTGCCGGAACCGCACAGCGCGCCCATGAGCAGCGGCGACAGCAGGGCCGCCAGCAAAAGGGGCAAAAGGCCGGTTAAGCGGGTAAGGCGCATGGCGGACTCCTGTTATTTGGCGGCCGGGGTCTTGGCCGGGGCCGGTTCGGGCGGAAAGGCGGCCGGCACGGGGGCCGGCTCGGCCGGTTTGGCCGGAGCTTGGCCTGGGGCCTTGGCCGGTTCCGGGTCCAGGGGGAAGATGGAATCGGTGGCCGCTTCGTAGCGTTTTTCGAGCTTGGGCTGGCTCGGATTTTGGGAGACCGGAGCCGGGCCCTGGCTTTGGGCCGGAGCCTGGGCCGCCGGCGGCACGGGCGCATGGCGTGGGGCCTTGGCCCGCCTGGGCTTGCGCTTGACGGGCTTGGACACGAAGGGTTTGGCCGGCGTCGAGGGCGTGGGCGGCTGGCTCACGTCGCGGATGCGGATTTGCGTCGGCAGCGGGGCCGGGGTGTCGGCCAGGGCCTCGTCCCCGCCGGCCGGCCCGGCCAGGGCCAGGGCGGCCAGCATGGCCCAGGCGGCCGGAAGTTTGCGGATGGCGGTCATGGCGTTTCCTCCCCGGGAATGTTCCCCGTGCCGCTCCCATCGGCCGAATCGGCCAAATCTTTACGGCAGGGGCGAGTTCTCCCGGGCTTAAGGACTTGCCTAAGGGCGCGAGAAGTGATTTATGGAAATACAAGGTTTTGCTTGTCCCCGCCGGCCGGCCTCGCCCCCGGCGCCCGGCGGACACCCATGAACGGGGCACTGCAAGGAGTAAAGAAATGGCTGAACAACTCGAAATCTACAAGTGCGAACTGTGCGGCAATATTGTTGAAGTCCTGCATGCCGGCGGCGGCGAACTGGTGTGCTGCGGCCAGCCCATGGTGCTTATGACCGAAAATACCGTGGACGCCTCCAAGGAAAAGCACGTGCCGGTCATCGAGAAGGTCGAAGGCGGCTATCTGGTCAAGGTCGGCGGCGTGGCCCATCCCATGGAAGAAAAGCACTACATCGAGTGGATCGAACTGATTGCCGACGGCAAGTGTTACCGCGAGTTCCTCAAACCCGGACAGGCCCCGGAAGCCTTTTTCTGCGTCAAGGCCGACAAGGTGGCCGCCCGAGAGTACTGCAATATCCACGGACTGTGGAAAAAGGACTAGCCCATGCTGTCGCCGACCATGGAAAAGGCCCTCAACGACCAGGTGCATTGGGAGCTCTATTCCGCCTACCTCTATGTTTCCATGGCCACCTACTTCGAGGACAAGGGCCTCATGGGCTTTGCCAACTGGATGCACGTTCAGGATCAGGAAGAGAAGTTCCACGCCCAGAAGTTCTACAACTACATCGTGGAACGCGGCGGCCGGGTGATCCTCCAGGCCATCGAAGCGCCGCCCCACGACTGGGCCTCGCCCCTGGCCGTGTTCCAGGACGCGCTGGGTCATGAAGAGGGCGTGACCGCCCGCATCTACAAGCTCATGGACCTGGCCCTGGAAGAACGCGACCACGGCACGGCCTCGTTCCTCAAGTGGTTCATCGACGAGCAGGTGGAGGAGGAGGCCAGCGTGGCCGACGTCATCGCCAAGCTCAAGCTCGTGGACCAGACCCCGGGCGGGGCGTTCATGCTCGACAAGGACCTGGCGACCCGGGTGTTCACGCCCCCGACCAACGCCTGATTAAATCCCGCGCCAAACGGCGCAACGGCCGCCCGCGCCAGCGCGGGCGGCCCTCCTTTTTCGGAGGGCCTAGGGTCTGTTCACATTTAAG
>DLGG01000202.1 GCA_002482565.1 Solidesulfovibrio magneticus
TTCCTCGCGCTGACCCTGACGCCTGCTCTCTGCGCGACGTTGCTTCGGCCCCATGCTGCGGGGCGCCACGAGAAGCGCGGGTTTCTCGGCTGGTTCAACCGCCGCTTCGAGCGCATGACCTCGCGCTATGCAGCGCGCCTGGGCAAGCTGGTGACACGGACAGGAAGGATGATGTTGGTGTTCGCCGCACTCTGTGCCGCCCTCATGGTTGCTTTCCGCCATTTGCCGTCGTCCTTCCTGCCGGAGGAAGACCAGGGCTATTTCATGACTTCCATCCAGTTGCCCGCCGATGCCACCGTCGAGCGCACGCTGGAAGTGGTCGAGGCCTTCGAGCAGCACGCGGCCTCGCGCCCATCGATCCGATCCAACATGACCGTCGTCGGCTTTGGCTTCTCCGGCTCCGGCCCAAACGCGGCCATGGCCTTCACCATGCTCAAGGACTGGGGCGAGCGCAATGGCGCCACGGCCCAAGGCGAAGTGGCCCTGGCCCAGGAGGCCCTGTCCGGCGTCAGAGAAGGGACGGTAATCACCCTGCTGCCGCCGGCCATCGACGAGCTTGGCAACAGTACCGGCTTCACCATGCGCCTGCAGGACCGGGCCAGCCAGGGTCAGGCCGCGCTCCAGGCGGCGGAGGCCAAGTTGCTTGAACTGGCGCACAAGAGTCGGCTCGTCAGCGGCGTCTATGCCGACAGCCTTCCGGCCGGCTCCAGCATCCGCCTGGACATCGACCGGGACAAGGCCGAGGCGTTGGGCGTTTCGTTCGCCAGCATCAGCGACACGCTGTCCACCGCGATGGGATCTCACTACGTCAACGACTTTCCCAATGCCGGCCGCATGCAGCAGGTCATCATTCAAGCCGAAGCGTCGGCCCGCATGCAGATTGACGACGTGCTCAAGCTCTATGTGCGCAACGCGGGCGGCGGCATGATGCCGCTGTCCGAAGTGGTGACTCCGGCATGGAGCGAGACGCCGCTGCAACTGGTGCGCTATCAGGGCTTCCCGGCGGCCCGCATCTCGGGCAATGCGGCTCCCGGCGTCTCCAGCGGCGAGGCGATGGCCGAGATGGAGCGGCTGGCGGCGCAGTTACCGCCGGGCTTCGCGGTGGCCTGGACCGGACAATCCTTGCAGGAGCGCCAGTCCGCCACGCAAGCGCCGTTGCTTATGGGGCTGTCGATCCTGGTGGTGTTTCTGGTGCTGGCGGCGCTGTACGAGAGCTGGTCGATCCCGCTCTCGGTCATGCTGGTGGTGCCGCTGGGCCTGCTGGGCGCCGTGGGGGCGGTGCTGCTGCGCGGCATGCCCAACGACGTGTTCTTCAAGGTCGGCATGATCACCGTTATCGGCCTGTCGGCCAAAAACGCCATTCTTATCGTCGAGCTCGCCAAGCAGTTGCGTCAGCAGGGCAAGGGGCTGGCGGAAGCGGCGGTCGCTGCGGCCCGGCTGCGACTGCGCCCGATCCTGATGACGTCGCTGGCTTTTGGCCTGGGCGTGGCGCCGCTGATGCTCGCCAGCGGGGCCAGCGCCGAAACCCAGCACGCCATAGGCACCGGCGTATTCGGCGGCATAGTCGCCGCGACGGTGCTCGCCATTGTCTTCGTGCCGGTGTTTTTCGTCTTCGTGATGGGCCTGCAAGAGCGCTTCGCCGCCTGGCGGTTTTCACACCGGCGCTCCTCGTCAAAGTCCCCATGATCTCCGTGCACGGCAGGCTGGAGCCGGCCTTTTCAAGGCTAAGCCAGAACAGTCCCGGGCGGCGACGGCCCGGGACGCCTGTTTCATGCGCAGGTTGCATACCAATCCGGCATTTCGCTTGCGTCCTGCCTACTGTGAGCCTGCGCGCTTTGCCCAAGACGTTTCCGAAGACGCTCTTGCCATCGGCCCGGCCGCGCACTAAAGGGGGAGTCGTCCGTCCTGAGCACCGGAAAAGCACTCCGGGGAGACGGTGGAAAAGCCCCACCGGACTCAATGGTGGTCGGGGTCGCCCACCCAGGATGGCGGTTTTCGCCCCGGTTTCGGCTGGAGCTTTTCTTTTGCCGACCAGGCCATGAAGCCCCGGCTGAGACCCGACGAGGGAGTACCTCGCACCTTCTTCTCGCCCTAATCCCGACGCGCAGCCCCCTACGCATTGTGCAGCGCCTCACCAACGCCGCATTTTCCAGCTCATTTTGCCCGGGCTGGCATGGCCCGCCCCGTCCTCCCAACATTTCAAAACTCGACGAATTCGTCTCATCCATATGAAATAATGTATGATTCACACAAAATCCGCGTGCAGAATTGTTCAAAAGTCTTCTACACACTGAAATTGCAGACCAAAATGGAGCGGCCGCTTGGCCGGGAAGAACCAAGGGGGACAAAACGGGTGGGATGGACCGGATGACAGGGGGATTTGGGATTGCGGATAAATCGGGTCCGCCAACGATGCCAACAGGCATGGCCCGCTGAAAAACGAAAAAGGGGCCAGGACCATCGGTCCTAACCCCTTGAAATACTGGAGCCAGCATGGAGACTCGAACTCCAGACCTGCTGATTACGAATCAGCTGCTCTACCAACTGAGCTATGCTGGCGAATGTGTGGAAAGGCTTGATACACGCGGCTTTCCGGGGCGTCAAGATACTTTTGCCGACCAGCCGAAACTGGTCAGAACCGGTCGCTTAGGACAGCGCCTTACGGCCAAAAGCGCGCATCTCCAGCCTAGTCTATCGCCACTGAAAGCCCGGTAAAAATTCCCGCCGGGTGGGACGGCTTATTTCGCGCCGCCCTTGACGCGCTTTTCCCACAGCTTCATTTCCTTCATCTTCTTGCGGCGCTCACGCTGCAACTCCTTGCACACCAGCGGCATGCCCTTGGGATAGCCCCACTTCGCGCGGTATTCGTCCGGGGTCAACCCGAATTTCGCCAGATGCTTTTTGGTCAGGATCTTGAACGACTTGCCCGACTCCAAGCAAATGATGCTGCGTTCGCGGACGGCCTTCTTGGGGTCCACCGCCGGAGTCGCGCCGACTTCCTCGGGAGCAGCCATACCCGGACCAGCAGCCACAAGACCCCGAATATCATCAGTCAGGCGGCGAACCATGGAAGTGATCTCTTCCTCGGACATATTGCGCACACTCGCCTGAGCTTTTACGATCTCCAACGCCTCTTTCAAAAAGTCATCCATAAGTAACCCTCACTTTATGCTCCGAGGCCTACGCCGGCACAGCTTTCATGTCTACTAAATTATTGTTCATGCTTCTTCTCGCCATGGCGGACATGAAACAAATGGAGCCGGCCTAGCACAGAGCGCCAAACGAATTCCGAAGATTGCTTCCCGCAATCCGCCATGTAAGAAAAAAAATTCACACTAAGCTGGGCGACCATGATTAGACAACAGGCACCATGCTCTGGTAAAAAACGACGAACCGGCGACACATGACAAAAAGCAACTTGGCGAAAGAACCCGAGGGCAGCGAGATTCTTCCGCCAAGTCGCTCCATCCCTCAAAAAAGGGATGTCACAAAAAGCTAAGGTCAATATCCCGTATTCGGAATAACGCCGGCAGTGTCACGCCTCCAGACGCCCTGCGCGTAGCGGACGCCGAGTCGTTTGAGAGCAAGTTTGTAGCTGCTGCATTCCACACCGGCAACAGCGACATCCATCAGCAAGTTGTCGGCAAATTGCACCAGCGAGGACATGGCTTCCGAGCGCTTCGCTTCATCCCAATGCCAGGGAAGCTGGCGCGGCGTAACCCGCAGAATATCCGCCGGCAACAACTCCATAAAGCGCGCCGGCGGATTGTCGAGGTCGAAATTGTCGAGCAGCACCCGGACGCCGCGCCGCTTGGCCGTGAGCAGCACGTCGAGGCTGCGCGCCGGATCGGCCATAAGCACGACCACATCGTACATGGCGATGATCCGCTCCGGCGAAACGCCAAGCGACAAGCCCAGATTGCCGCCGGCTTCCTGATGGTCGCCCCGCAGCAGATACGCGGCCGGTTCGCGCAACTCCCGCCCCCAGGCGGCCAGGGCATCGCCCTCACCAGCGGCGGCCCCGATCGCCGGACGAAGTGACGCCTCCTCCTGGCGCGAACCCAACATGCTGGCTGCCTCGATGCCGGCCACGCCGCCGTCGCCAAGATCGACCAGGGCTCGGAAATACACGTCCTGCCGCACAATGCCGGCATCTTCGCTTAGGGATAGAACTCCCCGCATACCCGGTCTTGTTTGATCAAATGTCTGCGCCATGGCACCCATCCTCATAAGTGCCGCAGAACATACAAAAAACGATCCATATTAATCTTCAACAAAAACAAAGCATTAAAATCCGTTGGGCGTCCTCTTTTCAGGACTTCCTCCAAAACCATCCTGTTTGTCCCAAATAGAGGACACGCCTGTCCCATGGACCCCGCCCCCGCCCTTTGCTATGCCCCGCCCATGCCGCACACATCACCACGCCGTTTCTGGCTCGTCACACTGGGCTGCAAGGTCAATCAGTACGAGGCCCGGGCCCTGGCCGAGGCCTTTGCCGCCAAGGGCTGGAGCCCGGCTCCATCCCCGGCCGAGGCCGATCGTATCGTGCTCGTTTCCTGCGCCGTCACCGCCCGGGCCGAATCCGAAAGCCGCCGTCTTGCCCGGGCTCTCGTTCGCGAGGCCAAGACCGGAGCCGAAGTCGCGGCCACGGGCTGCGCCGCCGCAGTCCACCCCGAGGCCTTCGCCGCCCTGGGAGCCGTGCCCATGCCCGACAAGGAGCACCTGGCCGCCGCGCCGGACACGCTGTCCCCTTGTCCGCCCCGTCCCGGCGAGCGTTTCCCGAATCTGGCCGTCGCCGGCTATGACCGGGCCAGGGCCTTGCTCAAAATCCAGGACGGCTGTTCCCACGGCTGCTCCTATTGCATCGTGCCGGCCGCCCGGGGGCCGTCGGTGTCCCGCCCCTACCCCGCCATCCTGGCCGAAGCCCGCCGGCTGCTGGACGCCGGCCATGCCGAACTGGGGCTCACCGGCATCAACCTCGGCCATTTCGGCCCGGATCTTGCCCCGGCCATGACCTTCTGGCGGCTGGTGGCTGATCTGGAGCGCGACCTGCTGGCCAGCCACGGTCCGGCCTTCCGCCTGCGTCTGGGCTCCCTGGACCCGGCCATGCTGGAGGCCGAGGGTCTGGCAGTCTTGGCCCAAAGCCGGCGCGTCTGCCGCCATCTGCACATCTCGCTGCAAAGCGCCGATCCGGGCGTGCTGGCCGCCATGAACCGCCGTCCGGGCGACGCTGAGGCCGTGTCCTCTTTTGTGGACAATATCAGTATGAAATGGGGGCCCATGGCCTTGGGTCTGGATCTGCTGACCGGTTTTCCCGGCGAATCCGAGACGGCTCATGGCGCAACCGCCGCCTTTCTGTCCCGCCTGCCGGCCACCTACGCCCATGTTTTCCCGTATTCGCGCCGCCCGGGCACGCCGGCCGCGACCATGGCCGGGCAGCTCCCCAAAGAGGTCAAAACGCGTCGGGCGGCCGCCCTGCGCCATATAGCCGAGGACAAGGCCCGGGCGTTTTTGACCCGCCTTGCCGCCGAAGACCGGCTGGAGGTGGCGGTCGAGCGCGCCGATCCGGCCGCCGGCTCCTGCGGGCGCTACGTGGACTGTCGCTTTGTCGATGCCCCGCCCCTGACGCCCGGGGGGCTGGTCGCGGCCCGGCCGGTGGGTCTCGACGGCGACGGCCTGCTTGTGGCCGTCCTGTCCGAGGAGGCCAGGTGAGCCGCCCCCGGGAGCCCCGGCCGGGCAAGCTCATGGTCTCGTGCCTGTCGGCCGAGGCGGACCGGCTCTGGCCCAAGGTCCTTTGCGCCCTGGAAGATCTCTTCGGCCCGGCCGAGCTGGTCTACCCGGCCCTGCCCTTCGATCACACGGCCTATTATAATGATGAACTGGGCACGCCCATCGTGCGCCGGCTGGCCGCCTTTGCCCGGCCCTATCCCCTGGACGGACTCGTGGCGGCCAAGCTGGCCGCCAATGCCCTGGAAGACCGTCTGGCCCGTCCGGACGGTTCGCGCCGGGTCAATATCGACCCGGGCCTGGTCACCTGCGAACGGCTCATCCTGGCCACGGGCAAGAATTTCACCCACCGCGTCTACCTTGCCCAGGGAATATTCGCCGACTTGACCCTTGTGTTTCAGGGCGGGTCCTGGCAAATCCTGCCCTGGACGTTTCCCGACTACGCCGCGCCGGAGATGCTCGCCATCCTCACCGACATCCGCGCCCGCTGCCGCCGCGATTTGCGCGAAGGGGCCGTCCTTCACCCTTTCTCCAAGGAGCTTCCATGCCCAAGAGCATGACCGGATACGGCAAAAGCCGCATCGAATCCGACGCCTTCACCCAGGTTTGGGAAGTGCGGGCCGTCAACAGCCGTTTTCTCGACCTCAAGTGGCGGTTGCCGCTGTTTTTGCGCCCCAGCGAAGCCGCCCTGGAACGCGTGGTGCGCGAGGCCGTGGCCCGGGGCCGGGTGGAAATCCATCTGGAATTCACCCCCACCCGGGTGGACATGTGGAAGGCCAGCTTCAACACCGGACTGGCCGGGGCCATGCTCGACGAGCTGGCCGCGTTCGCCGCCCAAAAGGGCGTGCCCTTCACTCCGGACCTAAGCCGCATGATCGGCATTTCCCACCTCTGGCAGGAAGAAGCCGTGGACCCTGATCCCGAGCTTTTCGCCAAGCTGGCCGCCGGCCTGCGCCAGGCCCTGGTCGATTTCAACGACGCCCGCGCCCGCGAAGGCCGCAATCTGGCCGATGACCTGCTGACCCGCCTTGGCCGGCTCAAGGACTGGCAGGCGGCCATCGAAGCCGGCGCGCCGGAGGTGGTGGCCGAGCGCACCGAGCAGGTCGTGGCCCGCATCACCGCCCTGCTGGAAAAAGTCGGGGTCGAGCCCACCCAGGACCGGCTGCTCCAGGAAACCGCCATCCTGGCCGACAAGCTCGACGTCTCCGAGGAGATGACGCGCCTTTCCGGCCACCTCGCCCGCCTGGAGGGGCTTTTGCGCCAGGGCGGCGAGATCGGCAAGAAACTGGACTTCCTCATCCAGGAAGCCTTCCGCGAGATCAACACCTGCGGCAACAAGGCCCAGAACCTGGACATCAGCCGGCTGGTGGTGGACTTCAAGGCCGAGCTGGAAAAGTGCCGCGAACAGGTGCAAAATATAGAGTAGGCGGCCGGGCTTTCCTTTGCCGCCGTTTCCGGTATGCTGGCCGCGTCGCGCCCCCGGCGTCGCGGCTTTTTCGTCGTCAAAAAGCTCAGGTGAGGCATGGCCCAAGGACTGCTCAACATTGGTTTTGGCAACTACGTCGCCGCCTCGCGGGTGACGGCCATCGTCAACCCGGCCTCCTCGCCCATGCGCCGCCTGCGCGAGGAAGCCCGGGCCGAGCGTCGCCTCATCGACGCCACCCAGGGCCGCAAGACCCGCTCCATCATCATCACCGATTCCAACCACGTCATCTTGTCGGGCATCCAGGCCGAAACCCTGGGAGCCCGCTTCGAAGCCCAGGAGGAAGACCATGCCGGCTAGACGTTTAGGCATGTTTCTGGTCATTTGCGCTCCTTCCGGAGCCGGCAAGTCCACCCTGATCAAAAAGCTGTGCGCCGAGTTTCCGGCCATCAGCTTCTCGGTCTCGGCCACCACCCGCGCCCCGCGCCAGGGGGAACGGCCCGGCATCGACTACCATTTCCTGTCCCGGGAGGAATTCCTCGCTTGGCGCGAGGCCGGCAAACTGGCCGAATGGGCCGAGGTCCACGGCAACTTCTACGGCACGCCCCTGGAGCCGGTGAAGGACGCCCTGGCCGCCGGGCGCGACATCCTGTTTGACATCGACGTCCAGGGCGCGGCCCAGCTGCGCGACAGCCTTGGCCGCGACGGGGCCTACATCTATATCCTGCCGCCGTCCCGGGCCGAGCTCTACCGCCGCCTGTCCGGCCGGGGCACGGATTCCCCGGAAGTGGTGGCCAAGCGCCTGGCCGCCGCCCAGGGCGAACTGGCCCAGGCGCCGCTTTTCGATTATTGGGTGGAGAACGCCGCACTGGAGGCCGCCTACGGCGACTTGAAGGCCATCTATCTGGCCGAACGCCGCCGGCCGGGACGCCATCCCGACTTTCTGGGCGAACTCCTGGCCCAGTGGGAAGCGGCCGTTTGACGCCTCCCGAATCAGGCCTGCGGCGTTGACCGGTTTCCCTGTTCCCTGATAGTGATGCATAAACAGGATCGTCACAAAGCATAACGCCATGAGCCAAAAGACTCCGGTATCCCACGATGCCGCCGCCGCGCCCGCGCGCGAACGCATCAAGGGCATCTTCTCCACCCAGGCCATTCAGAAGGTCGGCACGGGCACGACGACCCGCCGCACCATTCAAAAGATGTACTGGTTTGTGGAAGAAGACGACAAGCATGTCCTGGAGATCCAGCCGCTCAACAAAAACTACGTGCCGTCGGGCCCCAAGCGCAACATCAGCCTGGACGAGCTGCTGGAGAAGTTCTCCCCCGAGCCGGAATTTTACGTCTCCACGGTGTATCCGCGCCTGCGCGAGCTCAACATGGTCATCCAGAAGGGCGAGCGCCACCGTGAAAAGGGCGAGACCTTTTCCGCCGAGCTGGAATTCGGCCAGGCCCTGGCTGTGGACGAGGACAACGTCCGGGCCAACTTCGGCCTGGGGCTCACCTACCTCGACCGGGGCGAGGCCAACAAGGCTGACGACATCTTCCAGCGACTGGTGCGTCTGGACGCCGCCTTCGAGAAAAGCCACAAGCACCTGTTCAATGAATTCGGCATCAATCTGCGCAAGAACAAGATGACCGATCAGGCCTTGGAGTATTATAGCCGGGCCGAGGAACTTGCCGTTCGCGACGACAATCTCATGTTCAACATCGCCCGGGCCCACTTCGACAAGAAGCAGTACGCCCAGGCCATGGACTATTTGCTCAAGGCCCTGGAACTCAATCCCGACCAGGCCGAGGCCCGCAAGTTCGCCGAGTTCCTCATCGCCAAGGGCCTGGCCAAGGCCGATCTGCCCGAGAGCGCCCCGCCCCTTGGCGCATCCCCGACCGACGACGCGGCCGCCGCCCGGGCCGCCGGCGTCACCATGGACACCGAGCCCCTGACCGACGATTCCTTATAAACGCTCTGCCTTGCCGCCGTCGAATGGCCCCGGGCCGCCGCGCGGTCTTGCCGTGCGAACGGCGCCCTGGCTTGCCGCTGCAGGATTGCGCCGCGCCGCCCGCCCGTTTTCCCGGAGGACCCCGTGCCCAAGAAATGGATTTTTCCCGCCCCCCTGGCCGACGCCGCCCGCATTGCCGCCGTGGCCGACGGCCTGGGCGTGTCCCAGCCCATCGCCGCCCTGCTCGCCACGCGCGGCTACGACACGGCCGAGGCCATGGACCGCTACCTGTCGCCGGGCCTGCGCCATCTCATGCGCCCGGCCGACATCCCGGGCCTGGAAGCGGCCGTCGGCGTCATCGTCCGGGCCGTGGCCGCCGGTCAAACCCTGGCCATCTGGGGCGACTACGACGTGGACGGCATCACCGGCACGGCGCTTCTGCTCGATTTCTTCCGGGGGCGCGGCCTAAGCCCCCTTTACCGGCTGCCGGTGCGGGCCGAGGAAGGCTACGGCCTCAACATCGGCGGCATCGAGGAACTGGCCGCGGCCGGGGCCGGGGCGCTCATCACCGTGGACTGCGGCATCACCGCCGTGGCCGAAGTGGCCCGGGCCAAGGAACTCGGCCTTTCCGTCGTGGTCACCGACCACCACCTGCCGGGCGAGGAACTGCCGCCGGCCGACGCCGTGGTCGATCCCAAGCTGGGCGACGGCCCGGGCAACGACCTGGCCGGGGTCGGGGTGGCTTTTTTCCTGGCCGCCGCCTTAAACCGCGCCCTGCCAGGCGTTCCCGGCGACGTGCGCCGCCTGCTTGATCTCGTGGCCCTGGGCACATTGGCCGACGTGGTGCCCCTTGGCGGCCAAAACCGCATTCTTGCCAAAAACGGCATGTTGCTTTTGGCCGAAGCCCGCCGGCCCGGCGTCTACGCCCTCAAGGAAGTGACCGGCCACAACCCCAAGGCCACGCTCGGCGCGTCCCAGATCACCTTCGGCCTGGCCCCGCGCATCAACGCCGCCGGCCGTATGGGCCGGCCCGACGCCGCCCTGGAGCTGCTCCTGGCCCCGGACCTGGACACCGCCCGGCCCCTGGCCGCCGACCTCGACGCCGAAAATGCCCGCCGCCGGGCCGAGGAGGACGCCATCCTGGCCGAGGCCCTGCGCCAGGCCGAAGCCGCCCCGGACCACTTCGGCCTGACCCTTTTTGCTCCCCACTGGCACCAGGGCGTCATCGGCATCGTGGCCTCCCGGGTGGCCGAAACCCGCTACCGGCCAACGCTCATCCTCACGGCCGATCCGGCCAAGGGCCGGCTCAAGGGCTCGGGCCGCTCCATCCCGGAATGCGACCTGCACGGCCTGCTTGTCGAGATCGCCGACAGCCTGCTGGCCTTTGGCGGCCACAAGCAGGCGGCCGGGTTTTCCATAGATCCCGACAATCTTGGCGAGGTGTCGCGCCGTTTCAACGAGGCGGCGGCGGCGGCCCTGGGCCATGTGGTTCCGACGCCGAGCCTGCGCCTGGACGGCGAGCTGGCCTTTGGCGAAATCAGCTCAACCCTGGTGCGCGAGCTGGCCCTGCTCGAACCGTTTGGCTGCGGCAATCCCGAGCCGGCTTTTGCCTCGCCGCCGGTTACGGTGCAAGCCCGGCGGGCCTTTGGGGAAAACCATGTGGCCCTGACCCTGCGCGACCCGGCCGCCGGAGTGTCGTTTAAGGGCAAGGCCTGGCGCATGGCCGCCCAGATCGGCCAGGAGACGGCCGGACGCACCGTGCGCGTGGCCTATTCGCCCAAGATCACCTACTTTTCCGGCATCCCGGAAATCGAACTGCGGCTGCGCGATCTGGGGCCGGCCTGACAGAGCCTTCCGAATTCGCACAATTTCAATGAAAATTCAAAATGTTAACTACATCCTCACAGATATTGTCTCTCCCTCAGGCCTTTGTCGGACGCCTTGGCTCTGCCGGCCACGGGCTTGCGTAAAAAAATTTTGACTCGCGTAAAAAAACGCCCCATTTTGTCTTGCCAAGAAGTAATGGATCACATTATTGCTAAACCAAGTCGGCGGGACGCCACCCGCCGACGGCGTCGGACACCGTTTAACGCCAACTGTTTATTTTCAGGAGGAAGGTTATGAAGCGTTACACTGTTTGGGCCCTGCTGGCCGCCCTCGTTCTGGGCATGGCCGGGTTCGCCCAGGCCGCCACGGAAGTGAAGATGACCGGCGACGCCCGCGTCTACGGCGTCTTCTTTGCGCAGCACAACTTCACCGGCTGGAACACCGCCAGCTGGGACAACAACAGCGGCGCCTACACCGGCGCCGGCACCCAGACCGAAGACCGGTTCCAGATTTGGGAACGTTTTCGTCTGCGCGCTGACTTCGTGGCCAGCGAGGCCGTGAAGTTCCGTTTGGGCACCGTCGTTGAGGACACCTGGGGACATGGCACCCTGACCGCCGCCAACCCCACGGTTTCCATCAAGGTTTACCAGGCTTTCCTGCAGTTCAAGCTGCCGGATTGCGACATCGAAGTCACCGCCGGTCTGCAGGACCTGTCCCTGCCGGCCAACGCCTTCTTCACCGATTCCCCGGTGTTCGGCGGCGACCGCGCCGCCGCCCTGGTCGTGAACGCCCCGCTGATCAAGGACACCCTTGCCGTCACCGCCGGCTTCGCGCGCCTGATCGACACCAACCGCACCTACGACACCACCACCACCCAGGTTGCCGACGAGCTGGACATGTACTTCCTGGCTCTGCCCATCACCCTGGAAGGCTTCAAGGCCACCCCGTGGGGCGCCGTGGCCGTGGCCGGCGACAAGGCCGGCTACTTCAACGCCGGCTTCGCCGACTACCTGATGTCCGCCGGTTCGGTCCTGTACGGCTGGAAGAACGATCAGAACGCCTACTGGTGGGCTGGTTCGACCTTCGAAGTGACCGCTCTTGATCCCGTGAAGTTCTACGCCGACGTGATCTTCGGCGCGGGCGCCGGTTCCGACCGCAAGTACGCCAAGCGCCAGGGCTGGTTCATCGACGCCGGCGTCGAGTACACCGGCTGGGATATCCTGACCCCGCAGCTGTTCGGCTGGTGGTCCACCGGCGAAGACGGCTCCGTGCGCAACGGTTCCGAGCGTCTGCCGCAGCTTCTGCCCAACTGGGGCGCCGGCAACAGCTTCCTGTTCGACGATTCCCAGGAGCTGGGCAAGGAATCCAACATGGGCGCCAACCCGGTCGGTTCCTGGGGCCTCGGCGCTTCGCTGAACAACATCTCGTTCATCGAAAAGCTGTCCCACATCCTGACCTTCACCTACCTGCGCGGCAACAACCAGCCCGGCGCCATCCGCAAGATGAACCTGCTGCTGGGCTCCAACCCCTACTACCAGATGGGTCGTGACCTCACCACCGAGGAATACCTCGTTGGCGTGAACTTCGACACCAAGTACATGATCTACGAGAACCTGGCCGCCGTCATGGAGACCGGCTGGGCTCACGGTCAGTTCCAGCAGAGCGTCTGGGGCCATCGCCTGGTCTCCCAGGCCCGCGAAAGCGACGCCTGGAAGGTCGCCTTCGGTCTGACCTACAAGTTCTAGTTTACCCGCGGCGTTATCCGACTGTCCGATGCCACGCCGGGCCCCTTCGGGGGCCCGGCTTTTTTTTGCGTTCTGCGCCGGCCGATGGATGGGAAGCCCCCTGCCGCATGGCCCGACAGCGCGCAATACGCCGTGAAAGACAACGGCCTTGAGGCACGCCGACACACAGCCCGTGCGCGGCGCGCCTGGAAGAAGGCTACGGCCGGGCATCCCACGACCCATGGTCTGGGGACGGGCCAGGGCCGCCGACGCCGTTATCCAGCAGATGGCGGCGCACATCACGCGCGGCTATCCCACCTCGGGCGCTGGCTGCAAACGGGAATCCGTTCTTCGCCTCATGGGTCGAAGCTGGCCGATACTCCGACCAAACGGGTGGGTCTGCAACCGAATGGACATCGCCTGCCGGTCAGACCGGGGCAGGGCCGATTCCACGGTCCGGCCGCCGGGAGAAGGACTGGGCGAGGGCAAGCCGCACGCCCTTCTCCCGCGACAGCGCCGCCCATCGTCTCGGCAACTCCGGCACCGTATTCTCCTCCCCGCCCTAGCCCGGCCAAGGACTGCCCCCCACGGCCCATACTCGCTCTTGTCGCCATAGCCCAAAAAAGCGGGGCCAGACGCGACAATCGCATCTGGCCCCGCTCCACTCGGGCGGAAAAAAGGTCCACCCGGCTATTTGCCGGCCAACGTGGCCGCGACTTCCTTGGCGAACTTCTCCACCAGCCGGCTCTGCGCCGCCGCCAAACTCGCATAATCCGGACCGGAGACAGGCTCGCGGTAGTCGCCGGAACGCCACTCCAGGGTCTTGTGGTCGGCGTCGAGAACGGACCAGTTGACCCGCAGCACGGCTTCCTGGCCCAGGGTCCCGTCGAGGCGGGCCACCTGGATGACCACCTGGCGCTCCAGGCGCGCCCCCACCGGCCAGGGATAGGTGTAGATCGGCTTGACGCAGACAAGCCGCGACAGGTTCTCGGTCAAGGCCCGCTGGAAGTTGTCGTGGGGGGCCTCGATCCACTGCTCGAACTCGGCCAGGTGCATCTGGTTGGCCCCGGTGCGGGTGACGATCTGGGAACGGTCCAGGTAGGACGGGAAGTCCACCGGCCCGATGCCCACGGCCAGGCACGGGCCGGACGGCCCGTCGCCCTCGGCGGCCGGGGCCGCGCCGCTTAAGGAGTAGAAATGGGTGGGCGCGGATTTGCCGCAGCCGGCCAGGATCGGCAGCAGGCAGGCCGCGCCGGCGGCCAGGGTCATGGCCAGACGACGGATGGCGGGGTTCATTTGCGAGGTCCTCCCTTGCCCTGGATGAGCGCTTCGGGGTGGCGTTCGAGGTAGTCGGCCAGTTCCCGGATGGCCCGGGCGGCGGCGGCGATTTCCGACAGCGCCCGGTTGAGGTCGGTGACGGTGGGCGAATCGCTGTTGATGATCTTCTGGAACCGGCTGATGGCCGCCCGGCTCTCCTTCATGGTGGCGTCGAAGGAATCCATGGCCGTCTTGGCCGAGGCGCTGATGCCTTCGGTGCGCTTGTCGAGATGCTTGGCCAGTTCGGTGAAGCTTTGGGCCGCGTCCTCGAAGTTCTTGGACAAGGGGCCGACCTGGGCGCGCAGTTCGGTGACGAGTTCGCCGCCGCTGGTCAGCACGGCGTCGATCTTGGCCGGCATCTTGGTCAGTTCGGGCGAATTGACGAGCTGTTCGATGCCGGTCACCGCGCCGATCAGGCGGTTGACCAGCTCTTGGAGCGGCAGTTGCTTGATGGTCTCGGTGAGCTTTTCAAAGGTCGAGGGCACGGTGGGGATTTCCGGCAACGGCGCGCCGCCCACCAGCCGCACCGGCGTGTCTGGCATGAGGTCCAGGGACACGGCCAGTTGGCCGGTGACGAAGCTTTGGGTCACCAGTTGGGCCCGCAGCCCCTTTTCGATGAGCTGGGACAGCAAGTCGCCCGGGGTTTCCTTGCGGGCCTGGACCAGGGTTTCCGCGCCCTTGGACTTTTCGTTCGGAGCCAGCTTGATCTTGTTGCCAAGAATCTCGATCACCACCGGAATGTAGAAATGCAGCCGCGAGGCGTCGGCCTCGATGCTGATCTCCTTGACCGAGCCGATGGGCACGCCGCGAAACAGCACCGGCGCGCCGACTTCCAGGCCCGAAACGGAGTTGGGAAAGTACATGATGCAGGAAAACGTCTTGGTGAAAAACACGCCCGAACCCAGGGCGACGATGGCTGCCAGGGCCAGGGTCAGCGCCCCCAGCACGAACAGCCCGATCATGGTCTTGTTGGCCTTGCCGCTCATGGTCAGTCGTCCTTTTACTGTTCCTGGCCCCGGGTGAGGAACCGACGGAGCTGGGGGTCTTGGCTGTGGGCCAGCAGTTCCTTGGGGTCGCCGCTGGCGGTCATGGTCCGGGTTTCCACGTCGAGATAGACGGAGTTGTTGCCGATGGCGAAAATGCTGGCCAGCTCGTGGGTGACCACCACAAAGGTGGCCTTGAGACTCTCGCGCAGCTCCAGGATGAGTTCGTCGAGCAGATGGGCGCTGACCGGGTCCAGCCCGGCCGAGGGCTCGTCGAAAAAGAGAATGTCCGGGTCCAGGGCCATGGCCCGGGCCAGACCGGCCCGCTTGCACATGCCGCCGCTGATTTCCGAGGGATAAAAGTCCTCGAAACCGGCCAAGCCCACCAGGGCGAGCTTGAGCGAGCAGACCTCGCGGATCTGCTTACGTGTCAGCGCCGTATACTGCGACAGCGGCAGGGCGATGTTCTCGGCCAGGGTCATGGAGCTGAAAAGCGCCCCGGACTGGTAGAGGATGCCGGTGCGGCGCGAGATGGCCGCCCTTGTGGCCGGGTCGGCGTCCCACAGGCTTCCCTCGCGGTAGTACACCTTGCCGGCGGCCGGTTCCTTAAGGCCCACCAGCACCCGCAGCAAGGTCGATTTGCCGCAGCCGCTGCCGCCCATGATGATGAAGATGTCGCCCTTTTGGACCACGAAATTCAGCTCGCGCATGATGACGAAGTCGCCGTAGGCCATGGTCAGGCCCTCGACCCGGATGGCCGGATCGTCCGTGGCGGCGGCGCTCGCCTGGGCGGCGGTGTCGGAAACGGGCTTCACGCGGGCCTCACACGCCGATGATGTTGCAGCACACGGTCAGGATGGCCGTGGCGATGACGATGGCTAAAATGCTCGTGACCACGGCCGCCGTGGTGGCCTGCCCGACGCCCAGGGCGCTGCGGCCGCAGCGCATCCCCCGGTAGCAGCCGGCCATGGCCACCAGCACCCCGAACACCGTGCTGTGCACGAGTCCGATCCAGAAGTTGGCCAGGGGCACCGACTGCCAGGTATGGGTCAGGTACTGGATGGGGTTGATCTTGAGCATGAAAACGCCCACCACGAAACCGCCCATGATGCCCATGAGGTCGGCGTAGATGCACAAAAGCGGCATCATGAGGACCAGGGCGATCATGCGCGGCATGACGAGAAACTGGGTCGGCGAGAAGCCGAAGGTGCGCAGGGCGTCGATTTCCTCGTTGACCTGCATGGTGCCCAGTTCGGCGGCGTAGGCCGCGCCGGTGCGGCCGGCCATGATGATGCCGGTCATGATCGCGCCCATGACCCGCACCATGGCGATGCCGACGATAGTGGACACGTAGATCTGCGCCCCGAACTGCGACAGCTGGATGGCCCCGACAAAGGCCAGGATGAGGCCGACCAGGAAGCTTATAAGCGACACGATGCCCAGGGCGTCGATGCTGGCCTGATAGATGAGCGTCGTCAGTTGGGAACGCTGGAACACCGCCCGTCCCGTCACCAGGGCCCAGGCGGCCAGGGTCACGTCGCCGGTGAAATCAAGCAGGTTTCGCACGCCCTGGGCCGCGCCGTAGCCCATGTCGGCCACGCGCTCCAGAAAGGGCGCGCGCTGGACCGTGCGGGCCGCGCCCTGGCGCTCGGGCACCTTGGCGGCCAGGGCCAGCAGGCTCTCCACGCCCGGAGGCAGGGAACCGGCGTCCACGGGCACGCCGCGCTCCCGGGCCAGGGCGATGATGGCCCGGCACTGGGTGAGAAACAGGCTGTCCCAGCCGGTCACGCCCGCCCCGGCCAGCACGAGCTTTTGGGGCGCGGGAGAAGCGGCCAGGGCCTGACGCACCGCCTCGATGTCGGGCAGGGTCTGGTCCATGCGCCAGGAACCGGAAAAGGTCAGGGTCACGACGCCGCCGGAGGCGGCGATGTCGCGGCGCGGGGCGTCGGCCCGGGGAGGAGCGGCCGGGCGTGTCATGACGGAAAATGGGCGTGGCGCATGGGCGGTCCGAAAGTGACGGGTTTCACCCGGAAGCGGACCGGGCGAGGCACACCATGCCCCTGGCCGGCCTGAATGCCAAGCGTCATTTTTGCTTCGGGTACAGCCGGTTGCACTGCTGTTCGCACAGGGAGCCGCCGTGGTCGAGCATGTAGAAGCAGTTGCGTCCCAGGTATTTGTTGTTCTGGTCGATGAAAATCTTGTTGCAGGCCGCCCGGCAGGCCTCGACGTTGGGGTAGTCCGTCTTGAACACATCCTGGAAGGTCTGGCAGATTTCCATGTCCGAATCGCAGGGGTCCGGTCCAAAGGGCATGATGCAATTGCCGTAGAACATGGAATCGGAATACGGCTTCACCTGCGTCGGCGTACAGGCGGCCAACAGGGCCAAAACCGCTATCGCGGCAAGCCAGGTCATACGGCGCTTCATGGCGTCCTCCGTCGGGATGGCGGTACGGCCCGTGGGCCTGTCGGTTCTCTAGCACGAAGCATCGGCCCCAGGCCAGCCCAAGCCCGGCGCTGCCGTCAGCGGCCGGCCAAAAGCGCAAAAATATGCTGGCCGTAGAGCATCTGGACCATGCCGCCCAAACACAAAAACGGGCCGAAGGGAATGGGCATCTGCCGGTCCTTGCCCCGGCCCAGGACATAGTAGGGGCTGGCGACCAGGGCGGCCAGACTGCCCATGAGCACGGCATAGGGCAGCCCCAAGCCCCCTACGGCCCCGCCGATGGACAGCATGAGCTTGACGTCGCCCCCGCCCAGGCCGTCCACGCCCTTGGCCGTGCGGTAGGCGGCGGCCAGCAGCCAAAAAACGCCAAAGCCCAGGGCCGCGCCAACACCGGCCAGGACCGGCCCGATGGCCGGGTCCAAGACGCCCAGGGCGAGGCCGAGCACGGCCGCCGGATAGGTGAGGTAGTTAGGCAGCAGATAGACCGCGAAATCGATGCTCGAGGCAATGATAAAAAGCCCGCCCAGGGCGAGGTAGCCCAGGAAAAACCAGCTCGGCCCGAAATGCAGGGCGCAAAGCGTCGCCCAGGCCGCCGAGGCCAGCTCGATGAGCGGATACAGCGGCGAAATGGGTTTGCGGCAGGCCGCGCAGCGCCCCCGCAGCAGCAGATAGCTCACCACGGGCACCAGCTCCCAAGGCCGCAGCCGATGGCCGCACTCCGGGCAATGCGACGGCGGCGACACGATGGAGGTCTCGCGGATGCCCCGGGAGACGCACACCGAATAAAAGCTCCCCAGCACCAGTCCCAAGACGGCGGCGGCGGCCGGAAACGCATACGGGAAAAGGGCAATGTCGATGGCGGCGGTCATCGGCTCCTTGTGTCCGTCCGGCCGCCCCGCGTCAAGGAAAAGCCCTCGGCCATGGACAGGACGCCGCCCCCGAAGTACACGATCGCCATGCAGATATTCGCCAAAACCGCCGTGCCCGAAATCCGGGCGGCCCGGCTGTCCCTGGCCGTGGCCGTGGTCCTGCTCGCCGTCAAGATGTGGGCCTACGTGCTGACCGACTCCGCCGCCATCTTGTCCGACGCCCTGGAGTCCATCATCAACGTGGTGGCCGCCGCCTTCGCGGTCCTAAGCGTCTCCGTGGCCGCCAAGCCGGCCGACGCGCGCCACCCCTACGGCCACGGCAACATCGAATACTACGCCGCCTGGTTCGAAGGGATGCTCATTCTCTTTGCTGCCGCGGCCATCTTTTGGGAATGTTTCGACAAGATCGCCAATCCCCAGCCCCTGCCGCGCCTGGGCGCGGGCATCGGGCTGTTGACGGCGGCAAGCGGCGTCAACCTGTGGCTGGGGCTGAGGCTCCTGCGCCAGGGCAAACGCTCGGGGTCGCTGACCCTGGAAGCCGACGGCCGCCACGTGCTCACCGACGTCTACACCTCCGTGGGCGTGCTCCTGGGCCTGGGGCTGGTCTGGATCACCGGCTGGCTGTGGCTCGACGGCTTGGTCGCCTGCCTGGTCGGGGCCAACATCGCCTGGACCGGCATCGCGCTGGTGCGCCAGTCCGTGGCCGGCTTCATGAACGAATCCGACCCGGCCCTGCTCGCCGGCATCTGCGACCTGCTGCGCGAGCATCGCCACCCGTCCTGGATCGACATCCACCGGCTGCGGGCCATCAAGTCCGGCCGCGCCGTCCATGTGGACCTGCACCTGATCCTGCCCCGCGACATGACCCTGGCCGAAGCCCACGAACAGGTGGACGCCATGGAAAAGCTCCTTTTGGCGCACCTCGGCCCCGACGCCGACGTCATGATCCACGCCGACCCCTGCGACCCGCCCTGCTGCCCGGTCTGCGACGCCGACCCCTGCCAACTCCGCCAGGGCCCCTGCACCGAAACGCCCCTGTGGTCGCCCGAAAACACCGGTGACCCGGTGCGGGGGGACTGAGTGTGGAAAAGAGGAAGAGGCCTCCGGCGGCCGGGGGCCTGAGGCCCCCGGACCCCCCAACTGGGAAAAAGGGTTACAGGGGAGACTGACGATGGCGTGGGCTTTTGGGGTAGAGCGGCTGGTGGACAGGGGCTGGCGGCGAGGCTAGATACGGGCCATGGGCATCCGCGCGCTTATCGTTGACGACGAAAAACCGGCCCGCGACGAGCTGGCTTACCTGCTCGGCGAACATCCCGACGTCGAAGCCTCCCAAGCCGACGGGGCCGAGGCCGCCCTGGCCGCCATGGCCGTTTCCCGCCCCGATCTCGTTTTTCTCGACATCCGCATGCCCGGCCGCGACGGCTTCGACGTCCTGGCCGAGGCCGCCAGCCTGCCCCATGTGCCGCTTTTCGTCTTCGTCACCGCCTTTGACCAGTACGCCGTGGCCGCCTTCGAGCAAAACGCCGTGGACTATCTCTTAAAGCCCGTGGCCGCCGAACGCCTGGCCGTGAGCCTGGACCGGGTGCGCCGCCGGCTGGCCCAGGGCCGAGCCGGCCTCACCGACGCCCTGGGGTCGCTTCTGGCCGGTCTGGGCCGGGCCGGCGGCGGGCTGGCCCGGGTGGCCGTGCTGCGCCACGGCCGCATAGCGCTTTTGCCCGCCGCCGAGGTGGTGCTCATCGAGGCCGACGACCGCGACGTGGGCGCCCTCACCGACCAGGGCCGCTTTCCCTGCCATGGCTTCCCCACCCTGACCCGGGCCGAGGAACGCCTGGCCGGCCAGCCCTTTTTCCGGGCCAACCGGGCCGTGCTGGTCAACCTGGAGCGCATCGCCGAACTCTCGCCCTGGGTCGGCGGCAAATACCTGCTGGTCATGAACGACCCGGCCCGCACCGAAGTGACGGTCAGCCGCAACCGGGTGCGCGACTTCAAGGAACGCCTGGGACTCTGACGGAGGCCCCATGAACCTCGACATCCTCACGCCCGAAGTCCCGGGGCTTTTTGTCCATCTCTCCCAGCGCTTCGGCCTGCTTTTGGCCGGCGGTTTCGCCATCATGACCCTGGCCCCCTTCGAGCGCATGGGCCTGGGGCAAAAGCGCCCGGCCTGGGCAACCGCCGCCGTCACCGTGCTGTTTGGCGTTTTCGGGATTCTTGGCACCTACACCGGCAACGCCGTGTTCCATTCCTACGCCAACCTGCGGGCCATGGGCGTTATTACCGCCGGGCTTTTCGGCGGCCCGGTGGTCGGCATCGGGGCCGGGCTCATCGCCGGCGGCCACCGCTATCTCATCGACGTGGGGGGATTCAGCGCCCTGCCCTGCGCCCTGGCGACATTCCTGGAGGGTGCTGCGGCCGGGCTCATCGCCCGGCGTTATCCGGGCCAGGCCCTGGACTGGGGCTGGGCCATGGCCCTGGGGCTGGTGGGCGAGAGCGTCCACATGGGGCTGGTGCTGGCCCTGTCGCGACCCTTTGACGAGGCCCTGGAACTGGTCAAGGTCATCGGCGCGCCCATGATCGTCATAAACGCCATGGGCGCGGCCATCTTCACGAGAGCGCTCAAGCTCCAACGCAGCCTGCGCGAACGCCAGGACTCCACCGAAGCCCGGCGCATCCTGTCCATCGCCAGCCAGACCGTGCCCCACCTGCGCGGCGGCCTGACCCCGGAATCGGCCCAGGCCACCGCCGCCATCATCCGCAAGGAAACCGGCGTCGCCGCCGTGGCCATCACCGGCGACAGCACCATCCTGGCCCATGTCGGGGCCGGACAGGACCACCATCTGGCCGGCGAACCCTGGCGCACCCGGGCCACTCGCCTGTCCTACGAATCCGGCGCGGCCCTTTTCCTGCGCGACCAGGAAAGCATCGGCTGCGCCCTGCCCGACTGTCCGCTGCGCGAGGCCATCATCGTGCCCCTGCGCAAGGGCGCGGCCATACGCGGTTGCCTGAAAATCTACGGCACCAAAGCGCGCCCCCTGGACCAGCCCCTGTTCGAGTTGGCCAAGGGTCTGGCCGATCTGTTTTCCACCCAGCTCGAACTGGAAGACATCGGCATCAAAAACCAGCTCCTGGCCCATGCCGAAATAAGCCGCCTCCAGGCCCAGATCAACCCGCATTTCCTGTTCAATTCCCTCAACACCATCGCCTCGTTTTGCCGCACCGCCCCGGGCCAGGCCCGGGAGCTGCTGCTCGATCTGGCCCGCTACATGCGCCGCAACCTCGACAGCTCGCGGGGCCTTATCCGCCTGTCCGAGGAGCTGGAGCAGGTGCGCTCCTATCTCGCCATCGAGCAGGCCCGGTTTGGCGACCGCATCGTTTCGGCCATCGACCTTGAACCCGGCTGCGAGGATTGGCTGCTGCCGCCGCTTCTCATCCAGCCCCTGGTGGAAAACAGCGTGCGCCACGGCCTGCAAGGCCGCCCCGAAGGCGGCCGGGTGACGGTGACGGCCCGCCGCCGGGACGGCCATCTGTGGGTGGAGGTGGCCGACGAGGGCCTTGGGATGTCGCCCGAGACCCGCGCGCGCATCCTCTCGCCCGAAGCCGCCGGGTCGCTTACCGAAGGCGTTGGCGCGCGCAACACCAACCAACGGCTGGTGCAGCTTTTCGGCCACGATTACGCCCTGCGCATCGAAAGCGCTCCGGGTGAGGGCACACGCATCGTCTTTCGGGCCCCGCCGGCCGCGCCGCCCAGGTTCGCCCAGGACGCCCGTGACGCTGCCGGACCGACGCCGTCCCGGCCCGGACCTCCGGCCGACCTGTCCGTCGCCCCGTGAAACCGCCCTTTCGCCCCCGACAATCGCCCTTTGGCGCGCGGCGTCTTGTTGTCGCCGGCCCGGGATGCCATCCCGGAGCCGAACATCGGCAACGGCCCGCCCGATCCCCGGGCGGCCCAAACACGGGAGGCAGGCATGAACGCCATGACCCTGGTCTTCGCCGCCCTGTGCGTCTTCGCCATCGGCTACCGCTTCTACGGGCTGTTTTTCACCCGCAAGGTGCTGGGAGCCAAGATCGACCGGATCACCCCGGCGGTCAAAATGGCGGACGGACATGACTACGTAAAGACCAACAAGTACGTCCTTTTCGGCCACCACTTCGCGGCCATCGCCGCCGCCGGCCCCCTGCTCGGGCCGGTGCTATCGGCCCAGTTCGGCTACCTGCCGGGCACGCTGTGGATCCTCATCGGCTGCGTCCTGGCCGGCTGCGTCCACGATACGGTGGTGCTTTTCGCCTCGGTGCGCCACAAGGGCCGCTCCCTGGCCTACATAGCCACCCAGGAAATCGGCAAGGGCACAGGCTCCGTGGCCGGCTTCGCCGTGCTCTTCATCCTCGTTTTGACCCTGGCCGGCCTGTCCATCGCCGTGGTCAACGCCATGCACGACAGCGCCTGGGGCACGTTCACCGTTTTCGCCACCATCCCCATCGCACTGATTATGGGCGTCTACCTCCACAAGTGGCGCGACGGCGACGTGCTGGGGGCCTCCATCATCGGCGTGGGCCTGCTCTTTGTCGCCATCCTCATCGGCCCTTACGTGGCCGCCAGCCCCACCTGGGGACCCCTTTTCAACATGCCCCGGCCGGCCATCGCCATCACCATCCCCATCTACGGCTTCGTGGCCTCGGTGCTGCCGGTCTGGCTGCTCCTGTGCCCGCGCGACTATCTCTCGACCTATTTGAAGATCGGCACCATCGCCATGCTGGCCATCGGCATCTTTTACGTCCGGCCCGACCTGCAAATGCCGGCGCTGACCAAGTTCGTCAGTGGCGGCGGCCCGATCATTCCGGGCGCGGTCTTCCCGTTCCTGTTCATCACCATCGCCTGCGGCGCGCTGTCGGGCTTCCACGCCATCATCGGCACCGGCACCACGCCCAAGATGCTCGACAACGAGAACAACCTGCTCTTCGTCGGCTTCGGAGCCATGCTCATGGAAGGCTTCGTGGCCATCATGGCCCTGATCGCCGCCTGCGTGCTGGTGCCGGCCGACTACTTCGCGATAAACACCAAGCCCGAAGTGTTCGCGACCCTCGGCATGGCCACCGTCGATCTGGCCCAGCTCTCCGCCGCCGTTGGCGAGAATATCACCGGCCGGCCCGGCGGCGCGGTGTCCCTGGCCGTGGGCATGGCCCACATCTTCTCCTCGATTCCCATCATGAACCACCTGATGGACTACTGGTACCACTTCGCCATCATGTTCGAGGCCGTGTTCATCCTCACGGCCGTGGACACGGGCACCCGCGTGGGCCGGTTCTTCCTCCAGGAAATGATCGGCCAGGTGATCCCCAAGTTCCAGGAAAAGCACTGGATGCCGGGCATCCTGTCCACCTCGGCCATCTTCACCTTCATGTGGGGCTACCTCGTCTACACCGGCGACATCTCCACCATCTGGCCGCTTTTTGGCATGTCCAACCAGCTCTTGGCCGCCGTGGGACTTTTAATCGGCACCACCATGATCATCCGCATGGGCAAGGCGCGCTATGCCTGGATGACGGCCGTGCCGGGCCTGTCCATGGTGGTCATCACCATGTGGGCCGGCTATCTGCAGGTGTTTAACAACTACATCCCCAAGGGCCTCTACCTGCTGGCCACCCTGGCCATCATCGTGGTCGCCCTCATGGCCGTGGTCATCGTCGGCACGGTGCGGCGCTGGATGGAGCTCTTAAATATCAAGAAGACCGTGGTCGATCCCTACGGCGATCCGGTCCTCGAAGTCGTGCCCGAATAACTTCGGGACATCCGCAAACAAAACGGCCGGGGCATGGCAGTGCCCCGGCCGTTTTGTTTGGCCCAAAAACCTGGCTGACGTCGATTCCACTGCTCACGTGGAATCCAGGAAAAACGTCGTGCCGCGCGTTATGGACAGGCGGTCAAACAGGACAGACGCCCTACTTGCACTCAGGTCTTACTCCGCCAGACGCCAGTTGAACAGTCCGCCCAGATACTCCAGCAGTTTGGCCTTGCGGATGGGTTTGGTCAAAAACGCGTCACAGCCGGCCGCTCGGCCCCTGTTCTCGAACTCGTACAGGGCGTGGGCGGTCAAAAGCGCCACCGGCGTGCGGCGGCCGCCCCGTTCGGCTTCCAGCCGGCGGATGTGCCGGGTGGCTTCCAGGCCGTCCATGACCGGCATCTCCACATCCATGAGCACCACATCGAAGGGTTGGCGCGCCTCGGTGATCGCGGCCACGGCTTCGTAGCCGTTGCGCGCCCACACGAGTTCCACCGCCTCGTTCTCCAAAAACAGCGCAATGAGTTCCCGGTTGGATTCGGAATCCTCGGCCAGCAACACCCGTCGTTTCTTGTCGGCTGCACTATGGCCCATGACCGTCTCCCGCCGCGCCGGATTGGACGGCCCTGAAGCGACCGGCCGTTCCGGCGCGACCTGCCTGCCGGCTCGAAGCGCCGGCAGAGTGAAGGAAAAGCACGACCCTGCGCCGGGGGCGCTTTCCGCCACGACATCGCCGCCCATGAGCCGGGCCAGCGCCCGGCTGATGGAAAGGCCAAGCCCGGCCCCGCCCTGGCGGCGATGGGCCGTGGCGTCGGCCTGGGAGAAAGGATCGAAAATCCGGGCCATGGCCTCGGGCGCGATGCCCGGGCCGCTGTCGCGCACCGAAAACACGACAACGTCCTGGCCGGCCGGATCGGTAGAAGACGCGGCCGCAACCGTGACCTGGCCGGCTTGGGTGTATTTGACGGCGTTCCAAACGAGATTGAGCAGCACCTGACGCACCCGCAGCGGGTCAGCCACCAGCCGGCCGGGCAGGGACGGGTCCGTCCATACCTGCAAGTCCAGTCCCTTGCCGGAGGCGGTTTCGCCGGCCAGACCGCACACCTCCCGGGCCAGGGCCGCCGGATCGAAGGCCTCGGGAAAAAGCGCCACCCGGTCGGCCTCGATCTGGGAGAAATCCAGGATGTCGCTTAAAAGCTGGGACAACATCCGGCCGGAACCGGCGATGGCCGCCAGATAGCGCCGCTGGGACGAGGAAATCGACGTTTCGGCCAACAGCTCGGCCATGCCGAGAATCACGTTCATGGGCGTGCGGATCTCGTGGCTCATGCTGGCCAGAAAGGCGCTCTTGGCCCGGGACGCGGCCATGGCCGCGTCCCGGGCCTGGGCCAGGGCCAGTTCGGTTTCCTTGCGCCGGGTGATGTCCGTGGTCGCGCCGGTAAGCAGCGTAAGCCGCCCGGCCCCGTCGTGCACCGGCGCTCCCCGGCCGTGGAGCCAACGGTAGGAGCCGTCCTTGGCCAGCAGCCGGTATTCCATGGAAAACGAGGTCCTCTCGCCGCGCACGCAAGCGTTAAGCAGCTCCAACACTCGGTCGCGGTCATCGGGATGCAGCAAGGCGTTGCAGGCCTCACTGGTGGTCGCGATATCCCCAGGCTCGTAGCCGAGCAGACGCAACCACTGCCGGGACAGAAAAATTTCGTCAGTGACCGGATTCCAGCTCCAGGCCCCATCATCGATATGCGGCAACGCCTGGGCGAAGTAGGCTTCGCTGTCCTGCAGGCCGCTGCCGACGAGCCCTCGCAGAGCCGGACTCGAATAAATGCAGCAGGCCAACCGGCGCACGCCCCAGCCCAGCATGGTCACGGCCATGCGGCAAGAGGCACGCAGGCCGTCCCGACGGACAAGGGTCATGGACGGGCTATGGCACGGCGCGCCGGCTTCGGCCGCCGTGACGCAGGCCCGAAGCACCTCGCGGCAGGCGGCGTGTTCCTCTACAGGGTGAAGCACGGAGAGGGTATTGCCAATTATGTGCTCGCGACTGAAACCCAAGAATTCGAGAGCTGCACGACTTGTTTGGACGATACGTTCAAAATCTGGATCAACGATAAAGACAATATCACTGCTATTTTCCAACAAAAATCGCATACCGCTATCAGACACCACAAAGCCAGTTCCTTCAAGATCCAAAGCAGAACAGCGACTCCTCAGATTTTCACCAGCACAAAGATGTTCACCAAAGTTGTCACGCCGACTGTCGCTCGAAATATCAGTTATCTTGTCAGCCATTTTTTGTTTCATCCTTAAACAATGCAATATCTTGCTCGGCAATACTTCTAGCATACATCGAGAATACCGCAAGACAAAGGGAATACCATACAAAAACAATTCCACTTGCACCATTTACCAGACTGCGGCTCTCGCAACCGGAAGCGTCATGACCACCGCCGACTGCGGCAACGCCCAAACAATGCTTGCCTCCGACAACCACTTCAGGCATATTTGACGCGCTGCCGCACCGGGGCCTTTGGGTCCTGGCGCGAAGGCAACGCCCAAAAAAAGCGATCTGACGGCAAGGGGATCCTTCCCTGCGCCGAAGGGGGACGCCATGAACCAGCCGGATACCGACGCCTTTGTTTTCCCATGGGAAACAAAGGCGTTTTTTATTGCCCCAAAGGAGAACCCATGAACAGGCGCATCGGCGTGGTCGGCATCGTCATCGAAGACCCCAAGCACGTCTCGGACAAGGTCAACGCCGTCATCAGCGACCACGGCCACATCGTGCTCGGCCGCATGGGCATCCCCAAGCCGGAATACCAGGCCGGCGTCGTCTCGCTGATCATCGAAGGCACGACCGATGAGATCGGTTCGCTTACCGGCAGACTCGGGAATATCCCCGGCGTAACCGTGAAATCCGCCCTGACGAGCAAGACGCTTGGCAAGGAGACTCAACATGATTGACGAATCCCAGCGCTCCTCGGACGCCTTTATTGACGACGACCGCATCCACGCGGCCCTTGCCAACGCCAAGGCCCTGGCCGCCAAACCGGACGCCGTGGCCGCCATCATCGACAAGGCCCTGGACTACAAAGGGCTTAGCGCCGAGGAAGTGGCCGTGCTCCTCGAAGTGTCCGACCCGGTCCTGCTCGACCGGATGTTTCGAGCCGCCAAACAAGTCAAAGAGGCCATCTACGGCAAGCGCATCGTGCTTTTTGCCCCCTTGTACATCTCCAGCCACTGCATCAACAACTGCGTCTACTGCGGCTACAAGCGCAGCAACAAGGAACAGCTGCGCAAGCGCCTGACCATGGACGAAATCCGGCGCGAAGTGGAGATTCTTGAGTCGCTTGGTCACAAGCGCCTGGCCGTGGAAGCCGGCGAGGACCCGCTCAATTGCCCCATCGAGTACGTCACCGACGCGATAAAGGCCATCTACAGCATAAAAGACGGCAACGGCTCCATCCGCCGCGTCAACGTCAACATCGCCGCCACCACCGTCGAAGAGTATAAAAAACTCAAGGACGCCGAAATCGGCACCTACATCCTCTTCCAGGAAACCTACAACCGCGAACGCTACGCGGCCCTGCACCCCTCCGGCCCCAAGCACGACTACAACTGGCACGTAACGGCCATGGACCGGGCCATGCAAGGCGGCATCGACGACGTGGGCATCGGCGTGCTCTACGGCCTCTACGACTGGAAATACGAGACCGTGGCCATGTTCCTGCACGCCGAGCATCTGGAGAAGGCCTTCGGCGTCGGCCCACACACCATCTCCGTGCCCCGTATGCGCCCGGCCGGAGCCGTCAACCTCGACACCTTCCCCTACCTCGTGCCCGACGAGGCCTTCAAGAAGATCATCGCCGTCATCCGCCTGGCCGTGCCCTACACCGGCATGATCCTGTCCACCCGCGAGGACCCGGATTTCCGCGACGAACTCATCGACTGCGGCGTCTCCCAGATCAGCGCCGGCTCCTGCACCGGCGTCGGCGGCTACCAGAAGGTCCACGAGGATCACGAGCCCACCTGCAACACCAACAACGGCCAGCAGTTCGAGCCCAGCGACCAGCGTTCGCCGGCCGAGGTCATCAGGATGCTGTGCGAGCGCGGGTTCATCCCCAGCTACTGCACGGCCTGCTACCGCCAGGGCCGCACCGGCGACCGCTTCATGAGCCTGGCCAAGGACGGGACCATCCAGCACGTCTGCCTGCCCAACGCCCTGCTCACCTTCAAGGAATACCTCATCGACTACGCCGACCCCGAGACCCGGGCCATCGGCGAACAGCGCATCCAGGAAGCGCTGTCCACCATCAGCAAGGACGGCATCCGCGACCTGACCATCGAGCGCCTGCAGGACATCGAACACGGCAAGCGCGACATGTTTTTCTAGGATCGCCATAGGGGGATGCCTCCGGCGGCCGGGGGGGATGATCCCCCCCGGACCCCCTCGACGGGAGAAATGATAATGGGTGGTTCGCTGTTGGCGGAAACCACCACGGCTCCGGCTTCCAAAGGGCTGCGTGAAAAACGCCCACGCCTGTTTCGAAAGAACGACGCCGGACCAGACCTCGCTGGCCAAAAGCAAACGCCGGCCCGGGACATGCTGTCCCGGGCCGGCGTTTTGTCATTGGCCGAGGCAAAAACGGCCGGCTATTTCTCGGTTCCCGGCAGGGGCGTGCACTTGTGCTTGTAGTCCACGGCCCGGCGGATGAAAATCGTGGATTCGGCGATGTTGGCGCACTGGTCGCACACGCGCTTTAAGCTGTGGGCCACGAAGGACTGCTGCACCGCCCGCTCCACCGGACGCGATTCCTTGATCATCTCGGTGGTCACGTCGCGGAAGATGCGCACGTTGAGTTCCAGCGCCGCCGCGTTCTGGTCGATGACGCGCAGGGCGGCCGCGTCGTCGAGATCCATGTAGCAGGCGATGGAGGCGGCCATAAGCTCCAGGGCCAGATCGGCCAACTGGCGCAGGTTGCCGTGGACGGGCAGACGCGTCTCACTGGTCAACACCAGCACCCGTTCGGCGATGTTGACGGCCTCGTCGCCCAGGCGCTCAATGTTGACGAGCATCCGCATCGACCCCACGATAAAGCGCAGATCCTTGGCCACGGGATGATGCAGGGCCAGAATCTTGAGGCTCTCCGAATCCACCCGGCATTCGTAGTCGTTGATCTCGCGGTCGGCGTCGATGACTTCGCGGGCCAGCACGGCGTTGTGGTCAAGGAGACTGGCCACGGCTTTTCGCACGGCGTCCTGGGCCAGATGCATCATGTGCAGGACATCGACCTTGAGCTTGTGGATGGCCTGATCAAGCGGGGTTTCCAAGGGGCGGCTCCTGGTTTGGCGGCGGGGCGGGTCGGCCCGGCGGCGTCGTTGGCGTTAACCTTTGTCACGAACGGTTTTCGGTCACGACGCCATGTCGGATATGTGACAATTTGAACAAACCCTGTCAATGCGCCCCGGGCCGCCCGCCCGGCATGTCGGACCGGTTACGAAAGGGTGTCGCGGTCGCGCACGCCCACCAGATAGAGGATGCTGTCCAGGCCCAGGGTGGAGATGGAATGCCCGGCCCCCTTTTTCACCACCGGCTTGGCGTGGTAGGCGATGCCAAGGCCCGCGATGCCGAGCATGGGCAGGTCGTTGGCCCCGTCGCCCACGGCGATGACCTGCTCCAGGGACAGCCCTTCCTTGTCGGCGATAAGGCGCAGCAGCTCGGCCTTCTTGGCCGCGTCCACGATCTCGCCCACCACTCCGCCGGTGAGCGCGCCGTTTTCGATTTCCAGCTCGTTGGCAAAGACGTAGTCAATGCCAAGCCGCTCCTTGAGCCGGTTGCCGAAATAGGTGAAGCCGCCGGAAATGATGGCGATCTTGTAGCCGAACCGCTTGAGGTTGGTGATGAGCCGCTCGGCCCCATCGTTGAGCGGAATGCGCGCCGCCACCTCGGCCAGGGTGGCCTCGGGCAGGCCCCTCAGCTGGCGCAGCCGGCGGCGCAGGCTTTCCTTGAAATCGATCTCGCCGCGCATGGCCGCCTCGGTGATGGCCGACACCTGCTCGCCCACGCCGGCCGCCTTGGCCAATTCGTCGATGACCTCGGCGGCAATGAGCGTCGAGTCCATGTCAAAGGCCACCAGCCGCCGGTTGCGGCGAAAGGCGTTGTCTTCCTGGATGGCGATGTCCACGCCCATGTCGCCGGAGATGGCCAGAAACTCGCTTTTCATGGCCGTCAGGTCGGTTGGCGTGCCGCGCACGGAAAATTCCACGCAGGCCATGCGCGGGGCGTTTTTGCCGGCAAGCGACGTGCGGCCGGACAGGCGGTTGACGATGTCGATATTGAGCCCGTTTCGAGCGATGACGCCGGTGACGGCGGCGATGTGCTCGGCGTTGAGGCTGCGGGCCAGCAGGGTGACGATGCGCCGGGGCTTGCCCTGGGCCTCGACCCAGCTTTCGTAATTCGCCGGGTCCACGGGCGTGAAGCTGAGGTTCACGCCGAGCTTGTGGGCGCAAAAAAGCAGGTCTTTCAGAAACGGCGTGGACTCGGCCGAGGTGGGCACGCGCACCAGGATGCCCAGCGTCAGACTGTCGTGGATGACCGACTGGCCGATGTCGAGGATGTCGGCCCCGAATTTGGCCAGTTCGGCGGTGATGGCGGCGGTGAGGCCGGGCTTGTCGTCGCCGGCCACGCGAATGAGGATGATTTCGGGCTGCTGCATGGGGAAGGCTATAGCGCCGGGCGCGGCCGGGGGCAAGACGGACGCTTTTCCCAAGGCGCGATTGGCGTTACAATGGCCCCATGCGACGCCGTTTCCTGTCCCTGGCCGTGGCCTGCTGGCTCCTGCAACTCGCCTGCGCCGTAACCCTCGGCGCGGGCCGCCAGCTCGTGCTGGCCCCGATCCTGGGCGAGCTGGCCGCCCGGGCCGTGGGGACCCTGGCCCTGTGCCTGGCCATCGTCTATCTCGCCCGGCGCTTCATCCGCCGCCATCGCCCTGCCCCCGCCGCCCGGCTGGGCGTGGGCGTCCTGTGGTGCGCGCTGACCCTGGCCTTTGAATTTCTAGCCGGCCACTACCTCTTCGGCGCGTCCTGGGAAGTCCTCTGGGCCGATTGGAACATGGCCCAGGGGCATTTGTGGCCGCTGGTCCCGGCCGTCACACTCCTGGCCCCGCTGCCTGCCCCGCCCGCGTCCCGAACCGCCGCCGCCCGGCCCTGACCTTTCCCCTTCCCCAAGCCGCCGCTTTCGGTTATAGTCGGTGCCGAGACGCCATCGTCTCGCTTCGTCCCCGGGGCCGCGCGCCCCCTGTCGGCCGGTCCCCGGCCCCTGCCGAGAACAAACCTTCCCCAGGAGGAACAGTGGCCAAAAACGCCTATACCTTTGCGAAACGTTCCAAGGAATTGGCCAAGAAGAAGAAAAAAGAAGAAAAACTCCAGCGCAAAGGGGATCGCCCCGAAGTCGCGGAAGGCCCCTACTTCGACGAGGCCACCGGCGAGATCGTCTATCCCCAGGCAGCCACGGAAGACGGCGAGGCCGAAACGCCCCCCGCCGACCAGCCGGCCGCCGACCATCCCTGATGGCGCGCCCACGCAATGCGCCTGGGGCGTCTCCCGGCCAGCCCACGAGACGCCAGGCTCTTGCGTAAAAAATAGTCCCGTTTTTTTTCAAGGACGCGACACGAGGCCGGCCCCGGCCAGCCCAAAGCCCACCCCGGCCACGCGCCGCTTCACCACGCCCCAGGCAAACGCCCCCCGCGACCGACGCGGGGAGCGTTTCTGCCCGGTCACGGCAACAAAAACGACGGCGTTCTCTGCCGGAAACTGCGAAAATCCTGCCGTCCCTGCATCTGGGTCAGACAGTCGTCGTTGTCCCGGTTATAGAGCCGGGCAAACTCCCCGTTGGCCATGGGCGCGCAGGAAGCGGCGCAAAGCGCCAGGATCACAAGCACCAAACGATAAGGCATAGGCATCCTCCCCGGCCACTTTTGCCGGCCTGGCCTCCCTCATTGCAGCATCCATGCCCGCTCCGCCCTTGCCCACCAAGGCCTTTTTCCGTAAATTTCGCCGCTCACCCCAACTGGGAGCACCACCATGGCCCAAGCGCCCTTTCCCGAACTGACCCTTTTCATCACCGGCCCCACCTACATCCGCCCCGAAGTCCGCGAAGCCGGCGCCTGGCCCGAATACGGCCACCGCGACGCCGAAAACGCCAAACGCTTCGAGCCGATATTCCGTAACCTTGGCCGGATCGCCGACCTGCCGGCCGATTATCGCACCATCCTGTTTCTCGGCTCCGGCTCCACCGCCATGGAAGCCTCCATCCGGTCGCTTGTGGCGCAGGGCGAAACCATCCTCCACGCCACCTGCGGCGCGTTCGGCGACCTGTGGCACAAAATGAGCCTGGCCAACGGCAAAAACGCCGTGCGCCTGGCCGCCGAGCCCGGCCAGCCCGTCACCCCCGAAGCCCTGGACGCCGCCATGGCCCAGCACAAACCCGCCGTGGTCGCCATCACCCACAACGAGACCTCCACCGGGGTGGCTAACGACGTGCCCGCCCTGTGCCGCGTCATCAAGGCCCACGGAGCCCTGGCCCTGGTCGACGGCGTCAGCATCTTCGGCGGCGCGCCCTGCCCCATCGCCGCCTCGGGTTGCGACTTCTACGCCACCGCCACCCAGAAATCGCTCGGGCTCCACGCCGGCTTCGGCATCGGCTTCGTTGGCCCCGCCGCCATCGAAAAAGCCCGCCACGTCACCGCCCGAGGACATGCCACCGATATCTTAAGCCACCTCGGCCGGGCCGAGAAATTCCAGACCCAGTCCACCCCCAACGGGGCGCTGGGCAACCAGATGTACCTGCAACTGCGCTACATCGTGGAACAAGAAGGCCTCGAAGCCCGGTTTGCCCGACACGCCGCCATGCGCGACACGACCATCGCCTTCGTGGAAAAACTGCCCGGCTACGCCCCCTTCGCCGCCGCCGGCTTCCGGTCGCCCACCGTCACCGCCGTGGCCGCCAAACCCGGCATGACCAGCGCCGACCTGCGCGCCATAAAAGAAACCCTGCGCGGCAAAGGCTACCTGTTCGATCCCGGCTACGCCAAACTCAACGAAGACCTCGAAGCCGCCGGCAAACAACCCATCTTCCGCATCGGCCACATGGGCGACATCACCCCGGCCATGCTCGACGCGTATTTGGTGGATCTCGGCGAGGCGTTGACGAGGTAACAGACTGGAAAGACAGGAAGAGACCTCCGGCGGCCAAAGGGGCTGAGCCCCTTTGGAAACCCCACTTGGGGAACAAGAATGGCGCATGTCGNNCGACATGCGCCATTCTTGTTCCCAGGTCAGGGGTCCGGGGGGCTGAGCCCCCCGGCCGCCGGAGGCATCTTTTCTTTCCCTACTCCCCCAGCCTACGGCTTGCCCTTGCCGTCGTCCTTCTTGCCCCGGCCGCGCTGGTACTTGTTCACGGCATTGATGTGTTCGTCCAGGGACTTGCTGAACTTGTGCTCGCCTTCGCCGGTGGCGACGAAGTAGTAGAACTCGTGGCTTTCGGGGTTGGCCACGGCCTGCATGGATTTGAGGCCGGGCGAGCAGATGGGGCCGGGCGGCAGTCCGGGGCGGGTGTAGGTATTGTAGGGATTGGCGGCGTCTTCGAGGTGGGCACGGGTGAGGTTGCCGGTGAATTTTTCGCCCAGGCCGTAGATGATGGTGGGATCGGTTTGCAGCAACATGCCTTTGGCCAGGCGGTTGGCGAACACGCCGGCGACGCGGGAGCGTTCGGCATCGACGCCGGTTTCTTTTTCCACGATGGAGGCCATGGTGACGAAGGCCAGGAGTGGTTTGCCGGTGGGTTTTTCGCCGGGCCAGACAGCGTCGGCCTGTTTCCAGAATTCCTTGAGCATGGCTTCGACGACGTAGGTTCCGTCGTCGCCGCGTTTGCGGGTGAAGAGGTAGGTGTTGGGGAACAGGAACCCTTCGGCGGATTCGGCCGGGATATTGTATTTCTTGAGGAGTTCGGGATCGCGGGCGGCGCGCAGGAAGGCGGCGGCCGAGCACAGCCCGGCGTCTTCGGCCAGTTTGGCGATCTGGCGCATGGCCAGGCCTTCGGGGGCGGCGAGCTTGTGTTGCACACCTTTGGCGGTGGTCAGGTAATCGAGGAGTTTTTGCGGCGTCCAGCCGGTGGAGACTTCGAATTCGCCGGCTTTGACGCGTCCGCCCTTGTCCAGGAACTTGGCCAGCAGCTTGAAGCCGTCGGCGTCGCGCAGCACGCCTTCGGCCACGAGCATGGTGGCCACGGCGTCGAGGTTCTGGCCCGGCTCAATGAGCACGATCTTGTTCTGGCCGGGCGTTTGGGGCGGCACGGCCAGGAATTCGTAGGCCTTGTAGCCGATGGTTCCGCCAAGGACGACGAGGACGATCAGGAACCCAAGGAGGATGGCTCGAAACATAGTTCTCCGCCGCGCAGATAGCGTTCGAGGATGACGGCCGCAGCCATGGCGTCCACCTTGGCGAGGAGCTCCCGGCCGGACAGGCCGGCTTCGCGCAGGCGTTCGGCGGCTTCCTCGGTGGAGTGGGCCTCGTCGGCGTAGACCAGGGGCACGGCGGTGCGCCGGGCCAGCCGGGCGGCGAAGTTGCGGACTTGCCGGCCGGTGAGGCCTTCGTCGCCGCCGGCCCGGGCCGGGTAGCCGATGACGATGCGGCCTGGGTTTTGTTCTTCGATAACCGCAAGCAGCCTGGCAAACAAGTCGTCGCGGGTCTCCCAGGCGATGGTGGAATGGGGAAAGGCGACGCCCCCCCCTGGAGCGCAAACGGCCAGGCCCACCCGGGCCTGGCCGTAATCGATGGCGAGAATGGCTTCCACCCTACCCTCGCACCCGGGCCGCCTTGGCTGCCTTGGCGAGGAGCTTTTTCCATTTGGGGCCGTCCAGGGCTTCGGCCAGATATTCCAGGGTGTGCAGGACCGTATGCTTGTCGCGCATCTCGGACAGGATGCGGCTGATGCCCATTTTGCAAGAGGGACAGCCGACCAGGATGGGCATGGACTCCTGCGCTTCAGCCAGATTTTCGGCCAGGGTCTCGCGCTTGCGGTCGCGCAGGCGGTTGTAGATGGCCGGGGTGGTCATGGCTCCGGTGCCGGATTCGCCGCAGCAGTTGGGCGACAGGACCACGGGCCGGCCGGTGATCTTGGCCAGGGCGGTCTTGTACATGTCGGCCGCCTTGGGCTTGGGCACATCGGCCCATTCGGCGTGGCAGGCGGCGTGGTAGAGAATGGGCGAGGCGTCCTGCGCGGGCGGAAAATCCAGCCGGCCCATGAGGAACTGGGTCACGTCCATGTGCTTGAGATTGGGGCGCAGGGTCTTGAGCTCATGCTCTTCCAGGGATTCCCGGCAGGTGCCGCAGCTGGTCAGGCAGTAAGCCGGGCGCAGGCCCAGGCTTTCGGCCTCGTCCAGCAGCGCGGCCAGGGCGGCCCGGTTGCGCTCGCGGTTATTGCGGTAGGCTTCGCCCATGCCGGCGGCCAGGAGCGGATAGCCGCAGCACAGGTGGGTGTGGGGCATGAGCACGGCCACTTCGGCCCGCAGCAGCAGATGCACCGCTGCCAGGCCGATGGCGCTGGAGAAGACCGACGCGCCGCAGCCCGGGAAATAGAGCACGGTCTCGGGCGCTTCGCGGCCTTCCTGGGGGATGAAGATGGAGCCTTTGTCCAGGTCCAGGCGCTCGGCCAGATTGCGCAGGCCAAGGGAAGGATTGGGGCCGCGAAGGCCGGGGTTTTCGATGCGGTTGCGCCAGAACTTCGGCAACAGCGGCATAAGCTTGCCGTGGAACTGCTGGCCGTAGGCCATGAGTTTGGCCGCCTTGGGCACCCGGCCGGCCGGGTCCTCGGCCAGATAGTTGAGGATCTTGTGCTTGATGGGATGGCCGCCGTGGCCTTGCTGATCCAGGAAGCCGCGAAGCCCCAAGGCCACCTGGCCGGACTGGATTTTCACCGAGCACACGCCCGTGCACTTGCCGCAGGCGGTGCAGTGGTCGGTGATGGCCCGCAGCCGTTCCAGCAGCGCGGCGTCGGGTTCGCCGTGGGTGATCTGGGAATAGTAGATGGCTTCAATCAGCGCGCCGAAGCTGATGTTCTTGTTGCGCGGATGGTAGAGCATGCCGCGTTCCGGGGCGAACATGGGGCAGACCTGCTTGCACTTGCCGCAGCGGTTGCAGAACTGGATGCCGCTTAAGATGGAAATCAGCAGGTCCTTGTCGGGCAGCGCAGTCTTCTTGATGTCGCGAATGAGGCGGTTGAAGGAAAAGGTGTAGGGTTCCACGGCCAGCTCGCGGGTGGTGAGCTTGCCGGGGTTGATGATGTTCTTGGGGTCCACGCGCTTTTTGTAGGCGCGCAGGGCGTCGATCTTGTCCTGGGCCAGGAAGGCGATCTTGGTGATGCCGATGCCGTGCTCGCCCGAGACCGCGCCGCCGAGCTTGGTGACGGTCTCGAAAACGGCTTCGGCGGCCTCCCAGGCCTGGCGCATCATCTCGGGATCGTTGGAGTTGACCGGGATGTTGACGTGGCAGTTGCCGTCGCCGGCGTGCATGTGGCTGGCCACTTCGATGCGGGTGGCCGTCATCTCGGCGTGGATGGCGGCCAGCCGGTCCTTGAGGCGCGGATAGCGCGAGGCCAGATCGGTGAAGAAATAGTGGGTCTGGACCTCGACTTCCGAGTCGGACAGGTCGCGGGCGGAAATGCGGCCGCGCAGCACCCGGTCGCAGAATTCCAGCTCCATGGCGATGAACTCGTCGGAGGCAGGGACACCGGGCAGGCGGCCGGCGTTTTGCAGGGCGGTGCGATAGGCCCGGGCGATGCACTTGAGATTGAGGTCTTCCAGGAATTCGGCGAATTCCGGCACCACGGACAGGGGGATGACCACGTCCTCGTTGATCTTGAAGCCCGAGGTCCGCCTGGAGATGGCCGAGAGCTTGTGGCGGTCTTCCCAGTAGAGTTCGGCGGTCTTGGCGTCCTTGGCCTCGAACACGTCCACGTTGTCGTAGGGGTCGACGATGTCCACGATGTCGGCGGCGGCGCGCAGCAGGGCGTCCTCGTCGTCGGAGTCGAGCTGCAGCAGCAGCACCGAGATGGGGTCGCCTTCGTAGAGGGCGGATTTCTTGGCGTAGCTAATCGCCCGCACGTACTTGGAGTTGAACTCCTCCAGGGCGGAAATCTTGACCGCGTCGCCTTCCTCGCGAATGCGGTTTCTCAGCCCCACCACGTCGCGGATGACGCACATGGCGTTTTTCATGGAACGGCCGAAAAATTCCAGGCACAAGGTACGGGAATACTTCGGGATGTCGTACAGCGCGAAGCAGGCTTCGGTGATGACGCCGTCCACGCCCTCTTTCTGCACGCCGGGCAGGCCGCCCAGATACTTGTTGGAGACGTCCTTGCCGAGGTTTTTGCCGCGTATCTCGTTGCCCGGCAGCTTGACCACGTCGCGCACGACGCCGTCTTCGTCGAGGATCTCGAAAACGGCCGTCTCCTCGGGCTGGATCTTGTGGCGCGGGTGGTCGATGCGGCGGATTTCGATGATCTCGCCCGTGGCCTCGACCATGCGGTAGCTGATGATGTTGTCGAGCGTGGTGCCGTACTCGAAGGCGAAGGGACCGCCGGCGTTTTCGGCGATGTTGCCGCCAAGGGACGAAGCCGCCTTGGAGGCCGGGTCCACGGTGAAAAGCAGGCCCTTGGCCTCGGCCGCCTTGATGGCGGTGAGCGTCAGCACGCCTGTCTGGGCGCACAGGGTCTTGGCCTCAAGGTCGATGTTGAGGATCTTCTTGAATTTGGACAGGCTTAAAATCGCCGCCCGGCTGTGGGTGGGGACCGCGCCGCCGGTCAGGCCCGAGCCGCCGCCGCGCGGGATGATGGCGAATTCGAGTTCGTTGGCCAGGCGCAGGATGTCGCGAATCTGGCCTTCGGTCTCGGGCAGGAGCATGCACAGGGGCAGCTCCATGCGCAGGTCGGTGGCGTCGGTGGAGCACTCGACCAGGGAATTGGGCGCGGTGACCACAGCCTCGTCGGGCAGAAACTGGCGCAGGCGCTCGACGAGGTTGTCGCGAAAGCGGCTGTCCGCCTCATAGACGTCCCAGAAGGCCTTGTAGGCTTTCTTGATGGTGCGCGGATAATCGCCCCAGGCCTTGGGGTTGGCCTCGGCCAGGCGCTTTTCCACCGACGCCTTGACGTCGCCGGGATTGATAAACGGATTGGAGCGCACCAAAAACAACTCGGCGGCCACGGCCACGGCGAGGTTTTTGGCGTCCTCGGGCCAGGAATCCAGCTCATCAGGGGTGATGTCCAGGACCCGGGGCACGAGACGCTCAAGAGGCAGGGAAATATGGGGTGTTCGCTCCGACATGATAGGGCGCTTCCGGCGAGGGTTGAGGAAAGGAGGGAGTCAGATAATGCCGATGCCCGGGAAAGGCAAGGCCGGCCGCCGCGTCCGGCCCCGGCCGGGCGGGCCTCGTGTCATTCCCACGAGAAGCGCCTCTGGCGTCTGGCAGGCAACAGACGAAAACCAAATTTTTTCCTTAAAAAATACTATCGT
>DLGG01000113.1 GCA_002482565.1 Solidesulfovibrio magneticus
GGACGGCGGTCCGGGGCGCACAGCACGAGCAGCCCGGAAGCCGAGCAGCCGTAGACCGCGCTGCCCGGCACGTCAGCCAACGAAAAGGCCCCGGACACCACCCGCGCCCCGCCGCTGGGCGCGGGGCGGACCTTGCGGGCCAGCAGGAAGGACAGGCTCAGGCGCTCCTTGCCCAGGCCGGCCCGCTCGGAAAAGGCGGTCAGCCAACGGGGCGCGCCGGCCGGCGGCATGGTGAAATGACACCAGGCCCGGGTGCGCCCGGCCAGGAGCACGCATTCCTCGCGGTGGGGACAGGGCGCGGATATATCCATGTCCATCTCGACAAACGCCTGGCGCATGCCCAGCAGGCAGCGCCAGCCCAGGCGCGTGCCGGGCTCGACCACCAGGACCCGGCCGCCGGGCACGAGGCTTTCGGAAAGCTGGGCGGCCACGCGCTCCATGCGCTCGTCCAGCGGTTCGCGGACCTTGCCGGCCAGCTCGTTGGCCACGTTGACCATGGCCACGAGATCGGCTCCGTCGGTCAATCCCTGCCAGTATTCGCCCCGGGTGACGCGGATGCGCCAGGGCGCGTCCGGGCGGGTGGGGTCGAAGCCGGCCAGCTCGGCAAAAAGGGCCAGCCCCAGTTCCAGGGCCCGCTTGGAGCGGTCCACGCAGGTGATGCGCAGTCGCCGCTTGCGCAGATCGGGCCGCGACAGCCACAGGGCCTGGATGAAGGTCAGGGGGCCGCTGCCCAGGTCGCAGACCACCCCGTCGTCGGGGATGTCGAGGTCGAGGCCGGGAAGCAGGCGCGACAGGCGCACGAGGTTCCAGGGCAGGTAATACCAGAGATAGGCCGACAGCACCTTCGGGTCGCTGAGATACCCGGGCCGAGGGCCGCCTTCGCGCTCGGCGGTCAGCGACAGGGACAGCTCGCGCACGACCTTGGGCAGTTCGCGCACCAGACCCGGGCGCAGGGGCAGGACCTTTCGCAGCAGTTCGGGATAGGCTTCGAGCCGGGCGCGGACGTCCGGGGCCAGGGGCGCAAGCAGGCGCTTGGCGCCGGGACGAGCCGGCGCGGCGGCGGCGTCAAGGGACATAGGAAAAAACCATCCTTTGGATGAAGGCCTCGCCGGAATCGGCGGCGTCGACCAGGGGAACGAGTGTGGTGCGGGCGGCAAGCCCGGCCGCCTGGCGGCGGCTTGGGGCGTCGGCCAGAAACAGCGCCGCGCCGGCCAGGGACAGGTTGCCGGCCACATGGGCGCGCCCGGCCAGTCCGGGCGGCAGAAAGCCGAGGGTTTCGAGATCGGCCGGCGATACGGCCGCGCCGAACGCCCCGGCCAGATGGACCGAGGCCAGATCGGCCGTGGCCAGGCCGGCGGCGGCCAGAAGCGCCGAAACGGCCAGATTGCAGGCCGCCTTGACCTTGAGCAATTCCTCGACGTCGCCGGCCGGCAGCCGGCAGCCGGCGGTTTCGAAATACGGTTCGCCGTGGGCGCGTCCGACCTGGGCGGCCAGACGCCGGCCAAGCGGAGTCGCGGCCGGGGTTGTAGCGAATCGGCCGTCCACGTCAAGGATTTGCTGCTCGACCAGTCGCGCGGTCAAGGACAGATAGCCCGGTCCGGCAATGCCGCGCGGCGCTCCGGCGTGGTCGGGGTCGAAAAATTCCGGCACGATGCCGGCAGGCGTCAGTTCGAATGCCACGGCCACCCCCGGCCCGGCCATGGCCCCCTGGGACAGGCCCACGCCTTCCAGGGCCGGCCCCAGCGGGGCGCTGGCGGCCAGATAGCGGTCCGGGGAAAGGGCCAGCACCAGTTCGGCGTTGGTGCCCAGATCGGCCAGCAAAAAGGGATAGGCCGGCGCTTGCCGCACCAGGGCGGTCAGGCCGGCGGCGATGTCGGCCCCGACAAAAGGACCGAAAAGCGGCGGCACATAGGCCGGCGGCAGGCCGGGAGCAAGGCGTTCCAGACTGTCGCCGCGCCACGACAGGCCGTAGGGCGCATGGGCCAAACCGTCCAAGGGCTTATCGCACAAAATCGACATCATAACGGAATTGCCGGCCACGCACAGGGCGACGAGCCTGGGGCCGGCCGGGGCGGCCAGTCGCCGCAGCTCGTCCACGACCAGCCGGCGCAGATAATCGCCGCCGCCGGGTTCCAGGGCAAAGGCCAAGCGCGAGACCACCTCGGCCCCGGCTCCGAGCTGGGGATTGACCCCGCGCCCCTCGGCCGCCACCATGCCGTCGGCCAGGGACACCAGCCGCCAGGCCAGGCCGGTGGTGCCGAGGTCCACGGCCAGGCCCAGGGGACCCTCGCCGGCCGCCTCGGGCGGCGGCGAAACAGCAGGCGGGCTCGTGGCAGCCGCGCTCTCGGGCAGTTCCAGACGTTCGCCGCCCCGGATCGGATGCAGGCAGGCCAAGCGCCAGCCGGCGGCCAATTCGTCCGGGGACAGGCGACGCAGCTCGGCCGGCAGGGGCAGCGGCGCATCGGCCACGAAACGCGCCCGGCAGCGGCCGCAACGTCCCAGGCCGGCGCACAGGGGCACGCCCACGAAAAAGCCGGCCCGGAAAAGCGCCCGGGCCAAGGTGTCGCCGGGACGGGCCGTCACTGCCCGCTGTCCGCCCGGCCCGACAAGAAAAAAAATGTTCGCCATTTCCGCCGAGTGTTCCCCATTTCCGCTTCCCGGACAAGGCCCGGAAAGGGCCGGGAAGGAGATTTCAATTTATTAAATTGTCAAAATAACCTTGACGCGGATTTTTGAAGCTTTTAAACGGGACTCTACCTTTCGAAACTGTATCCGGCGATGCAAACGAAAATATCGTCCTGGTGGACCAGTCAAACGGTCCACGCTTCGAGGCGATCAGCGGCCCCACGAAACCGAAAGGTTTATGCGGAAACGTGGAAGCGGCCCCGGCCGGCAACTCCAGCAAGGAGGAAACGTTTTGACCGACGCGCGCGCACACGCCAAAGGCCTAACCAAGCTCAAACCCTACGTCGTCATGGCGGTCCTGGCCCTCGCCCTGGCCGGGTGCACCTCGAAACCCAAAACCTACTCCTACAATTTCGAAGACTACCAGGGCTTTAACGCCAGCAACAAATTCCTGGTCGCTGGCGACCACGAAGCCCAGCTCATCGCCGCCGCCGAGAACAACCTCATCACCGGCAACCTGTTCGACCAGGGCGGCTCCACTCCGGCTCCGACCGCGACGCCGGCCCCACGGTTGCAGGCCGCGGCCTCGCCGGACAAGCTTTTAAGCGACAACCTTTTCGAGCTGACCACGGTGCAGCGCAAGGGCGGCGTCTACGACCGCATGTTGCGCACCGCCCATACCCAGCTCGGCACGCGCTACCGTTCCGGCGGCTGTGACCCCAACTCCGGATTCGACTGCTCCGGTTTCACCACCTGGGTCTTCAACCGCTACGGCATCCATCTCCCCCGCTCATCCCGGGAGCAGTACCAGGTGGGTTCCATGGTGGCCAAAAACAATTTGCGCAAGGGCGATCTCGTCTTCTTCCGCTCCAAACGGGGCGTCAATCACGTCGGCATCTATCTGGAAGACGGCAAGTTCATCCACAGCGCCAGCAGCGGCAAAAACGTCACCATCTCCCACCTCGAAGAAGATTACTGGAGAACGCATTATGCGGGAGGCCGTCGGGTCTTCTAGCGCCGTTCGCGGCGTGTCCTGCCCAAAGGCTCACAAAGCGGGTTTCCCTCGGACGGGAGGCCCGCTTTTTCGTCAGGCAGGCGTTTCCCGGGTCGGCCGTATGGCCGTAGCCGGGCTTTTGGCCGTTTTGCTGACCGCCGGGCTGCCGGGGCCGACCCTGGCGGCCAAGGACAAGCCGAGCCAGCCCGCCGCCGCCATGCCGGCCAAGGGTAAGCCCTTCTACGAGGCCGAAGCCGCCGCCGTGGCCGACGCCGCCGCGCGCCAGGAACTGCTTGAAGTCGGCCGGCAATTTGCCGAGGCGGTCACGGCCCGGACCATGGCCCGGTTTTCCGGCAAGGCCGGCCAGCGCCGTCTGGAACTCCTGAACGACCCCGGCCAAGCCTTCCGCGACGCCGCCCGGGCCGACGCCCTGGCCCGGCTCCAGGCGGCCAGCGCCGATCTCTCGGCCAGCCAGTATTTCGTCTACGCCGACCGCAATCCGGCCACCCAGCTGCTGCTTTTGGCCTACTACGACGCCGACGCCAAGCGCGTGGCCTTTGTCGGCGCGGATTTCATCTCCTCGGGCAAGCTGCGGCCCCGGGAGGACTCGTTTATCACGCCGGTGGGCGTGTTCGAGCATCTGCCCGAGAACTGGGGCTACCGGGCCGAGGGCACGAAAAACAGCAAAGGCTGGCGCGGCCTTGGCGCGCGCGGCAGCCGGGTGTGGGATTTCGGCTACCAGCAGGCCCCGCGCCTGTTCCGCCAGGGCGTCTACGACAGCCAGATGCGCCTTTTAATGCACGCCACCGACCCGGACCAGGGCGAACCGCGCCTGGGCGGCCCGGACTCCAAGGGCTGCGTGCGGGTGTCGGCGGCGGCCAACGCCTTTCTCGACAACCGCTCGATCCTCGACCGCCACTACGAACAGATCGCGGCTACGGACAAGGAACGCGACATGTGGCTTTTGCGCCGCGACCGCGCCCCGGTCTCCCATCCGGGCAGCTACCTCGTGGTCGGCGATTCGGCCCAGGGCAGCGCCTCGAACTAGCGTGACGCCCTTCCCTTAGGCCATACTGCCGGGGATGCGCCCTAGGAGGCCTCAAACACCTCCCCCGGCTCGGGCAGAAACGCCCGGATCGAGGCGTCGGCAAGCCCCCGGCGGATGGCGTCGCCGCGTTCCCGGCGCACCTCGCGCCGCACATGGACAACGGCCAACGCCTCCACCCAGGCCGCTTCGGCCGCTTCCACGGCCTCGGGCACCGAGCCATGGCCGGGAACCCCAGCCTCCAGGCCGTAAGCCTCCAGCACGGCCAGGGAACAGCCCGAGGCCAGTTCCAGCCCCTTGGCCGTCATCGGCCCGTCGCCGCCGTAAAAAAGCGCCCCAAGGCGCGTTTCGAGGCGCAGCCCCAGACACGGCGCGCCGTGCCCGGTCAACTCCGCCCGAGCGCCAAAGCCGGCCAGCTCGAAAGCCTCGCCCGGCCTAGCCTCGATCCCGACAATCTCGAAAGACAGCTTCTCCCGCAGATTCGGATAGGCCAAATCCAGGGCGGCCAAGACCTTGGCCGCCACGCCGGCCCCGCCGTGGACGCGCAGCGGCCGTGAGCGCCCCTGCTCGTGGAGCCGGGCCACCAACCAGGGCAGGCCCAGGAAATGGTCGCCGTGGAAATGGGATATCCAGACCGCGTCCGGCCCGTCCTGGCGGTCGGCCGGCGCAATGGCCGGGCAGGCGAAAAACGCCGCGGCCGCCGTGAAGCCGCAGTCCAGAAGTACTGTGCGCCGGGTCTCGCCGCTCAGACCGACCAGGCCGGCCACGAACAGACTCGTGTTGGCCAGCCCTTCGTCAAACGCCTCGCCCACGCCCACAAAAACCACCCGCATGACCGACAACCTCCGCAACCTTGCAATATTTTCCGCTTTTCGCCAAAGTCATGCGACTCTAACGCCCCGCGCGCCGTAGGCCCGGCGCGCCCGTCGCACCCCAAACAGCAAAGGAAGCCCTCATGCAGCGCCGCGTCACCCAGATCGAAAGCATCCGGGTTCTGGCCATGTTCGCCATCTTCTTCTACCACGTCTGGACCGTGCTGCCCGACGGCGGCGCGCAAAATCCCTTCGGCCCCATCCTCGGCGACATCATGAGCCAAGGCTACCTCGGCGTCGTGGTCTTCAACGCCATCACCGGCTTCGTCCTCACCTTGCCCCACGCCAACCCGGGCGGCAAGCCGCCCATGGCCTACTTCGACTTCTTCCGCCGCCGCTTTGGCCGCATCACCCCGCAGTACTACCTGTCCCTGGCCCTGTGGAGCCTGGTGGCCCTTTTGGCCGGGGCCATGCCCCTGGCCGCGCTCGGGGCCTGCGTGGCCGAAAAGCTCTTTTTCGTCCAGACCTTCGACCCCACCCGCTTTTTCTGCCTGGAGCCGGCCCTGTGGTGGATGGGGCTGCTCGCCCAATTCTACCTGACCTTCCCGCTGCTGTTGAAGCTCTTTGAAAAGTACGGCCCGGCCAAGGCCGCCGCCGGCTGCGTCGCGGCCGGCTGGGGGCTGTGGCTCGTCCTGTCGCTGCTGGCCAAGGTCAGCACCACGGCCGCGCTTTTCGACTACATGCTCTACTTCAACCTGCCCTACCGGCTGCCGGAATTCGCCCTGGGCATGGCCTTCGCCATGGCCTGGAAGGCCCGGGCCGCCGCCCCGCGCCAGGGCGACCTGGAAACCGGCGTGCCCACGACCTGGCTCATCGGCTTTTTGGCCGCCACCTACGCCGCCCTGCCCCTGGCCATCGTCTTCAAAAGCGCCCTGCCGGCCCTGCCCGCCCACATGCTCCTCACCGTCGCCTGCCTGGGGCTGGCTGGAACGCTCTTTGTCTGGCCGGCCATGGCCCGCATCGGGGCCAAGCCCGCCGTGGCCCTGGCCGCCGCCACCTCCTACAGCTTCTATCTGCTCCACCAACCCATCCTGGGTTACGGGGCCGATCTGCTGCGCGGCCATCTGCACCCCTTCGCCGCCATGTGCCTGCTGACCATCATCAGCCTGCCGCTGTCCTATTACCTGTCGCGCGTCCAGGACAACCTCGTGGCACGCTTCGACGCCAAGAAAAAGTAGACGAGGAGAGCGAAGGCAAAAAACGAAGAGCGGGGCTCCGCCCCGCGCCCCGCCGGGGGCCTCAGGCCCCCGGACCCCCGCCATGGCCTGCGGTCTCCCCGCAGCCTTCCTGTTCGGGGCGGGCCTTGGGGCTTCAGGNNCCTGAAGCCCCAAGGCCCGCCCCAGACAGGGAGGGTCCGGGAGGGGGTTACCCCCTCCCGGCCGCCGGAGGCATTCTTCGCCTTCCTCTTCTCCGCCCATAGGAGACGCCTATGCGACCTGACTCCCTCCCCTTCGATCCCTTGCCGACGCCTGAGGAAATCGCCGGCTGGGATCAGGCCAGCGTGGCCGAGTGCGGCATGTCGTTTCTCACGCTCATGGAAAACGCCAGCCGCGAGGCGTATCATGCCCTGGTTGGCGAGGTGGGCGAGGTGGCCGGCAAGCGGGTGCTTTTGCTGGCCGGCCCGGGCAACAACGGCGGCGACGCCGTGGCCCTGGCCCGCCATCTGCACAACCGGGGCGCGGACGTGACCCTGGCCCTGGCCCGGCCCCGGGGGCGCTACACGGGCGCGGCCGGCTACAACGTCCGGCTGGCGGCCCGGCTTGGCTTGCCCATGATGCCCCTGGCCAAGGCCGATCTTTCCGGGGCCGACGCGCCCGACGTCATTGTGGACGGACTTCTGGGCACCGGCTTTCGCGGCAATCTGCGCCCGGAGCTGGCGACCGTGGTCGAGGCCGTCAACCGGCTGGCCGGGCGGTCGTACATTTTTGCCCTGGACATTCCCTCGGGCCTGGACGGTCTGCATGGCCGGCCTTCGCCCGTGGCCGTGCGGGCCGACGCCACCGTCGCCTTCGAGGCGGCCAAGACCGGGCTGGTCGCCGCCTCGGCCGCGCCCTTTGTGGGCAAGCTGCTGGTGCGCGACATCGGCATCCCGACCCTTATCAAGGAGCGCCATCCCTGCCGGGCCGGGCGCATCGCCCCGCGCGTCATGGGACTTTTGGGCCCGGCCGATCCGCTGCTCCACAAGGGCAGCGCCGGGCGGGTGGTTGTGGTCGGCGGCAGCCGGGGACTCACCGGCGCGCCGCTTCTGGCTGGCCTGGGGGCGCTGCGGGCCGGCTCGGGGCTGGTCAGCGTGGCCTGCCCCGGCGCGGTGGAAATCGCGCTCAAGGCCGGTTTTCCCGACGTCATGACCATGCCCATGGGCGCTGGCGGCCATTTTGCCGCTGCCGACGCCCCGGCCGTGCGCGATTTTGCCGCCGGAGCCGGTGCGGTCGCCCTGGGGCCGGGCCTGGGCCGCCATGCCGACACCGCCGGCTTCCTGGCCGCGCTCTTGCCCTTGCCTTGTCCCGTGGTCCTGGACGCCGACGCCCTGCATTTCCTGGCCGACAACCGCGAACTGGCCGCCAGAATCGGCAGCAACGCCGTCATGACGCCCCATCCCGGCGAGGCGGCCCGGCTGCTCGGCACGGACATCCCCGGCGTGGAGGCTGACCGGATGGCCTCGGCCCGGGAACTGGCCGCGCGCTACGGCTGCGTGGCCGTGCTCAAGGGACCGGCCACGGTGGTGGCCACCCCCGAAGGCTACGTCGCCGTCAGCCCCGTCATCGCGCCGAATCTGGCCGTGGGCGGCTCGGGCGACGTGCTCTCGGGCCTGCTGGCCAGCCTGCTGGCCCGCCGTCTTTCCCCCTTGCTCGCCGCAAGCCTTGCGGTGTATTGGCATGGTCGCGCTGGCGAACGCCTCGCCGACGCTTATCCCGCACGGGGCAACCTGGCCTCGGAAATCGCCGACATGCTGCCCCGGGCCGCAACGGAGTAACGGATGCTCACAGCCAAAGACGTGATGACGGCAAACGTCGTCACCATCAATGAAGACACGGACATCACCGCCGCCGCCACGCTGCTTTTTGAAAAGGGCTACAACGGCGTGCCCGTGGTCAACGCCGCCGGCAAACTGACCGGCATCCTCTGCCAGGCCGATCTGGTGGCCCAGCAGAAAAAGCTGTCCCTGCCCTCGGTATTTTCCCTGCTCGACGGTTTCATTCCCCTGGGTTCCATGAAGGACCTGGACCGGGAAGTGGAAAAGATGTCGGCCCTGACCGCGTTTCACGCCATGACCGCCAAACCGGTCACCGTGACCCCGGAAACGCCCATTGACGAAGTGGCCACGCTCATGACCGAAAAGGGCTACCACACCATTCCGGTTCTCTCCGGCGACGCCATCGTCGGCATCATCGGTATGCGCGACATCCTGGGCACGCTGCTCAAGAAGTAGCCCGGGACATGGACCCCAGCCAACCCACGCGCTTGCGGCTGCCCGACGAGGCAGCCACACTGGAACTCGGCCGTATTTTGGCCAAAATCCTGGCCGACCCGGCCACCCGGGCCGCCCTGCTCTTGCGCGGCGACCTCGGATCGGGCAAAACCACCCTGGTCCGGGGACTGGCCGGGGCGTTGCCCGGCGGCGACGAGGCCGAGGTGGCCAGTCCGAGTTTCAATATCGTCAATGTCTACCCGACCCGGCCCGAGGTGTTCCACATCGATCTCTACCGGATTCCCGGCGGCGATCCCTGCGTGGAGGAACACCTGGAAGCGGCTTCGGAAAACGAAGCCGTGGCGGTCGTGGAATGGGCGCAGCATCTGCCCCGGGCGCTTGCGCCGCCGGATCGCCTGGAGTGCGACTGGCTGCCGGTCCCGTCGGGGAGGCTGTGCGAGTTGACTGCCCACGGGCGGCGAGGCGCGGCGGCCTTGACCGCCTTGATCGCGGCCTGTCCGAACCTGCTTGACCGCTAGCAGGCCGGGCAAGGGCGCTTTTCCCGAATCATCGGAGGCTTCCATGCGGATTATGGTGCAAAAATACGGCGGCACGTCGGTCAAGGGCCTGGAGCGCATGCGCCTCGTCCTGGCCCGCATCCAGAAAGCCCATCAAGAGGGCTTCAAGGTCGTCGTGGCCCTCTCGGCCATGTCCGGCGAGACCAACAAGCTCCTGGATCTGGCCAAGGAATTTTCCCCCAATCCCGACCCGGCCGAGCTCGACGTGCTGGTCACCACCGGCGAGCAGGTGTCCGTGGCGCTATTCGCCATGCTGTGCAAGGACGCCGGCCTGCGCGCCCGGTCGTTGCTCGGGTACCAGATTCCCATCACCACCAACTCCAATTTCTGCCGCGCCCGCATCATGGAGATCGACACCCAGCGGATGCGCGGCATGCTTGAGGATTACGACGTGCTGGTGGTGGCCGGATTCCAGGGCGTGGACTGCCAGGGCCGCTTGACGACGCTTGGCCGAGGCGGCTCCGACACCACGGGCGTGGCCCTGGCCGCCGCCCTGGAGGCCGAGGTCTGCGAGATCTACACCGACGTCAACGGCGTCTACACCACCGACCCCAACCTGTGCAGCAACGCCCGCAAGCTCGACCGCATCTCCTATGACGAGATGCTGGAGTTCTCCAGCATGGGGGCCAAGGTCCTGCAAATCCGTTCGGTGGAGTTCGCCAAGAAATTCAACGTGCCGGTCCGCGTCCGCTCGACGTTCACCGACGATCCCGGCACCCTGGTCACTTTGGAGGATACGGAAATGGAAGACGTCCTGGTTTCGGGCATCGCCTATGACAAGGACCAGTGCCGCATCACGGTGCGCAACGTCATGGACCGCCCGGGCGTTGCCGCCGCCATCTTCGCCCCCATCGCCGAAGCCGGCATCCTGGTCGACATGATCATCCAAAACACCGGACGCGAAGGCCGCACCGACATGACCTTCACCATCTCCCGGGGCAACCTCGACAAAACCCTGGCCATCCTCGAAAAGCTCAAGCCCGAGATCGGCGCGGCCGAAATCCAGCACGACACCAATGTCTGCAAGGTCTCGGTCATTGGCGTGGGGATGCGCAGCCACTCCGGGGTCGCTTCCATGATGTTCACGATCCTGAAAAAGGAGAACATCAACATCCTCATGATCGCCACTTCCGAAATTAAGATTACCTGCCTCATCGAGGAGAAGTACCTCGAACTGGCCGTTCGGACCCTGCACGACGCCTTCGGGCTATCCCAGGCTCCCACCCCGGCCTGCTAGCGCCCGCCCCGGTCGGCCCCGACAACGCTGACCAGGACGGAACGCCGGCATTGCCGCGTTTTCCGTGAAGAGATTGACGCCTTTTCCGGATACGCGACAAGGCAGGTTCCCCCGCGAAACGATCCTGCGTTTCGCGACCAGGGCCGGCCGAGAACGCTCCCCGCGTTTCGGCCGGCCGGCACGCACCGCCCGGGCGCGCCCCAAAGCGCGCCCGGACACCCACGAGCGACACCATGCGACGCGTTTCCATCTACGACACGACCCTTCGCGACGGCACCCAGGCCGAGGACATCAGCCTCACCACCGAGGATAAGCTGCGCATCGCGCTCAAGCTCGACGAGCTCGGCGTGGCCTACATCGAAGGCGGCTGGCCCGGATCGAACCCCACCGACAAACGGTTCTTCCAGGAAATCCAGAACTACAGCCTCAACAACGCGGCCATCGCCGCCTTTGGCAGCACCCACGCCCACCGGGGCACGGCGGCCACCGACCCCAATTTGAAGGCCCTGGTGGAATCCGGCGCGCCCGTGGTCACCATCTTCGGCAAATCCTGGGACATCCACGTCACCGAAGCCCTGGGCACCACCCTGCCGCGAAACCTGGAGCTGGTCGGCGACTCCCTGGCCTTCCTGCGGCCCCACGTGAAGGAACTCTTTTTCGACGCCGAGCACTTCTTCGACGGTTTCACCGCCAACCCGGACTACGCCCTTGCCGTACTCAAAAAGGCCCACGAAGCCCGGGCCGACGTGCTCGTTTTGTGCGACACCAACGGCGGCACCCTGCCCGGCGACTTCCGCCGCATGGTCGAGGCCGTGACCACGGCCCTGCCCGGCGTGGCCTTCGGCGTCCACGCCCACAACGATTCCGGCGTGGCCGTGGCCAACTCCATCGAAGGCGTGCTCCTGGGGGCCTGCCAGGTCCAGGGCACGATAAACGGCTACGGCGAACGCTGCGGCAACGCCAACCTGTGCTCCATCATCCCGTCCCTGACGCTCAAGTGCGGCGTGGCCTGCCTGCCCGAGGGCAAACTGCCGCTGATTACGCCCACGGCCCATTTCGTCTCCGAGATGGTCAACCAGGCCCCGCCTTCCAACCAACCCTACGTCGGCGACGCCGCCTTTGCCCACAAGGGCGGCATCCATGTCTCGGCCGTGGTGAAAAATCCGCGCACCTACGAACACATCACCCCGGAAACCGTGGGCAATGCGCGCCGAGTGCTCCTGTCCGACCTGTCGGGCCAGTCCAACATCCTCTACAAGGCCCGGGAATTCGGCTTCGACCTCGACAAGAACGACCCCTTCGTGCTGGAGTTGCTCTCCACCATCAAGGAGCGCGAGGCCATGGGCTACGAGTATTCGGCCGCCGAAGCCTCCTACGAGCTGCTGTTAAATCGGGTCCTTGGCCGGGCGCGCAGCTACTTCACCGTCACCCGCTACCGGGTGCTCGACGACAACGTCTACGACCGGGCCGGGCCGCTGACCGAAGCCACGGTCATGATCAAGGTGGGCGGGCGTATCAAGCACACCGCCGCCGCCGGCATGGGGCCGGTCAACGCCCTGGACAAGGCCATCCGCAAGGCCCTGCGTGGCTTCTACCCGCGTCTGGCCGAGATGCGGCTGCTCGACTTCAAGGTCCGGGTGCTTTCGGGGCTCAAGCGCGACGACTGCGAACCCGGCGGCTGCGGCACCGCCTCCCACGTGCGCGTGCTGGTCGAATGCGGCGACGCCGCCAAACGCTGGGTGACCGTGGGCGTGTCCCACAACGTCATCGAAGCCAGCTTCCAGGCCATGGAAGACGCCATCAATTACAAACTCTTCAGCGACGACAAGGCCAAGCTGACGAAAGCGCTGAAGGGGTAAGGCAACATGAAAACATAACGACAGTTATGTTTTCAATCATACAATTGTAGAGATGAGAGAGAAGAAGGAAGAGTGCCTCCGGCGGCCAAAGGGGCTGAGCCCCTTTGGAAACCCCAATTGGGGTGAGGTGATCCACCGGGGGAGATGACGATAGGCGAGAGTTTGCGCTGTTACCGGCCCGCTTCAGTAGAGAGGCGGGCCGTTTTTCGGAAAGTCAGCCTGCCGCCGGCAGCTTGAACACAAAGAGGCGACGCCGTTTCATGGGTCTGGTCCGCTTTCTCCTGGCCGCCGCCGTGGTCATCAACCACACCGGCCCCCTTTACGGTCTGGTCATGACCGACGCCTATATGGCCATCAAGGTCTTTTTCATCATCTCGGGCTTCTACATGGCGCTTATCCTGACCGAAAAATACGCCGGCCCGGGCCAGACGCGCCTTTTTTATTCCAACCGCTTCCTGCGCCTGTTTCCGCTCTACTGGGCCGTGCTCCTGCTCTCGCTTGGGGTGTCGCTGGTCTTCAAATTCGGTCTGCACACCGCCTTGCTCCTGGGGCCGTGGCAGACCTGGCTGCACAAGCTCGACCCGGCCGTGGCCGCGCTTTTGGCCGCTGCCAACATCACCATCTTCGGCCAGGACATCCTGTTTTTCAGCCACGTAACCGACGCCGGCACGCTGTCTTTTTCCGCCGACGCCCTGTACCGCCCGACCCCGGCCTGGTTTTTCCTGCTCATCCCCCAGGCCTGGACCGTGTCCCTGGAACTGGTCTTCTACGCTTTCGCCCCCTGGCTGGTGCGACGGGGGACCGGCACGCTGCTGGCCCTGGCCGGCCTGAGCTTTGGCCTGCGCGCCCTGGTCTATCTGGCCGACCTGCCGTTCGATCCCTGGAAACAACGATTTTTCCCGGTGGAATGCGGCTTTTTCCTCCTGGGCATCCTGTCCTACCGGCTCTACGCCGCGCTAAGACCCGTGGCCCTGCCCCGGCCGGCCCTGTGGGCGGTTTTCGGCCTCTACCTCGCCTCCATCCTGGGCTTCCAGTTTCTGCCCGGCTTTTACGTCAAGGAATTCTATCTCTACACGGCAACCGTCCTGTCGGTCCCCCTGATCTTCCGGCTGACCAAGCGCTGGCCCCTGGACCGGGCCGTGGGGGAGCTGTCCTATCCCATCTACATCACCCACTGGACGGTCATCATGGCCGTGGAATACGCCTGCGGCCGGAGCCATCTGCCGGTCGTCGCCCTGCTCGTCACCGTGGCCGTGAGTCTGGCGCTCAACAAACTCGTGGCCGATCCCATCGAACGCATCCGCCAGCGCCGGGTGCTGGCCAGCCGCTAATCACCATCCGGCCAAGTAGCCGCCAGTCCGCCGCCGCCAAGGGCTTGTTCCCGCCACATTTTCAGCCCTGCGGGCTTTTGCTTTTTTTCGCGCCGTGTTAGCTTGTCCCCAAGCCAAACCCCAAACACGCGAGGACAGTGCCATGGTTGCCATCAAGACCATTTTGTGCGCCCTGGATTTTTCCGAAGTCAGCCCCAAGGTCGCCGCCTACGCCAAGACCCTGGCCGAGGCCCTGGGAGCCAAGGTCGTGGCCCTGTACGTGGCCCCGTCGCTCACCCAGTATGTGGAGTTCCACGTCCAGGCCAGCTACATTGACGACTTCGTTTCCGGCATCGTCAGCGGCGCGTCCGAGACCATGGATTCCTTTGTGCAGGAATACTTCAAGGGCGTGCCCGTGGAAGGCCGGGTCGTGTCCGGCTACGCCGCCGAGGAAATCGTCAGCGCCGCCGAGGAAGTGGGCGCGGACCTCATTGTGCTGGGCACCCACGGCCGCAAGGGCATCGACAAGATCCTGTTCGGTTCCGTCGCCGAGAAGGTCATCAAGACCGCCAAGGCCCCGGTGCTGTCCATGCGCCCGGAAGACAAGGCCTCCTAGCGCCGCGTCCCATAAAGATACGGTCGTCTTTTTCCAGGGATGCGGCGCAGGTCCCTGGAATGTCGCCGGGGTTGCCCAGCGCGGCCGGCCCCGACGCAGCGCAGAAGCTCTCCCCGCTTTCGCGGTCCGCGCCTGACGCGGCCTTTGCTCGCCCGTCCCGTCTTGCCGACGGGGCGGGCGAACGGCGTTTGCCGTCGGCCTCCCCCCGGGAGCAGGAGGGGCTGCGATCCTTTAGCCGCTTGGCGTCGGGCGTTGTAGTCCCATACCGGCGGCCGGCGTTCGCCAACGGGGCCATGGCCTCGGGTCTTGCCGCCCGGTCGTCCTCCGGCTCGTGAACATATCGTCATTTTTGTCACAAAGTTGCCTCCCCTGCCGCGGAGCCGTTTCACCGGCCTCGTCCCATCCACCTCTTCGAGGCGTCAACAGCAAACTCCAGTTATTATAGAGGGTCACGAACCGCGCCAGACCGCGGACATTTTGACATTGATTTTTACCCCAGAAGAGTTAAGGGGTAACCGAACAGATATTTACCGAAATTTGTCAAAAGGAGCCGCCACGCATGCAGAAGCAAACCCTCGAAAAAGTCTTCGAGTACGCCTCATCCCCGGTCCACGGCACCCTCTCCCGGAAACTCCGCAAGGGCGTGAAAATCCAGATCAACGAAGGCAAAATCCACGAAGCCGCCACCCTGTTCCTCGGCGACGAGTTCGTGCGCGTCACCGTCAAACAGGGCGAGGAAACCTGCAACAGCTACTACGCCTGGGACAAGATCTGCTGCGTCACCACCATCGGCAAGGTTGACGACTAACCCAACGCCCCGGAGAGGGGTTTTGCCTTTTACGGCAAAATCCGGCTGATATTTGGCCCGCGCCGGCCCCCCCCTCTCCCGACGCGGACCATGCGCCGCTCCGTCTCTCCACGGGGCGGCGTTCTTTTTGCCATTTTTCGGCATTCCTTTCGCCGTCGCCCCTATTTGCCAGGCAGTAGATAATGATTATCTATTCCAAAAAAGGAGGAAGGCCATGAACACCTCCCTGCATAGCGACTACAAGGGCTACTCCATCGACCTGACCGCGCGCGGCGATTACTGCGCGTCCTTTGCCGCCGACATCCGCGACGGCGACGGACATCTGCTCCACCACCTCGGCGTGGCCGGCAACACCGAAACCCGCGCCGTGGAGCGTGGCCGCGAACTGGTCGACTTCGAACTGGCCTATGGACGACTCCAGTAGCACCGGCCGGACACGGCCGGTCCCGGGAAGCGCCGCCCACTTAGCTGGAGAGCCGCATCACCCCCGAAACGCGGCCCAACGGCCCAGGAGGCGTGCTCCAAACGCCCCGTTCAGATGGGGGCGGCGCTTTCCTTCCCGGCCCTCCCCGACGACTGGCCCTTCGGCCGATTTGGTGATACCCCCCGGGGTCCGTAGACCAACCCCGGGGGTTTTTTCATGGCATCCGTACCCGTCACCGTGCTCACCGGCTTTCTCGGGGCCGGCAAGACCACGCTGTTAAATCGCCTCCTCACCGAGGCCCATGGCCGCAAATTTGCCGTCATCGTCAACGAATTCGGCGAAATCGGCATCGACAACGACTTGGTGGTCTCCTCCGACGAGGAAATCTACCTCATGAACAACGGCTGCATCTGCTGCTCCGTGCGCGGCGATCTCATCCGCGTGCTGTCCGGACTGGCCAAGCGCCGGGGAGCCTACGACGCCGTGCTGGTCGAGACCACCGGCCTGGCCGATCCCGCCGCCATCATCCAGACCTTTTCCATGGACGAGGACACTGGCGACGCCTTTCGCCTCGACTCCGTGGTCACGGTGGTCGACGCCCTGCATTTTCGCCGCCACGCCGCCGAAAATCGCCAGGCCCTGGAACAGGTCGTCTATGCCGACCTGATCCTGCTCAACAAGACCGACCTCGTGCCCGAGGCCGAGCTGGCCGACATCCGCCAGGCCATCGCCCGGATCAACGACACGGCTCAGGTCCTTCAGACCACGCGTTGCCAGGTTCCCATGGACGTGCTCCTGGACCGCAAGGCCTTTGATTTGACCCGCCTGCCCCTGGGCCAGCCAGCTCCGGCCGCGACTGCCCCTGGCGGGCTGGCCCCCTACCGGCCCGAAGAGGACCACAAGCACGGCCATGTCCACGACCACGGCATCCAGTCCCTGAGCTTCACCCTGGACGCCCCCCTGGACCCGGACAAGCTCGGCGAATTCCTGCGCACGCTGCTCGCCTCCAAGGGCCAGGACATCTACCGCTCCAAGGGCATCCTGGACGTGGCCGGGGCCAAGCAGCGCTTCATCTTCCACGGCGTGCACATGTATCTGGAAACCGCCTGGGGCACGCCCTGGGCCGAGGGCGAAACGCGCCAGAGCCGGGCCGTGTTCATCGGCCGCGACCTGGACCGCCAGTCCCTCGAAGACGGCCTCGCCGGTTGCGCGGCCAAGGAGGCCTAGGATCATGACGTTTACTCCCGACGCGGAACTCAAGGGCCTCATGCGGGCCGATTTCGGCGCCTACGTCGCCGCCTGCTGCTTCTCGACGGACGGCGAAACCATTGCCTACGCCCTGGGCGACGGCCGTCTCGCCCTGGTCGAGGCCGAAACCGGTGAGACCGAATTCGCCGCGCCACACACCGGCGCGGCCTTGTGTCTGGCCGCCTCGCCCCACGGCTTTCTGACCGGCGGCGACGACGGCCGGGCCGTCCTGACCACCCTGGAAACCGGCTGCCGCGAACTGGCCGCCTTCCCCGGCCAGTGGGTCGAACACGCCGCCGCCAGCCCCGACGGCCGCGTGTTGGCCGTGGCCGTAGGCAAGCAGGTGGTGCTGTTCCCCGGACCCGACTTCGCCCCGGCTCCCCTGCCGGAACTGGCCAGCGCCGTGGCCGGCCTGGCCGTCAGCCCAGACGGCCGCACCCTGGCCGCCAGCCACTACGACGGCGTCACCGTCTACGCCCCGCCGCGCCCGGGCACGCCCGGCAACCGCCTGGAAGGGGCCGGTTCCAACCTCACCGTGGTCTTCTCCCCGGACAACGACAAGATGGCCCTGGCCACCCAGGACAAGTCCGTGCGCGTCTACGATCTGGCCCAGTCCGCTGGCTATCTGCTGGAAGGCTACCCGGCCAAGGTGCGCTGCCTGTCGTTTTCCAGCGACGGCGGCACGTTGTGGACCGGCGGCGAACGCGCCTTCGTGGGCTGGCCCGTGGGCGCGGACGTTGATCCGGCCACCCGCGAAGCCACGGTCTTTGGCATCTTCGAACACGGCATGCTCGGGGCCGTGGCCGCCCATCCCGCCCTGCCGCTCGTGGCCGGCGGCTTCGACGGCGGCGTGGTGTTCCTCGGCAGCGCCTCACGCAAAGGGGCCGCGCCGCTGTTCGCCCTGGAAAGCCACCACGTGACGGGCCTTGTCTGGTCCCCCGACGGCCGCCGCCTGGCCGGCGGCAGCGACGGCGGGCCGGCGTTTTTGATGAAGATGGCGTAATAATCAAAGAAAAGAGTGCCTCCGGCGGCCGGGAGGGGCTAAGCCCCTCCCGGACCCTCCCTGAATGGAGGGACGGGGCGCTTCGTGACAGGGACGCCCTGGAATCCGGCGAGGATTGCAGGGCGTTTTGCTTGGCTACTTGAGCAGCTCGCCGATGGCCGTCTGGACTCGGCCCAATTCCTCCACCACCAGCCGACAGGCGTCGCGGCAGCCTGCGGAGTCGCCGGACAGGCCGGCCTCTTGGAGCTTGCGCGCGCCTTCGGTCAGCCCCCTGGCCCGCAACGGCACGGCCATGCCGAGCAGGGTATGGGCGGCGTCGCCGGCCGCTTCCCAGTTCGCCTCGCGCATGGCGGTTTCCAGGGAAACCACCACCTGCGGGCTTTCCTCCAAAAACATGCGGCAAATTTCCCGGGCAAAGGCCGACTTGCCCCGCTGCTCGTAATACTCAAGGTCCATGACCCCGGCGGCGGACACGTCCGGCTTGGCCGGCTCAGCCGGGCGGGCCAGCACCCGGCGCATGACCATGAACAGTTCGTCCACGTCCACCGGCTTGGACACGTAATCGTCCAGACCCACCGACAAAAACCGTTCCCGGTCGCCCTTCATGCTGTAGGCGGTCAGCGCCACCACCGGCATCCCCCGGGCCGCCTCTCCGGCCGCGCCCTCCCGGATGCGCCGGGTGGCTTCGGCCCCGTCCATCTCCGGCATCTGGATGTCCATGAGCACAAGATCTGCCGGTTCCTGGCACAAAAGCTCCAAAGCCTGCAGGCCCGACCCGGCCAGACGCACCTGGCAGCCGGCTTCGGTCAGGAAATGCTTGAGGAAAAGGCGATTGACCTGGTTGTCTTCGGCCAGAAGCACCCGCAACCCGGCAAAACCGCCGGCCTGGGCAGCGCATGCCAGCCGTCCCGGCTCAGGCGCGGCCGCGCTCGCCGGGCGCAGGGACACGGTAAACGTGAACGCGCTGCCCTGGCCCGGCACACTCTCCACATCGATGGACCCGCCCATCATCTCCACCAGCCGCCGGCTGATGGCCAGCCCCAACCCCGTGCCGCCGTAGCGTTTGGCCCGGGTGGATTCGAGTTGGGAAAAGACCTGGAAAAGCTCGTGCAGCCGGTCCTCGGGAATGCCTATGCCGGTGTCGCGCACACTGCACGAAACGAGCATGGGATCGCCCGGCCGGGCCAGGGACAGCGTCACTTCCACCTCCCCCTGGTCCGTGAACTTGAGCGCGTTGCCGACCAGATTGCGCACCACCTGCATGATCCGGTCGGGGTCGCCGTGGACCATGGCCGGCACCTGCGGATCGATGCGCACCCCCAGGGTCAGCCCCTTTTGCCGGGCTGAGAACTGGAACGATTTCATGGTCCGGTCCAGGGTGTCGCGCGGGTCGAAGTCCACCGGCACAAACTCCATCTTGCCGGCCTCGATCTTGGAGAAATCCAGGATGTCGTTGACGATGCCCAAAAGCGATCGGGAAGAATCGAGGATCAGTTCCAAATTCTCCCGGATCTCCGGCCTGGGATTCTGGGTCAGGGTCATCTGGGTGAGTCCGATGATGCCCGACAGAGGGGTACGGATCTCGTGACTCATGTTGGCCAGAAAGCCGCTCTTGGCTTGGCTTGCCGCCTCGGCTTGGCGCCTGGCCGTGGTCAGGTCCTCCTCGCGGCGACGTTCCTTGACGTGGCGCAACACGCCTTCGCCAAGGAGCGTGAGGCGGTTGATGTCGTCGTCGCCGTAGGGCGTGGCCCGACCGGCCACAGCCAGGATAAGCGTTTGGCCGTCGCCGCGAAGGGCCGTGGCCAGCCGGCTGCAGGGCGTGTCCGACACCACCGGCCGCAGGTCGCCCACGGCCATGGCCAGGCTTGGCGACTCCCGAAGGTCGAATTCCCGCGTCCCTTCCCCAAGCCCGAAGACGGCCAAGGCCTCGCTGCCGGCGGCCAACACGGCAAAGCGGCCCGTCGCCGGGTCGGACATGGCCGCAAGCCCGCTCTTACTGGCCGTCAGGGCCACGCCCCGGGAGAGCACGAACTCGCCCAGGGCGGCCAGGTTGGCCCCGCGCATACGGCCCAGGCGCAACAAGGCCTCCAGGGTGTTGGCGTGCAGGGTGAGCCGGGCCGCGGTGCGCCGCGCCTCGGTCACGTCCAGGAGATGGGAAATGAAATAGAGCGGTTCCCCACCGCTGCCGCGCACGAGCTTGGCCGAGACCTGCCCCCAGACCTCCTCGCCCGAGGCATGGCGGTAACGCTTCTCGAAACGAAATTCCTCCCGCACCCCGGCCAGGGCCAGAGAAATAAAACGGGGGCTGACCGCCTCGTGGCCCTCGGCAGCCAAGTCGTTGATGCTTTTACCGAGCAAGGCCTCGGCCTCGTAGCCGAAAAACCGGCATAGGGCCGCGTTGACCCGCAAAAATCGGCCGTCCAGGCCCACCATGGCCAGCCCTTCGTTGGCGTTTTCAAAGGCCAGCCGGAAAAGCTCCTCGCTCTTGGCCAGGGCCTCCTCGGCCTGCCGCCGGCCGGTCACGTCCACCAGCGCCGCCAGGGAGCGTCGAAAGGTCCCTGTGACGTCATATTCGCCCACGGCGGACAACGACACCTCGATGACGCGCCCGTCGCTGCACTTGAGCTGATACGGCTTGTCCGTGATGCGGCCCTCTCGCACGAACCGCGGCAGGGTCGCCTCGAAATCGGCCCGGGAGGCCGGCGTCATGAACTCTCCGAACGACCGTCCGACCACCGCGTCCAGCCCGTAGCCCAAGGTCTGCCGCCATATGGCGTTGACTGACAGCAACCGCCCCCGGCCATCCAGGGAATGCAGCATCACCGGCGCTTTTTCGTAGAGGTTGCGTACGAGCTCCAGGGACAAAACAGGATCAACGGACGGCGTATCGGCCATGCCTGGCTCCTTTGCGAGGTTGCGCTTCTTGGCGTCGGGACTTGCCAAGCGCACGTCGAGTGCGCATTCTACGCCAGGGTTGCGCCCAAGACAACGCGGCGCGGCCAAGGGCCATGCCCGCCCCGCCCTCTCGGCCGCAAGCCGTTTTTTCGGGCGCGGCGCGGCGCGGCAAGGGAGACGACAACATGCAAAAGACCCAATGCCTCGTCATCGGCTCCGGCCCGGCCGGCCTTTCCGCCGCCATTTACACCGCCCGGGCCGGTATGGAAACACTCGTCGCCGGCTGCGAACCCAAAATCGCCGGCGACTACGACATCGACAATTATTTCGGTTTTCCGGAAACCATCTCCGGCCGCGAGCTCATCGAACGCGGCGTCAAGCAGGCCCAGCGCTTCGGCGCGCGCATCGCCTGCGAGCGCGTGCTGGCCGTGCACATGACCGAGACCGGCGGCTTCCACTGCGTCACCGACAAAGAAGAAATCGAGGCCGAGGCCATCGTCATCGCCGCCGGCGTCAACCGGGTGCGCCCCGGCATCGCCAACATCGGCGACTACGACGGCAAGGGCGTGTCCTACTGCGTGAGCTGCGACGGCTTTTTCTACCGGGGCCGCAAGGTGGTCGTGGTCGGCGAAGGCAACTACGCCGCCAACCAGGCCCTGGAACTGACCAATTTCACCTCCGACGTCGTCATCTACACCCAGGGCAAGGAACCGGCCATGGACGAGCGGTTCGCCGCCAGCCTGGCCGAAGCCGGCATCACCGTCTCCACCGCCAAGATCGTGCGCCTGTCCGGCCAGCCGGCCATGACCGGCGCGACCCTGGAGGACGGGACCGAGATCGCCGCCGAGGGCCTGTTCGTGGCCATGGGCCAGGCCTCGGCCCTGGACTTCGCCAAGACCCTGGGCGTCGCCACCCGGGGGGCGTTCATCGAGGCCGACCACGAGCAAAAGACCAACGTGCCGGGCGTTTTCGCCGCCGGCGACTGCGTGGGCCATTTCATGCAAATCAGCGTGGCCGTGGGCGAAGGCGCCAAGGCCGGCCGCGCCGCCATCGCCCATGTGAAGGAACGCGGAGGAAAGGCCGGGGCGTAGACGGAAAGGCGAATGCCTCCGGCGGCCAGGAGAGGCGCTGCCTCTCCTGGACCTCTCCGCTGGGGGCCTGAGGCCCCCAGACCCCCCAACGGGTTACGGCGGACGGTGCGGTAGAGCTGTATTCAGGGCCTCCTCTTGACAGATTTGCGGCGCACGGCGTATCAATACCAGTTCGCTATCGCGGCATGGGCCTATAGCTCAGTTGGCAGAGCCACCGGCTCATAACCGGCAGGTCCCAGGTTCGAATCCTGGTGGGCCCACCACGACGAAGGTTCCATGACAGCAATCGTCGCTTGTTCCTATACGCCCCCCGCCTCCGCCCTCGCGGCGGCCAAGGGGCTCCTCCAGAGGCGCTTTTTTGCCGACACGGCCCAAAAAAGCGCCTTTTGCGTTCTCCCATGCGCGTAGCCGACCTTATCGCCCGCATCGAGGCCACGGCCGATCCGGCCCGGGCCGCCTCCTGGGACCGCAGCGGCGTCCAGATCGCCGGAACCGTTCCGTCCTGCACCCGGCTCGCCGTCACCCTCGATCCCCTGCCGGACGTGGTGGCCCAGGCCCTGGACTGGGGGGCCGAAGTCGTGCTGGCCCACCATCCGCTCACCCTCTCTCCGCGCCTGCCCGACCGCCTCGACGACTACCATCGCGTCCTGGCCTTGACCCTGGCCAGCGGGGCGACGCTCTACAGCGCCCATACGTCCCTGGACGTGGTCACCGACGGCCCGGCCGGCTGGCTGGCCGATGCTCTTGGGTTGACCGGACGCCGCATCCTCGAACCGGCCGGCCGCGCGGCGCACCTCGCCCTGCGCTTTGTCGCCAAGGGCCGCGCCGAGGCCTTGCAGGATGCCCTGGCCGCCCTGCCCGGACTCACGGCCTATGCCTTGGGGCCGGACATGGTCGAGGCCGTCTGCCCGGCCCGACTGCGCCAGAGGGCTCAGGCCGCCGCCCTGGCCGCCGTGCCCGAGGCCGCGCTTGCCGCCGTGCAAGAGCTGGCCGAGCCGGCCGAAGTCTACGGCTACGGCCTTGTCGGCGACCTCCCCGCGCCCGCCACGCCCCAGGCCCTGCTGGCGCAGCTGGGCGAACTGCTGCCGCGTGCCTTTTTCACCCTGGCCGGCTCGCTGCCGGACCGGATTTCCCGCCTCGCCTACTGCCCCGGCTCAGGGGCCGACATGGCCTCGCGGGCCTTTGCCGCCGGAGCCGACGTCTACGTCACCGGCGACCTCAAGTACCATCAAGCCCAGGCCGTGCCGGCCGGGCGCTGCCTGATCGACGTCGGGCATTTCTCCCTGGAAGAAGTCATGATGCGGCGTTTCGCCGCCCAACTTGCCGCCGAATGCGGCCCTGACGGTCCCGAAGTCCGCTATTTCCCTGGTCGGGACCCCATGGCCGCCTGCCGCCCGGACGACCACGTCGCCCGGGACGAATAACCACTCGGAGAGACAGTCATGTATTTGAAACAGATCGAACAGCTCGTGGTCCTGCAGAAGGTCGACGACGAAATCGTCCTGCTCCAGGATGAACTCAAACGGGCCCCGGAACAGATCATTGAGCTCGAAAAGCGCCGCCAGGACATCGAGGACAGCGCCGAGCTCGTCCGCGACAAGCTCAAGTATTTGACCGACCAGCAAAAGCGCCTGGACGGCGAAATTGAAACCGACTCCGTGCGGCTCAAAAAGAGCAAAAGCAAGATGATGATGGTCGGCAACCAGAAAGAATATCACGCCATGATGCGCGAGATGGACAATCTGGAAAAGCAGAACCGCGGCCGCGAAGAGGAAAAATCCACCGTCGCCGAGGAACTCTCCCGCCAGAACCAGGAGCTCGCCGAGATCGACGCCCAGGCCAAGGAACTCGACGGCGAACTGGTCGTGGCCCGCGAAAGCCTTGACGCCCGCATCCAGCAGGCGCAAAGCCGCCTGGACGAACTCGGACTGCGCCGCAACGAAGCCGGCCAGGCCGTGCCCCGCCCCATCCTCCAGCGCTACGAGTTCATCCGCTCGCGCCTCAAAAACCCGGTCATCGTGCCCGTCCACGCCGGCATCTGCTCGGGCTGCCATATCGCCATCCCGCCCCAGTCGTTCATCGAACTGCAAAAGGGCATCCAGATCCTGAGCTGTCCTAACTGCCAGCGGCTCATCTACTGGAGCGAACACATCGAACCCGAAGTCAAGCCCGAGGACGAAGCCGCCGAGAACGCGGCGGATTAAGGCGAGAATAGAGAAGCGAAGAGAAGAAAAGATGCCTCCGGCGGCCGGGGGCCTGAGGCCCCCGGACCCCCCAAATGGGGAAAGGGGGTTAGGGGCCGGGGCGCAATCGGGGGCACGGTCGTTCGCTGATTTTGGCGAAGCGGCAGGGTTTCGGGCCGCGCGCCCGACCGGTCTTCTCCAAGCTTGTACGAGCGCTCCGCTTTCTGGCGTATATTTGAAAAAGCCGGCCCCGCGCCGGCTTTTTCTTTTGCGCAGCGATGGCGGCGAACACTCCGCGCGCTCGAAAGAACGCCGCCCCGCCCGGGGGAATCAACGCCGGTCCGGGGGGTTGGTCGGTAAACGGCGTCGATTTCTCGGTGAACGGTCTTTTGTCACAAGCCCGATACGATTATTGGATTGTTTCCGCCATTGGCCGATTTACGCTTTTCGGGCCGGGCGCTTTACGGCACTGTGCCCCCATACGCGACGCCAAATCCCAACCGGGAGGAATCCATGACCGCCGACAATATCCAAAGCCTCCAGCAGGAAGGACGCACCTTCGAACCGCCCGCCGCCGGACGCGACACCGCCTACATCAAAAGCCTCGACGAATACCGCGCCATCTACAAACGCTCCATCGAAGACCCCGAGGGCTACTGGGCCGAGCGCGCCACCGACCTGCTCACCTGGGAATCCCCCTGGGACAAGGTCCTCGAATACGATTTCAGCGCCCCCGAAATCAAATGGTTCGCCGGCGGCAAGCTCAACGCCGCCTACAACTGCCTGGACCGCCACCTGACCAACGGCCGCCGCAACAAGGCCGCCATCATCTGGCAGGGCGAGAAAGACGAGGACGTGCGCACCTACACCTATCAGATGCTCCACGACGAAGTCTGCCGCTTCGCCAACGTGCTCAAGAAGATGGGCGTCAAAAAGGGCGACCGGGTGAGCCTGTACCTGCCCATGGTGCCGGAACTCGTCATCGCCATGTTGGCCTGCGCCCGCATCGGCGCGCCCCACAGCATCGTTTTCGCCGGCTTTTCGGCCCATAGCCTGCGCGACCGCGTCAACGACTGCGAATCCAAGGTCATCGTGGTCAGCGACGCCGTCATCCGCTCGGGCAAGACCATACCGCTCAAGCCCAACGCCGACGAAGCTCTCAAGGAATGCCCGACCATCGATAAATGCATCGTGCTGCGCCACGCCGGCAACGACGTCGCCATGCAGCCCGGCCGCGACGTCTGGTGGCACGACGTCATGGCCGACCACGACGTCGAGGGCGATTGCCCGGCCGAGTCCATGGACGCCGAGGATGTGCTGTTTATCCTCTACACCTCCGGCTCCACCGGCAAGCCCAAGGGCGTCTACCACACCACCGGCGGCTATCTGACCTACGCCGCCCACACCTCGCAGATCGTTTTCGACCTCAAAGACGACGACATCCACTGGTGCACCGCCGACATCGGCTGGATCACCGGCCATTCCTACATCGTCTACGGACCGCTGGCCCTGGGCGCGACCTCGCTCATGTTCGAGAGCGTGCCCACCTACCCGGCCCCGGACCGCTTCTGGCAGATCTGCTCCAAGTTCAAGGTCAACGTCTTCTACACCGCGCCCACGGTCATCCTCTCGCTCATGAAGTCCGGCCCGGCCTGGACCCAGAAGCACGACCTGTCGTCGCTGCGCATCCTGGGGTCGGTTGGCGAACCCATCAACCCCGAAGCCTGGATGTGGTACCATGACCACATCGGCGGCTCGAAGCTGCCCATCGTGGACACCTGGTGGCAGACCGAGACCGGCGGGCTGATGATTTCGCCGCTGCCCTACGCCACGCCGCTCAAGCCCGGCTCGGCCTCGCTGCCCCTGCCCGGCATCGATCCGGCCATCGTGGACATGGAAAACAAGGAAGTCGGCCCCAACCAGGGCGGTTTCCTGGTCATCCGCAAACCCTGGCCCGGCATGCTGCGCGGCATCTGGGGCGCCAAGGACCGCTTCAAGCAGCAGTATTTCGCGGCGTTTAAGGGCTGCTACGAGTCCGGCGACGGGGCCAGACGCGACGAGGACGGCTATTTCTGGATCATGGGCCGGGTAGACGACGTCATCAACGTCTCCGGCCACCGCATGGGCACGGCCGAGATCGAATCGGCGCTGGTGTCGCACCCGACCGTGGCCGAAGCAGCCGTCGTCGGCATGCCCCATGACATCAAGGGCCAGTGCATCTACGCCTACGTGACGCTGAAAGCCGGCTACGACGAGAGCGAGGAGCTGCTCAAGGGCTTGAAGCTCCATGTGCGCAAGGAAATCGGCCCCATCGCCGCGCCGGAGGTGATCCAGTTCGCCCCGGGCCTGCCCAAGACCCGCAGCGGCAAGATCATGCGTCGCATCCTGCGCAAGATTGCCTCGGACGAAGTGGAAAGCCTCGGCGACACCTCGACCCTGGCCGATCCGAGCGTGGTGAACGAGCTTATCGACGGCAAGAAGCGGCTGTTTGGAAAATAGGCGACGCCTGATCAACAATAGAAGAATAAATCAAGGCGGCCCGGGGGTGAGAATACCCCTGGGCCGCTTTTTATTAACTCTGATAATAATTCTGACAAGTGAACGGCGAATCGGACTACCGAACAAAACAAATGCAATATACGAATAAATCCCTATCCCTGTGACTTTCCATACTATTTGTGTCAGAATCGGCGAGATGTCCGATTCGACATGAAGGAAGTCGCAATGACCGTGCAAAAAGCTATCGATAATTTTCTGTCACACTGCAGACTCGAAAGGGGATTGGCGCCATTTACTTTGACGGCTTACAAGTTGGACCTCAGTCAATTCCAAGAGAAACGGTACGTGGCATCGCTGAACTCCGTAAAAGAAATAGACAAGAATGTTATACGCACTTATTTATCGTGGCTGGACGACAACTACAAACCACGAAGCATAAAACGAAAGATCGCAACACTTAAATCGTTTTTTTCTTTCCTTGAACAAGAGGAGCACATCGAAAACTCGCCATTCAGGAAGCTCAGACTCAGACTTGACAGAGCGGTAAATTTACCGAGAACTCTATCATTACCATCCGTCAACAAGCTACTGAAAGCAGCATACAATTCGCTCGAAAGAGCTAAACAAGATACATCCGTTTACAAAGAGAAGACCAGAGACATTGCCGTACTGGAAATACTATTTTCCACAGGCATCAGGGTCTCTGAACTATGCAAGCTGAAAGTTTCCGACGTCGACCTAAGAAACCAACAAATACTTGTACTTGGAAAAGGCAAACGCGAACGAGTAATACCATTATGCAACGACTCAACAGTCAATGCGCTGACTACCTACATGGCCCAATACACTGAACACCTTGATGCAAGCACCCAATTTTTTCTAAATAGAGACAAACGCCCGCTCTCCGACCAATCCGTTCGCCATATCATAAAAAAATACAACATACTATCTTGCATACCAGAACATGCGACACCACATATGTTCAGACACACCATAGCCACATTGCTGCTTGAAAATGGAGTGGACATCAGAAATATTCAAAAACTTTTGGGGCACAGCTCCTTGGCCGTCACGGAGATATACACCCATGTCAGCCTCTCAGCCCAAAGGGAAGCCTTAACCGAACGCCACCCCCGCCTCCAACTCAATGCCGAGGAGAACAATCGATAATTGAGAATTATC
>DLGG01000108.1 GCA_002482565.1 Solidesulfovibrio magneticus
TGCGGCCGGCGGCGTCCCATCCGGCCGGCATTTCGGCCTCCCCGGCCGCGCCGTGGGCTGCCCCGGCTCGGCAGGCCGGTCGGGACAGGACGATGCCGTCGCCGGCCGCCCGGGCGAAAAAGACCGCCGCCTCCTGGCGCACCGGGAAAAACGCGCCGCTGGTCAAGGCGTAGTCCACGAAGGCGTAGATGTTGGGGTCGCCCATGGCCGGCAGGGCGGCCATGGGGCCTTGGCCCGGCCCGAGGGTCCAGTCCAGGGCGGTCCAGCGGCCGTCGCCATGCCGCCGCCAGGCCACCCAGGCATGGCCGTCGCGGTTGGCCCCCACCCGGCCAAAGATCGTGACGATGCGGTCGGCCGGCAGCCCGGCGGCCAGCATCAGGCCGTGGAGCAAAATGGCCCCGTCCTCGCAGTCGCCCTGACCTAGGGCCAAGGTGGCCGGGGCGCAGCGCCAGGCGTCGTCGGCGTCGGCTATGTAGGTCAGCGCCCTGGCGGTCTTCTCCAGGAGCGCCAGGGCGATTGCGTCGTCGTCACCAGGCGGCAGGCCGGCCACGGCCTCGGTCAGGTCCGGGTCGCCGATGCCGAGCAGGGTCACCGCTCGGGCGGCGTCCACGAACCCGCTCAGGGCAGGACTCTCCAAGGAACAGGCATGGCCCCGAATGACAAGTCCCGGCAGGCGCGGCGCGCCGCTGCCCTGGCGGGAAAGGTCGGACAGGCCCAGCACGGCAAGGGGCAGGGTCAGCGCGGCGCAGGCCCCGCTGCCGGCGACGGCGAAGAGCGGGACCAGCACGGCCTCGGCCAGGGCCGGGATGGACCCCGCGGCGGCGGCCTGAACCGGGGGAAGCGTGGTTTCGCCGACGCCCGGCCGCCAGCCGGCCTGGCTGGCCTGGATCTCCAGTATGGGCAGACGCGCGGCGGCGGCGGGTTGCCAGGAGCCTTGGGCCAGGGCGGCCGGCAGAGGCAGGGCCAGGCCGTGGCCGGCCGTGACCACGCCGCAGGTGCCGGTTGCGGCGCTGACCAGCTCAAGGACGACAAGGCTTTGGCCGGCAAGGGTCTCTTCGGGCAGGGCCTCCATGGCGAAAAGAAATTCGTCAAGGCTTGGCATCATGCCCCCTTGCCGGGGTCCGGTCCGGCAGCAATCGCCAGCGCAGGCCGGCGAACGCGGCCGGCACGCCCCGTCCGGGCGACCCGGCCGGCTCGGCGCTCGCTCCGGCCGCCGCCGTCATGAGCGCCCCGCTCGGGCCGGCTTGTTTCGCCACGACCAGGGGCGGCACGGAGAATTGTTGCTGTTGCATGGCTGGTCCTTTCTTTCTCTGGGGCCGGACGTCAGGCCGTGCGGCCGTAAAAAACGAGTTCGGAGATGTTGTAGTTGCCGTTCTTGTCGGGTTTGAAGGCCGAAACGACCAGCCGGTAGCTCAGGTAGTAGTGGGGGTTGTCGCAATCGAGGCGCTCGGACAGGAACACGCCGTCGTCCCAATAGTCCGCTGGCTCGTCGTAAAAGGGGCTGGCCGTGGCCACCCGCATGCCGCCGTAGTCGGTGGCGGCGTAGAGGGTGGTCCAGGAGACCTCGTCGTTTGAGGCCTCAAAACGGAAATCCGTGGGGCAGGCGCAGGGGCCGTAGCCGTAGGGGCAGTAATGATTGCTGAAAAGGCCTGAAGCGAACTGGAAGGCCGTGATGCGGATGGGCGTGGCAAAGCGCACCCCGACAAATTCCGGCACGGCGTTTTTGGGGTCCGGGGCCCAGCAGCCGTTGCGGCCGTCGCTGGAACTGACGCTAAAGGAATGGACCGAATGGGGGCCGGGCACGCCGCAGGTTGAGTAGAACACTTCGCCCTCGACCCACAGCAGGGCGTCGTCGTCGCCCGGCACGTGGCCGAAGGCGTCGCGGAAGCGGTGGCGCACGAGCAGGTCGCGGTAGAAGTCGGTCTGGGCCGGATCGAGGGCGGCGGCGGCGACGGTGGAGCCGGTCTGGTAATAGACGAGGGAACTGGACATGGGACTCTCCTAGAACCCGACGGCGACGTCGCCGGCCAGTTGCAGCCGGCCGCGCACGATGCGCCCGCCGGCCGGAATGTCGCCGGTAAACCAGGTGGCCCGCACCCGGTCGGTCTCTTCCGTGTCCTGGGCGTCCTCCAGCCAGATGGCCTTGGGCGCGACCGACGGCGGAGGCACGGGGCTAGAGGCCGGGATCAGCGTTTCCCAGACGTCCACGGTCTCGAAAGCGCGGCAAAGCCCGGCGGCTTCCAGGCGCAGGCCCTTGATCACGGCCAGGCTGAACCAGGCGGCGTCGGCGGCGGCCAGATAGAACCGCCCCAGGCCGTAGTGGGAAATCTTGAGGTTGTAGTGATCGTCGTCACCGGTGTCGGCGTAGATGATTTCGCTGGTCGGGATGGGCTGGCCCAGGGCCAGGACGCCGGACGTTTGGCCGCTTTTGGGGGTCTGGGCCAGGGTGACCCGGCTGCCGAAGGAGTAGGGCGTGCCCGGGCGCTCGGAAAAGGCCCGGCCGCAGACGACCCGGATGCGGGGCGGAAAGCCCTCGAAGCGGCAGGGCAGGGACTGGGGATAGAGGTCGGCCATGGCCTGTCCTTGGGGCGCGCGGCCCGGATGGGGGTTAACGGGGCCGGGACGGATTCCCGGCCCCCGGGGGCTGCGCCGCCTGGGCAATGCGCCAGGCGGCGCGGCTCGTGTCGCGTCTTTGGGCAAGGCCGCGTCGTTTCACGAGCTAAAACCAGTTGTTTTTCTTAAAAAATACTTTCGTATTTTTTAAGGGCCGGGCGCTAGGACGCCGGCATGGTGACCACGAAGCTGTCGATGGTGGTGGTGGCCCCGGCGGTGATGGCCGTGGAGCTCATGTTGAGCTGGGCCCCGGAGGTGGAAACCGAGCCGTCGAAGCGGGCATGGCTGGCGTCGGCTCCGGTGGTGCGGTCGTTGGCGTAGAAACGGAACCAGCCGGCCGTGCCCGAACTCGTGGCCGCGCCGGACCAGACTTCGCCGGCCGCCTTGGCGCAGGCCCCGGAGGCCGGGGCGGCGAAGTTCAGCCCGCTTGTGGGCGTGCCCGGGGTAAAGGTCCCGGAGGAGACGGTGATTTCCAGCAGCGGCGTGGCCCCTTCGCCGTCGTCGGCCGTGGCCGGCTGCACGCCCGGGAAGATGCGAATCACGCCGTTTTGCATGATGTCCTTGAAGCTGGCCGTGCCGAGCAGCATGTTGCGAAGGCCGGTGGAAAGACGAAGCGCCATGGGAATCTCCTGGGCAAAAGGGTTGGCGGCCAGGGGCCGGGGATGTTTCAGACGCGGTCAAAGAGCAGGTAGCGTCCGCGCGTGGCCACGGCGGCGGCTCGGCCGGCGATGGGCACGGGCACGGCGGCCAGGCGTTTGACGGTCCCGCCGGGAAGCCCGAGCCAGATGCCGTCGCTTGCGGCCCAGACGGCGGCGTCGCCCTTGAGGACCTCACCGGCCACGGCTTGGTGGCGGCCGGCCGGCAGCCGGGCCAGGCTGCCCGGGATGGGCGGGGTCGGGCAGACCCGGGCAAAGGTCATGGTTTTGGGGTCATTGCCGGCCACGTAAGCCACGCCGGCTTCGTCGCCGACGTAGAGTCCGCCGGTCACCGCCGTCAGCAGGCGCGCCCGGCCGACAAAGGGCGGCAGATAGCCGGCCAGGGCGTCCACCCAGTCGAAGAGGCCGGCCCCTTCGGTGAAGTGGACGAGCACCCCGGCCGCGATCCAGATGCGGCCGGCATGGAAGGCCAGTTCATGGCCGACCGGCGGCGGCCCGAAGCGGTCCAGGCGGTCCGGGCCGGGATAGCGCTCCCCGGCCCAGGGTTGGTCCTGGCCCTGGCGCAGACGGCCGTTTTCGCAGCCGTTGGCGTAGTAGACGTCGTCGCCGACACGCAGCCAGGCCATGGGCGCGCCGGGCGTCAGCCCCCCGCGCAGGAGCCTGGGCTGGCCCTGGCCCGGGATCAGGTAGAGTCCGTCCCCGGCGACGCCGTAGAGGTCGCCCCCGCCGGAACACAGTTCGCTGAAGCCGAACCCGGCCAGGCGTTCGTATCCCGGCCGGCGGACCAGGCGGCCCTCGACCACGTCCACGTTGACGGCCTCGGCCAGTTCGTAGCGGCCCATGTCCGGGTCGCAGACCAGCCCGGCCGGGGCGGCCGAGGCCCCAAGGCCCAGGCAGGACGTCAGGCGCACGACCCGGCTCACGGCCAGTCCTCGCCAAATCCGTACGGATCGGCGGCCGAGGGGACATCGGCCGGCGTGGTCTGGCGCGGGCCGGTCGTGGCCGTCAGCTCGGCCAGCAAGGCCTCGTAGCGTTTGCCGTAGGCTGCTGTTTGGGTCTTGGCCCCGTCGGCCCCTTCCTCCAGGCGCTCGAACAGCTCCCGGCAGGCGTAGGCGACCAGCAGCGGCCCGGCCAGGTGGACGGGCAGCCCCTCGGGCTTGTCCCCGGGCGCGGCCAGGGGGGCGGGCAGACGGCCGTATTCGAAGCCGATGACGACATCCCCCGCCGGCACGGGCCGGACATGGAGCCGGCCGCCGGCCAGGGCGGCCAGAC
>DLGG01000209.1:0-9820 GCA_002482565.1 Solidesulfovibrio magneticus
GCACCGCCATCATCAAGTCCAAGACCGGCATGAAGGTCATCCTCGAAGGCCACACCGACTCCATCGGCACCGAGCAGTACAACATGAAGCTCGGCCAGCGCCGCGCCGACTCGGTCAAGGCCTTCTTCGTGAAGAAGGGCATCGACGCCTCCCGCATCGAGACCATCAGCTTCGGCGAGTCCGATCCGGTGGCCACCAATAAGACCGCTCAGGGCCGCGCTCTGAACCGTCGCTGCGTGATCAAGTTCAAGTCCATGTAGTGAGACTTCCACGTCTCGCCGGCCAGACGCCCCGCCAGGGGCGTCTGGCTTTTTGATCGGAGAACACCCCATGCCCACCGTCCGAAGCACCCTCGCCGCCCTCGCTCTCCTTCTTTTTGCCGCCTCAGCCGCTTTCGCCGGCCTGCACGTCTACCCCGCCGACGGTCCGGCTCCGACTGTCGCGGTCGATACGCCAAAGCCCCTGACCTACAAGGTCGAAAAGGGCGACACCGTGGCCGTCATCGCCAAGAAGTTCGGCGTGGACGGCAAGGCGCTGCTCGCCGCCAACAATCTGGCCGACGCCAAGAAGCTCAAGGCCGGCCAGACTCTGACCATCCCCGGCAAGACCGCCGCGCCGGCCCCTGTGGCCGCCGTGCCGGCCAAGGCCGAGACCAAGACCGTGGCCCCGGCCCCGGTCGCCGCCGCGCCGGCTCCGGTGGTGGCGGAAAAGCCCGACGCCGCGGCCCGCAAGGCCGGCGGCAAGGAAGCCCTGGACCCGGGCGTTGTCGAGGAGAAGCCCGTCAAGGGCAAGAAAGGCAAGAAGGGCGCGGAACCGGCTCCGGTCCCGGCCCCGACGGTGGAGCTCACCGACAAGATGCGGGCGTCGTTCGGCAAGACCGGCGTGATCGGCAACGCCACCGACGTGCCCCAGCCCATCCGCGACGAATTCTGGCGCTATGCCCAGAAGTGGGTGGACGAGCTCGACCGCCTGGGCGTCGGCACCATGGCCAACAAGAAGATCAAGCAGGTCGGCAGCCAGTGGGAGGCCACCTACCGCATCATCATCCGCGAATCGCTGGGCGCCGAGGTCAAGCGCGTGGAGTACGACCACACGCCCTACGTCGGCCACATCACCTACATGCAGCGGGTCTACACCAGCGTCGGACCGACCAAGGAAGCCGCCTTGCGCGGGCCCTGGACCGAGAAGGACGAAGCCATCCGCGAGATCTTCAGCTACTCCGGCAAGACCAAGGCCTGGCGCTAACAAGACGGCCAGGAAACGATTTCGCCCCCCGAAGCGTCGCTTCGGGGGGCTTTTTCATGGCCCTGGAAAGCTGCCGCCAACGTGCAGCAGCCGATCCAAAACGCCTTCTTTGCGCGGCTCAAGGGCCTGGAGCAGGCGGTTCCCCCACGGAAAACCAGGAAAGACTCCTAACCTTCCTACCGGTCAGGCAAACATCCCCAACGCCTCCCCATGCAATCCTTCCTCCATTCGGGGGGGGGGCTGTGCAGGCCCCCGGCCGCCGGAGGCCCTTTCCGTCTTGCCCTCTTCTCCTTATCCCTCTTCCTTCCAAACCTCGCGGCTGCGGGCGATTTTTTTCTGGACGCCGGCCCAGGTCTTGGTGGCCAGGAAGGCCTCGGGCCAGCGGGTAAGAAGTTGTTCGTAGAGGACGAAGGGCACGGTGAAGGTCATTTCGTCGGGCTTCATGAATTTGCGCGCCGAGGGGTCGCCGCAGCCGAGCACGGCCCGGGGCCGGCCCTTGGCCAGGTAGTGCAGCGGCCAGGTGGTCATGAAGCTGCAGCCAGCGCCGAAGGGCGCGGCCGTGACCTCGAAATCGTCGGTAACAAAGGCGGCCAGATTGGCCAGGCCGGTCAGCACCTCCCCCCGGGCGAAGAAGGTGACGGTCTCGGGCGTCTCGCTTGCGGCGAAGCGATTGACAGGTTTGAAGACGCAGTATTTGGCCGGAGCCGGGCGCGGGGCGATCTCGGTGAATAAGCGGCGGGCCGAGGCCGGGGAGGGCAGGTAGCGCTCGCCGGACACGGGCGTGCCGGGGATGCCGGTTGCGATGTAGCAGGCGATGAAATCGAGCTGGGGCTGGTGGAAGCCGAGGTAGAACGAACCGCCCGGGCAGCCGTAACGGTCGGCGGCGAACCAGGCCGCTTCGCCTTTGCGCCGGGCCAGCCAGAGCTTGCCCAGGACGCAGGAGAACGATCCCCATACCGCGCCCCAGTCAATGGTTCCGGCCTGTTCGGCCTCGATGGACAGGGGCGGGCCGGCTTTGGGGGCAAAGCCGGCGGTTGGTTCGTCGTTGGTGTAGAACATGCCGTAGGGCGTTTCGGGCAGGCCCAGGGCGGTAAGCAGTCCGGCCAGGGCGTCGGTAGGGGCGGTTTCGGGCATGGCGCGTACTCCGGTGGCGGTTTGCGCCGGGTCATTTAGGGGCGCGGCCGGCGCGGGCGGCGAAAGGCCAGGAAGCTTCCCTTGAGAAACCGGGGGGCAAGCAGCCGCCAGGGGGCGCTGGTCGCTCCTTGCGGCAGCAGATGATGCCAGGCAAAGCCCCGGGAGCGGTAGTGGGCCTTGGCCTCGTCGATGCAGCCGGCCTGGCGGGCGGCGTGCAGGGCGGCGTCGCGCTGGCAGCGAGAGCGGGCCATGGCGTCGAAAACCCGGGGATCGAAACCCCGCCTCGCCAGGATGCGGCGCACCCGGCGCGCCTCGGCCAGCCGGGATAGGGCGTCGCAGACGGAAAGCACGGCTCCGCCGGCCGAAGCGCCGGCCATGACCAAGGCGGCCCGGATGGAAGCCGTGCAGAAAAGCCCCAGCCACAAGGCGGAGAAAAGCCCCAGGGCGACGGCCACGGTCATGGGCAGGGGCGCGGCGGCGAGCAGGCGTAGGACTTGGATGGACACGGCTGGCTTTTTGGTGGCCGAGGAAGCCCGGGGCTGTCAAGGCCCCCCTTGACAGGCGATGGGATTTTCGGTGCAAGCACATCATGACCCCCCGGAGGTGAGGCCATGAATCGTTGGGGAATGGGAACCATGCTCTACCGCGCCACCATCTGCTACGGCTTGCTCGCCATCGTCTACGACGCCATCCTGATCGACTCCTTTTGCGACCGCCTGATCCCCGAACGGCTGGCCTTGGCCGTGGGCGGCGTGCTCCTCACCTTGGGCTTCGTGGTGTACGCCCTGGGCACCTTTTCGGTGTACAAAGCCCTCGACGCCGGACAGTTGAGTACGCGCGGCATTTTCGCCGTGGTGCGCCATCCGCTTTACGCCGCCTGGGTCTGGTGCATCGTGCCGGGGCTGGCGGTCATGCAGGGCACGCTTTTGGCCCTTATGACCCCGGTGGTGGCGGCGGTGTTCTACTGGTTGTGCATTCCCCATGAAGAGGCCTGGCTGTTGTCGCGGTTCGGCGAGCAGTATCGGCAATATCGCCAGCGCGTGGGCGGCATTGTGCCGAAGTTGTCGCGCGGGAGACTGTCCCAGGCGGGGTGACGGTCGCCCGCCGCGCCGGCGCGCCCAAAGGCAGCGGCGTGGCACGAAACAGGCCGGGCACTCTCGGGACGCGTGCGTCGGCAGGGAAGAATCAGACCCGCAGCGACAACATGGTTGGACCCGAGGCGGTCTGGGGCGTGACGGCGGCGGCCGTGGCGTAGCCGGCCAGGGCCTGGCGGCGGGTGGTGGCGTTTGGCGGGGGCGCTTGGCCAAGGGCGGGCGTTTCGGCCAAAAGGGCGCTGGCGGCGGCGGCGTCCAGGGCGTCGATGAAGCTGGTCTGGACCGACGCGCCAGAGAGGTCGAATTCGTAGTCCGTGGCCGAGTAGCGCAGGGAAAAGGGGCCAAACGACAGGCCGGCCTCGCGGCTGATGACCTTGCCGGGCACGCGCGGCGCGGCGGGCGACAAACGAGACGCCTCGCGCTGGTAGGCCCCTATGGGCGATGCGGCGGCAATGGCGGCCATGGGCGGACTCCGGGCGCTAACGCGCCACGCGACGGGGACACGAGCGTGCCTGCCCTCGCGGCCCCGTGCTTCGGGGACCGGCTCCGTCCATGGAGAAAGGTGATGTAACTGTAAGGCGCTTTGGCCGTCGTGGCAAGGGGGCGGGGGCACGTCAGCGGGCCGCCCCCAACGGCCTCCCCCAACTGCCTCGCGCCCGGCTACAGGCCGCCTAGACCGGCGGGCAGACGTCCCTTGGCCGCTTCCAGATAAAGCCCGGCGCGCGGATCGCCTGGCAGGGCCTCGGCCCAGTGGAGATAGAGCAGCCGCAGGGAGGCGGGGAGTTCCGGGGTCGCCACCAGCCGTCGGCGCACCAGGGCCTGGGCCGGCTGGGCCGCGATAAAGCCGGCGAACCGCTCGGCCCGGGCGGCCGGGCTGTGGCGGGCGCGCAGGGCTTCCAGGCCTTGCCGGGCCACGCGCTGGCGCCTGGCCGGGTCGGGCAGCAGTTCCCGTATCATGGCGGCCAGGCCGTCCAGGTCGGTCGGGGGATAGGTGAATAGGTGCTCGCCCGGGGTGAACAGCTCGGTCAGGCCGTGGCCGACCTCAGGGGTCAGCAGGCAGGAGCCGACGGAGAGCGCCTCGAAAACCCGGAAGTTGAGGTCGCCGTGTTCGGCGATGTTGAGCACGAGGCGCGCCCGGGGGAACAGTTCGCGCCAGCTCCCCCGGGTGACGACGAGGCCCGGGAAGAGGGCGGCGAGCTGCCTCAGCAGGGCCGCCCGGCCAGGGGTCAGTTCGGCATCGACCTTGCCGACGAACAGCAGGTCGATGTCCTTGTCTTCCTCTCGGGGCAGGGCCTCGGCGGCCACGGCCTCGGCCGCGGGCGGCAGCCAGATGGCCCGGTCCGGGGACAGATTTTCCTGAAAGGCCGGCAGATGGTCGCGCAGGCTCACCGTGCACAGGTCAAAGGCCTGGGCATAGGTCGGATACCAATGGTGGATGTGGCTGTCCACGCAGCCAAAGACGGTGAGACAAGGGAAATGCTCCACCCCGGGCAGGGGCGGCGGCGCGCTGTAGTCGAAGTAGGCCACGATGTCGGGCGACCGGCCGCATACGGCCCGGATGTCTTCCCAGTTGCGGCATTTGAGGGCATTTTGCCCGACAGGCACGACGGCAAAGGCGTCCTTGGGCAGACAGCCGAGGAAATTGGTCGATCCGACGCAGGCCATGGTCAGCATAGGGCTTCTCCGGGAGGTCGCGGCGCTTTGCCGCTTGGCGGCCATGGGGCCGGGACGTCACGATAGCCAAGGCAAGGGGAAAAACCAATGGCTTCGGGCCTCGGGCTTGCAGGCCTTGTAGTGCCGCCCTTGTCGGTCGATGTGCCCTGGTATAAGGAAATTGAATTCGACAGAGGGCAAGGGATTTTCGAGCCATGCGCGAGAAGGCTTTTTGGGGAGCCGTCGAGGCCGGGGGGACGAAGTTTGTCTGCGCCGTCGGGACTGGCCTTGACGATATCCGGCGGCCGGAGAACCGGGCCGTTTTTCCCACGGGCGACGATCCCGCCGCCACCCTGGCCGCCGTGGCCGGCTGGTTCAAGGCCCGCGAGGAGCAGCGCGGCGCGCCCCTTGCCGCTCTGGGCGTCGCCTCCTTCGGCCCGGTCTGCCTGGACAAGGCCCTGCCCGACTACGGCCGGGTCATGACCACGCCCAAACCGGGCTGGAGCGGCTTCGATCTCGTGGGCGCGCTTGGCCGGACTTTTCCGGGCCGTCCCATCGGATTCGACACCGACGTCAACGGCGCGGCCCTGGGCGAGCGGGAATGGGGCGCGGCCAGGGGCCTGGACGATTTCCTCTACGTCACCATCGGCACGGGCATCGGCGTGGGCGGCATGGCCGGCGGTCGGTTGCTCCATGGTCTGACCCACCCGGAAATGGGCCACATGGGCTTGCGGCGTCTGGCCGGGGACGTGTTTCCCGGGGTCTGTCCGTTTCATGGCGACTGCTGGGAAGGGCTTTGCAGCGGACCGGCCATGGCGGCCAGGTCCGGGACGGCGGCCGAGGATCTGCCTGCCGATCATCCGGTCTGGGAGCATGAGGCGGCCTACGTGGCCGAGGCCTTGGCGACCGTCACCTACGCCCTGTCGCCGCGCCGCATCATCCTCGGCGGCAGCGTGCCCAAGGGCGGCCGGCTCGGCGAGGAAGGTTTTTTTGCCAAGGTCCGGGAGCGGTTCGTGGCGACCTTGGGCGGCTATCTGCCCGACGAGCGGCTGACGGCCCGGGTGGCCGAGTACATCGTGCCGCCGGGACTGGGGGAGCTTGCCGGGGTGGCCGGAGCGTGGTGTTTGGCCTGCGCCGCGCTCGGCGGCCGGGAAGGCGAAACACGCCCCAAGCCTTGACCCCGCCCGCTTCCCGGGTATGGTCGCTACCATACGCCTCTCCCGGAGAAGCCCTGTGGAACACTGCGAACTGCCCCGCCGTCCGTCGCGCTTCGAGCCGCTGTTGCGGCTTATGCCGCGCCTTTTTCCCTTTCTTTCCTGGTGGCCCCGGGTGGGCCGGCGCACGCTTTCGGCTGATCTGTGGGCCGGGCTGACCGGCGCGGTCATCGTGCTGCCCCAGGGCGTGGCCTTTGCCGCCATCGCCGGACTGCCGCCCCAATACGGTCTCTACGCCGCCATGGTACCGGTCATCGTGGCCGCCCTTTTCGGCTCGTCCTGGCACCTCATCTCCGGCCCCACCACGGCCATCTCCCTGGTGGTTTACGCCAACGTCAGCCAGCTTGCTCCGCCCGGCTCGCCGGACTACATCCGGCTCGTGCTGGCGCTGACCGTCTTGGCCGGCCTGGTCCAGTTCGGCCTGGGCCTGGCCCGCCTGGGCGGGGTGGTCAATTTCGTGTCCCATTCGGTGGTCACGGGTTTCACCGCCGGCGCGGCCATCCTCATCGCCACCAGCCAGCTGGGGCATTTTTTCGGCGTCGCCCTGCCGCGCGGCGGCTCATTTCTCGAAACCTGGCTGGCCTTTTTGCAGCAGTTGCCGGCCGTCAACGGCCATGTTGCCCTGATCGCCGGAGCCACGCTGCTTGTTGCCCTGGTGCTTAAGCGGCTGTGGCCGCGCTGCCCGGCCCTGCTGTTGTCGCTTATTGCCGGCAGCTTGTTGTGCCATGTCCTTGACGGGGCCGGCCACGGGGCAAAGCTCGTGGGCGCGCTGCCGGCCAGCCTGCCGCCGCTGTCCCTGCCGGAAATCGACCTCGACACCTTCCGGGTGCTGTTCCCGGGCGCTTTGGCCGTGGCCATGCTCGGGCTGGCCGAGGCCGTGTCCATTGCCCGGGCCGTGGCCGTGCGTTCCGAGCAGCATATCGACAACAGCCAGGAGTTCATCGGCCAGGGGCTGGCCAACATGGCCGGCGGTTTTTTCTCGGGCTACGCCTCGTCGGGGTCGTTCACCCGCACCGGCGTCAACTACGACGCCGGGGCCAAAACGCCGCTGGCCGCCGTGTTCTCGGCCGTGCTGCTGGCCCTGGTCGTGCTCCTGGTCGCGCCGGCCACGGCGTATCTGCCCATCGCGGCCATGGCCGGGGTCATCGTGCTGGTGGCGGCGGGGCTGGTCAACGCCAAGGCCATCCGCCACATCCTGCGCACCGACCGGTCCGAGGCCGGTGTGCTGGCGGCCACGTTTCTGTCCACGCTGTTCGTCGGCCTGGAATTCGCCATCTATGCCGGGGTCATGCTGTCGCTTCTGCTCTATCTTCGCCGCACCAGCCATCCCCACTTCATCACCTTGGCCCCGGACCCGGCCTCCTCTCGGCACGCCCTGGTCAACGTGCGCCGCAAGAAGCTGGCCGAATGTCCGCAGCTCAAAATCCTGCGCCTGGACGGCTCCATCTTTTTCGGGGCCGTCAACCACATCGCCGAGGAACTCCACCGTATCGTGGAGAAAAGCCCGGAACAGTGCCACATCCTCATCATCGGCTCGGGCATCAACTTCATCGACGCCGGCGGCTGCCACATGCTGTTCCACGAGGCCGGGGCCATGAAGCTCTCGGGCCGGGAGATCTTTTTCTGTTCGCTCAAGGGCGAGGTCATGGAACTCTTGACGCGCGGCGGCTGTCTGGCTCGCATCGGCGCGGAAAACGTCTTTCGCGACAAGGAATCGGCCATTGCCGGCATCGTGGCCAGGCTGGACCCCGAGCGTTGCGCCTGCTGTCCCAGCCGGGTTTTCGCCGAATGCGCCGGCCGTCCAGGGGGCTGGGCCGAGGGGCTGGCGGCGGCCGGGCTGGCCGAGCTTGGCGACGGCCCGGCCCTGGCCGAGGGCGACGATGACGAGAACGACGACGCGCCCGAAGAGGTCTGAACGGCCGCGTCTTGGCGGCGCAAAAAAACGCGGCGGCCCCAGGCAGGGCCGCCGCGCTGATTGTTTTGGTGAAAATCCGGGCTAGGCGCGCTTTTTGCGGCACTCCGGGCACAGCCCGTAGAGGTAGAGCTTGTGGGCGGTCAGGGTGAAGCCGTGGCGGCGGGCCACCTCTTCCTGGAGCTGTTCGATAGCCGGGTCCACCACCTCGACGTTGACCCCGCAGGCTTCGCAGATGAGGTGGTCGTGGTGGGTCTGGCCGTAGAGGATCTCGTAGCGCATGGCCCCGTCGCCGAACTCCACGCCCTTGGCCAGGCCGGAGTCGGCCAGGAGTTTGAGCGTGCGGTAGACCGTGGCCTGGCCGATGCCGGGATAGTCGGTCTTGACCTTCTGGTAGAGTTCCTCGGAGGTGAGATGCCCTTCCTCGGCCAGAAAAACGTCAAGAATCTGGCGCCGCTGGGGCGTCATTTTGAGTTTTTTGCGGGCCACGAAGTCGGCGAACAGGGCATACGGGTCTTTTTGCATGCGGCGTTTGTCCTCGTTCGAGCAATTTTGCCGAGTGTAGCGGCCCGGGGGCGCGTGGTCAATGCGGCGCGCGCCGTTGGCGTTCTCGTCGCGCCCTTGGGAAACGACGGGAGCGATGGTCCCCGGTCCGGCGGCGCAGCGCGTCGCAACGTGACGACGAGCCGGCTGCGAAACCGGGTTTAGGCCGCCGCACGCTTCATGGAAGCCACAAGCGACGGCACGTCGAGAATGAGCGACATGGTGCCGTCGCCGTTGATCGTCGCCCCGGAGATGCCGGACACCGAGCCGATGTAGTTGCCAAGGCTTTTTATGACCGTCTGTTGCTGGCCAAGCACCTGGTCCACGGCGATGCCGGCCCGCTCTCCCTCGAAGCGCGTCACCACCACCTGCTCGATGGCCGGGGGCAGGCCTTCCATTTCAAAAGCCTCGCGCAGCCGGATATAGGGCACGATTTCGCCGCGCAGCTGGATGGTGCGGCCGCGCCCGGTCCCGTCGCCGCCGTCGCGCGAGAGTTCCACGCATTCTTCCACCAGCGACAGCGGAATGATGTACTGGTCCTGGCCGGCCTTGATCTGCAGCCCGTCGATGATGGCCAGGGTCAGCGGCAACCGGATGGTGATGCGCGTGCCCTTGCCCGGTTCGCTTTGCACGTCGATCTTGCCGCGCAGCGCGTCCATGGAGCGCTTGACCACGTCCATGCCCACGCCCCGGCCCGAGATGCTGGTGACCTTTTCCGCCGTGGAAAAGCCCGGCAAAAAGATCAGGTTGAAGCATTCGCCGTCGGTTAAGCGCGCGTCCGGGGGAATAAGCCCCTTTTCCACGGCCTTGGCCCGGATGCGCTCGGCCTGCATCCCCTTGCCGTCGTCGATGATGGTCAGCACCACCTCGCCGCCGGCGTGTTCGGCCGACAGGATGATGGTCCCGGCCTCGGGCTTGCCGGCGGCCAGCCGCTGCTCGGGGGATTCGATGCCGTGGTCGATGCTGTTGCGCAGCAGATGCACCAGCGGATCGTTGAGCTGCTCGATGACGGTCTTGTCGAGCTC
>DLGG01000209.1:9937-10225 GCA_002482565.1 Solidesulfovibrio magneticus
TCGATCTCCTCGGCCACGCTGGTCAGCGCCGGATGGCCCAGGCTCCCGGCCAGTTGGGTGAGCCGGGCCTGGGCGATGACCAGTTCGCCGACGAGATTGACCAGATCGTCGAGCTTGCCGGCGTCCACCCGCAGGCTCTGCATGGCTTCTTTTTTGGCCGCCTGGGGCGCGGCCTTGGCCTCGGCGCTCGGCGTGGTTTGCGCCGTTGGGGCGGCCTCGGGCTTGGGGGCCGGGGGCGAAGCCGTCTGGGGTGCGGCCGGGGCCGGCGACGTGGCCGCCACGTCGGGA
>DLGG01000090.1 GCA_002482565.1 Solidesulfovibrio magneticus
TGCGGCGGGCGCGTCGCGGCCGTGGATTTCGAGGAGGCGGCCATCGTCCATGCGGCGCGAAACGCCCGGGAAAACGGCCTGCGTCTGGATCTGGCCGTCATGGACTGGCGGCGGCCGTGTTTCGCGCCGGGCAGTTTCGATCTGGCCTGGGGCAGCGACATTCTGTATGAAACCCGGTTCTACGACGCCCTGGTGCCGCTTTTTCGCCGGATGCTCGCGCCCGGGGGGCGGATCTGGCTTTCCCAGCCCTGGCGGCAGGTGTCCGAGCCGGTCTGGGCGGCGCTTGCCGGCGACGGCTTCCGCGTGGCCAGGCTCCACGAGGAGTCCGTGGCCTTTTCCACATACCGCAGCACCGTCACCATCTACGAGATCGGCCTGANNCGCATGGGACAGACCATCCGCTTCGGCGTGTCGCTCAACTCCGAACTGCTCGAGAAGTTCGACGCCCTTTGCGACGAGAAAAGCTACCAGACCCGTTCCGAAGCCATCCGCGATCTCATCCGGGGCGTGCTCGTGCAAAAGGAATGGGAACAGTCCGACAAGGAAGTGGCGGGCGTGCTCACGCTCGTCTACGACCACCACACGTCCGACCTTGCCCAGCGGCTCATCGAGATCCAGCACGAGGACCACGAGGTGATCCTTTGCACCATGCACGTGCACATCGACCATCACAACTGCCTGGAGGCGCTGGCCCTCAAGGGGCCGGGCGAGTCCGTGCAAAAGCTCTCCCAGCGGCTCATCTCCACCCGGGGCGTCAAATACGGCAAGCTCACCCTGGCCACCACAGGCCAGGAGATCGTCTAGAGGACGAGGCGGGAGATGCCTCGCCCTTCTTCCCGAACTCTCCCCCTCGGGGAGTGTCCCTTTACAGCGCACGGTGCCGGGACGTACTGACGTCCTCCCCCCAATACGTTATCCATCAAGGGGGTCCGGGGGGCAGCATGCCCCCCGGCCGCCGGAGGCATCTTCCATGCGAGACATCCAAAGCGGACCGCCGGACGTGGCCATTGCCGTGGACCGGGTGGGCATAAAAAATTTCCGGCTGCCCCTGGTGGTGCGCGACCGCGCCCGGGGCCGGCAGCACACCGTGGCCGAGGTGGAGCTGTCCGTGGATCTGCCGGCGCGCTTCAAGGGCACGCACATGAGCCGGTTCGTGGAGGCGCTTTCGGGCTTTGCCGGCGAATTCGACCTCGTCTCCTTCCGTACGCTCCTGGCTGACGTGCGCGACCGCCTGGAAGCCGAAAACGCCCACATGACGCTGCGGTTCCCGTATTTTCTGGAGAAGGCCTCGCCGGCGTCCGGGGCTTTGGCGCTCATGGACTACGCCTGCCAGGTGTCCGGGGAATTTTGCGGCGGCAAGTTCCGCCAGACCCTGACCGTGGCCGCGCCGGTCATGACCGTGTGCCCGTGTTCGCTGGCCATCTCCGACCAGGGGGCGCACAGCCAGCGCGCCATGGTCACCATCAGCTGCCGGCTGTCGCAGTTCGTGTGGGTGGAGGAGCTCATCGCCATCGCCGAAGCCGCGGGCTCCTCGCCGGTCTACGCGCTGCTCAAGCGCGAGGACGAAAAATACGTCACCGAGCAGGCCTTCGCCGACCCGACCTTTGTCGAGGACGTGGCCCGGCGCGCGGCGAGCGCGCTTTCGGCCCATCCCAAGGTCGCCTGGTACCGCGTGGAGGTGGAGAGCTTCGAGTCCATCCACAACCACAGCGCTTTCGCCGGCATCGAGGGGGGCAGCGATCGGGACGGTCGTCCGTGAGCACGATATAGGGAAACCTTTGGGATGGTCTTGCGCGCGGTTTTCCGCACCGACGCCAAGGCACGGTTCCGGGCGTTAATTTTTCGGATATAATTCCAAGAAACGCCGGGTGCGACCCCTTGTCGACAGGTTGCCGCGCAGGTATGTTCGCGTCCATGCCATCACCCGGAATGCTCGAGTGCACGTGCGAGCAGATCCTGCAGTTCGCCCCGGTGTCGGTCATGCTCATCGACGCCGAGGGGGTCATCTCCTTCGTCAATGATTGGCACCTTGCGCATTTCGCCAAGGGCAAGTGGGATCGGGATCATTATATAGGTAAAAAGATTCAGGAGCTTCCCGGCATCGTCTCCGCAGGGGTCAGCGACGACATCCGCGCGATCCTGGACGGCCGGACCATCCACCTGGAAGCCTTCTACACCGACGCCTGCAGCGGCGGCCAATCGGCCTACCAGAACCTGCGCGGCACGCCCATTCGCAAGGACGGCATGGTCGTCGGCGGCATCGTCATCCGCGAGGACGTGACCGAACTCGTCATGTCCCAGCACCTGCTTTCGGAAAACCAGGCCATTTTCAAAACCCTGCTCGACGCCACGCACGATTCCATCATCCTTTCCGACCTCGACGGCTACATCCTCATCGCCAACGAGGAGGCCGCCAGGCGGCGCGGCAAGACCGTGGACGCGCTCATGGGCGCGAGCCTCTACCAGTCCATGTCCGCCGCGCTGGCCGAAACCCGGCGGGAACGGCTGCTCGAGGCGGCGTGCGGAAACCGGCTGCTTTCCTACGAGGAGCGTCAGGGCGAGCAGTGCTGCCAGGTGAGCCTTTGCCCCATCGCCGACGACAAGGGCCGGGTGATCCTCATGGCCAGCTACTCGCGCGACATCACGGCGCTCAAGGAGACGGAGAACCAGCTGCGCCGCGAAAAGGAACTGGCGTTTTCGGCAAGTCAGGCCAAGTCCCAGTTCCTCGGCAACATCACCCACGAACTGCGCACGCCCCTAAACGGCATCATCGGCGCCACCCAGCTGGCGCTTCAGGGCGACGGCCAGGACGACCAACGGGAGCTGTGGAACATCGTCGAAGCCTCGGGCAAACGGCTGCTCGCCATCGTCAACAACGTGCTGGAGCTCGCCGACATCGACGCGGCGGCCATCGAGCCCATGCTTTCCGCCTTCGACGTGGACCCGCTGATCGCCTCCCTGGCCAGGGGCTATTCCGTGCGGGCCAAGGTCAAGGAGCTCGGCTTTTCCGTGCGCTTCGACCCGCATATCCCGCGCCAGCTCGTGGGCGACGCGTTCAGGCTGCGCCAGATCCTGTCCAACCTGCTGGACAACGCCCTCAAGTGCACGAAAAGCGGTTCCATCGAACTGCGCGTCAAACGGATCGCCACCAGCCGCCTGCCCGTCGCTTCCAACTACCGCACCCTGCTGTTCATGGTCCGCGACACCGGCATCGGCATCGCCAAGGAATGCCAGCACCGGATTTTCGAGGACTTCGAGCTGGCCGAGCACTACCTGACCAAGCGGGTCAGCGGCGCCGGCGTGGGCCTTGCCATCGCCCGGCACCTGACGGAAATGCTCGGCGGTAAAATCTGGGTGAAAAGCGCGCCGGGGCAGGGCAGCACCTTCTACTGCGCCATCCCCTTCGCTTTGCCGGAATACGCCTGCCAGGGCCTGCCCGTGGTCTACCAGGGCGGGGACGGCGGGGACGCGGCCTTCGACCCGGCCGACCATACCGTGCTGCTCGTCGAAGACGAGCGCATCAACCGCCTGACCACCGGCCGCACCCTGGAGCGGCTCGGCTACCACGTGCTGGAAGCGGCCAACGGCCAGGAAGCCCTGGCGCTTTTGTCCCGGGAAACGGCCGACATCATCCTCATGGATATCCAGATGCCGGTCATGGACGGCATCGAGTGCACCCGCCACATCCGCAACGGCGAGGTGCCGCGGCTCAGTAAGGCCGTGCCCATCGTGGCGCTGACCGCCTACGCCAGCGGCAAGGACCGGGATCGTTTCCTGCGCCTGGGCATGAACGACTACCTGGCCAAGCCCCACAGCATCGAGCAGCTCGGCGAAGTCCTGGAGGCCAACCTCAAGGCGGCCTCCGGCGGCGAGGCGGAGACGCGCGCCTGATGCCGCGCGCGGCGTCAGGCGCGCCGCCGTATTGCATGGCTCACGATTCCGGATGGTCCCGGTTCCGTCTGCGACGCTTCGGGAAGTGAGGTGGCGTGGGCCGGTCAGTCGCCGTTTTGCTGCGGCTGGTGCAGGAAAAATGTCCCTTGCGAACGCTGGATGTCCGCGTCGCAGGGCATGGCCGCCTCCTTGAGCTCCTCTTCCGAACGGCCGAAGACGTAGGTCGTCAGCGTATAGAGCAACCGGCCCCGGGCCAGGAAGGTCTGGTGCACGAGCTGGAGCCGCACCACGCCCCTTTCGTCGGCCACGTTGCGCAGGTAGATGGCGTCGTAGGCCTGCCGGCCCTGGAGCAGCGTCGGCCGGCAGCGGATGTTGTAGCCCTTGAGCGTGGTCGCCACGTAGTCCTTGACCAGCTCGACGTTGGCGAAGTCCGAACTCGTGGGCAGGAAGTCCTCGGGTTTTTCGCTCACGCACACGTAAAAGGCGCATTCCCCGTTGCGCGCCGTCACCGAAGTCAGGCACGAAGGCGTGGTCTCGGCCGTGACCTCCCAGCCGCGCGGCGGCACGAAGCTGAACAGGTAGCGGGAATCGACGTAGCGCGTGAGCGGCTTCTCGTTGCAGCCGCCGGCCAGGGCCAGAGCCAGGGGAATGCCCAGGCTCGACAGATGGCGGGCGTACAGTCCGGTGCTCCGGCCCAGGGCCAGGAGGGCCAAGGGCGGCACGGCGGTCAGCAGGGCCAGGACCAGGAAGTTGCGTCGGTCCCGCCGGGCCAGGACGGCAAAGGCGGCCAGCACGGCCGCGCCCAGGGCCAGACGCGCCGGCCAGACGTCGAAACTGTAGAGCACGCCGCCCAGGGCCGCCCCGAGGGCCAGGGCCGCGTCGGCCACGGTCTCGTTGGCCTCGGCAATGAGCTGCGGGGTGTGGCTTTGGGCGATGAGGCCGAAATAGGCGGCGGCGGCGATGGCGGCGCAGCCCAGGCCGAAGAGGCCGGCGGCGGCCAGGCGGCCGGACCAGCCCGGACGATTTTCGGGCGCGACGGTAAGCAGGCAAAGGCCCATGGCGGCCAGCAGGGGAAAGGACAGATAGTGGCAGGCCGTCATCAGGGCGGCGGCGGCGAGCATTCCGGCGATGTCGCGGGGACGCCCCCGGCGCAGCCAGCCGGCCAGACAGTACAAGGCGCACAAGAACAAGAGCAGCCACAGGGAATAGGGCCGGGCCATGCGGGAAAGCAGCAGGTTCTGGGGCATGGCCAGCCAAATGGCGGCCGCCGCCGTGCCGGCCGCCGGAGAAAAAAGCCGCGTTCCCACCCCAGCCAGGAGTCCCACGCAACCCAGTCCGCACAGAGCAGGCAGCAGGCGGACGGTGATGTCATCGTGTCCCAGGCGCAAGAAGCCCTTGAGCAGGATGTAGAACAGCGGCGGATGTTCTTCCAGCGTGCGAGAAAGCGTGACGATGTAGTCCAGGGGGAAGCGGGCGTTAAGCGGCGATGCGGCTTCGTCGAGCCACAGGGACGGCCGGCCGAGGGCGTAAAAAATCACAAAGGCGGCGACGCCAAGGAGCGCAAGCCGCAAAGGCGGCATGGTCCGGGGGAACTGCACGGGCGCTCCTAGACTGGAAACGTTACATCTTGTGAGCCGGTTGGTAATATGAGTTGAGACCTTCCATGAGGTCAATGCGTTGGCGGCATCGTTGCGGAAATGTCATGCAAGCCGGCCGGGCTGGTCGTCGGCCCGTGTCTCGCGCCGTCTCCTTCCCGTTGCCGCCTGGCCCGGCCTCGGCTAGTGTGGCCCTATGCAACGAGCCGGATTTTCTTTTCTCGCCTGCCCGGACCCGGAGATCGTGCGGGAGCGGGTGGAGCGCCTGTTGGCCGACAGCGGCCAGCCGTTTTCCCGGGAGGTGTTCTGGGGCGACGAGGAACTTGGCGCGACGTTTTGGAGCGCGCTGACCGTGGGCAGCCTGTTCTCCGGCCGCCGGGCCGTGATCCTGCGTCGGGCCGATGCGGCCCCGCCGGATTTCTGGCCCAAGCTCACCCCGGCCTTGAAGGGCTTTAACGACGCGGTCTGGCCCTTTTTCTGCTTCGAGGGTCCCCTGGATAAAAAAGGCGGCCCCAAACTGCCCAAGACCCTGACCGAGCAGCCCTATTTCAGGGTGGCCGAGAAGCGCAAATGGATCTTTGTTTCGCCGGGGCTGACCCGCCGCGACATGGGGCCGCGCCTGGCCGATTGGGCCGGGCGGCGGGGGCTTGTCCTGGAGCCCGGCGTGGCCGAGGCCCTGGCCGCCGCCTTGCCGGCCTCCCTGGCCCATGCCGACAACGAACTGGCCAAGCTGGAGCTGTCCCTGGGCGACCGCACCAGCCTGGAAATGGCCGATCTGGCCCTTTTGTCCCACCACGAGGGCATGGACGGCTTCGCCTTCCTCAATGCCTTGTCCGAGGGGCGCGATCCGACCAAGGTCTGGCAGGAGATTTTCGACAAGGAGCTGGCCGGGGAGGAGATGATCTTTCCCTTTATCGGGCTTTTGCTCTACGAGGCCCGGATGATGTGGCGTCTGGCCGTGGGCGAGGCCGACGACGTGCGCCTGCCGCCCCAGGTGCGCCGCCAGAAGGAAGCCATGGCCCGGCGGCTGGGTTCGGCCGGGCTGACCCGGATGTTCGAGGCGGCCTTTGCCGCCGAAGCCGGCATCAAGACCGGGGCGCGCAAGCCCGACCAGGCCATGGAATTCCTCACGGCCGAACTTTTCCGGCTTTTTGGCGGCCAGGGACGGCAAACCGGCCGGGTGGGACCGTGAGCGGCTCGGTTTTTCGCCCTTGCCGGCCTTTTGCGCCGGAATATTCCCCCCCAAAAGGCGACAAACGCCTTGCCCGGACCCGAAACCATGCTTAGTAAGAAAGAACCGCCCCATTACCTCGGCCACCGCCGTCGGCTCAAGGACCGGTTGCTTGCCGATCCCCGCGCCCTGGCGGAATATGAGGTGCTGGAGCTTGTGCTGGGCTACGTCAACGTGCGGCGCGACAACAAGCCCCTGGCCAAGGAGCTGCTTGGCCGCTTCGGCAGCCTGCGCGGCGTGCTGACGGCCCGTTTCGAGGAACTGCGGGGCGTGCCCGGTTTCGGGCCGGGCGCCGAGGAGTTTTTGACCCTGTGGCGCGAGGTCTGGGCCAGGTTCCACGAACAGCCCATGCGCGACCGGGCCGTGCTTGGCAGCCCCGACGTGGTGGCCGAGATGGCCCGGGCCCGGATCGGGGTCAAGGAACACGAGGAATTCTGGATGGCCCTGGTGGACACCAAGAACCGGCTGGTCGGCTGGGAGCGGGTGAGCAAGGGCACGGTGGATCAGGCGGCGGTCTACCCCCGGGAGGTCATCGCCATGGCCCTGCGCTACAACGCCAGCGGCGTGATCCTCGTTCACAACCACCCCGGGGCCGACCCCAAACCCTCGGCCGAGGACATGGCCTTTACCCGCCGCATCGTGGCCGCGGCCCGAGAAATGGACATTCGGGTACTCGACCATCTGGTGGTGACGGAAAACCGGTTTTTCAGCTTTCAGGCCGAAGGCATGATCTAGGGTCGCATCCACGAAAAGCGACCCGGTGTTTCTCAGGCAACAGGCGCAAAAGACGAAGTTTCAGCCGCAAAGGCTATCGTATTTGTTACAGGACGCGACATTCGCCAAGGAGACGGCCATGACGACCGAGATGACCACGCCAAGCCTGCACGCCACGGTTTCCGGCAAGGTCCAGGGCGTGTATTTCCGGGCCTGGGTCTACGATCAGGCTGCAAGCCTCGGGCTTCGCGGCTGGGTGCGCAACCTGGCCGACGGCAAGGTCGAGGTGCTGGCCCAGGGCGATCCCGAAGCCCTGGCCGCCCTGAAGGAGCGCCTGCCCCAGGGGTCGCCCCTGTCCCGGGTGGACGCGGTGGCGGCGGCCATGATCGATCACGACAAAGCTTACGACGCCTTCGCCATTCGCGGCTAAGGCCGTTTTCGATACCGACAAGGAGCACATGCATCATGGATGACAAGGAACGCGAACTGCTCGCGGCCGCCGACGGCGAGCCGACCGAAGCGGCCCCGGTTTCCGCCGGCGAGGGCGAGGAAGCCGCGCCGCCCGATATCCCGTCCGAACTCCCGGTGTTGCCGGTGCGCGACATCGTGGTCTTCAACTACATGATCCTGCCGCTTTTTGTGGGCCGGGACAAGTCGGTCCAGGCCGTGGACGCGGCCCTTAACGGCTCGCGCTACATCCTGGTCCTGACCCAGAAGGACGAGAAGGTGGACGAGCCCGGCCCCGACGACCTCTACCGGGTCGGCACGGTGGGCATGATCATGCGCATGCTCAAGATGCCCGACGGCCGGCTCAAGGTGCTGGTCCAGGGGCTGACCCGGGCCCGGGTGACGGACTTCGCCTCGGCCGACCCCTATCTGGCGGCCAAGATCGAGGTGCTCTCCGAGCGCGACCCCAAGGAAGCCACCCTGGAGCAGGAAGCCATGATGCGGGCGGCCAGGGAGCAAAGCGAAAAGATCCTGTCGCTTCGCGGCATGGCCTCGGCCGACATCATGGCCGTGCTCAACAGCGTCAACGAGCCCGGCCGGCTGGCCGATCTCGTGGCCTCCAACCTGCGCATGCGGGTCGAGGAGGCCCAGCGGCTGCTGGAGTGCGAGGACCCGGTGGAGCGCCTGCGGCTGGTCAACGACCAGCTCGTCAAGGAAGCCGAGGTCGCGGCCATGCAGGCCAAGATCCAGAACATGGCCAAGGAAGGGATGGACAAGGCGCAAAAGGACTTCTTCCTGCGCGAACAGTTAAAGGCCATCCGCCGGGAGCTGGGCGAGGGCGGCGAGGAGTCCGACGACCTCGACGAACTCAAGGAAGCCCTGGACAAGGCCGGCATGCCCAAGGAGGTCAAGAAGGAAGCGGACAAGCAGCTCAAAAGGCTCGTGTCCATGCATCCTGACTCCTCCGAGGCCGGCGTCATCCGCACCTACCTCGACTGGATGGTGGAGCTGCCCTGGAAAAAGCTGTCCAAGGACCGCCTCGACATCAAGGAAGCCAAGCGCATCCTGGACGAGGACCATTTCGACCTGGAAAAGGTCAAGGAGCGCATCCTCGAATACCTGTCCGTGCGCAAGCTCAACCCCGGCATGAAGGGCCCCATCCTGTGCTTCGTCGGCCCTCCGGGCGTCGGCAAGACCTCGCTTGGCCGCTCCATCGCCCGGGCGCTGGGCCGCAAGTTCGTGCGCATGTCGCTCGGCGGGATGCGCGACGAGGCCGAGATTCGCGGCCATCGGCGCACCTACATCGGCTCCATGCCCGGCCGGGTCATCCAGAGCATCAAGCAGGCCGGCACCCGAAACCCGGTCATCATGCTCGACGAGATCGACAAGGTCGGCTCGGACTTCCGGGGCGACCCGTCCTCGGCGCTTTTGGAGGTGCTGGACCCCGAACAGAACAACACCTTCTCGGACCATTACCTGAACGTGCCCTTTGACCTGTCCAAGGTGATGTTCATCTGCACGGCCAACATCCTGGACACCATTCCGCCGCCGCTTTTGGACCGCATGGAGCTCATCCGCCTGCCCGGCTACACCGAGCAGGAGAAGGTGAAAATCGCCCGGCGCTACATCCTGCCGCGCCAGATCGAGGAAAACGGCCTGGCCGCCGAGGACGTGTCCCTGTCGGATCAGGTCGTGGCCAAGATCATCCGCGACTACACCCGCGAGGCCGGCCTGCGAAACCTCGAGCGCGAGGTCGGGTCGGTGTGCCGCAAGCTGGCCCGGCGCAAGGCCGAGGGAGAACAGCCGCCTTTCAGGGTGACCGCCTCGTCCCTGGAAAAGCTGCTGGGACCGGCCCGGTTCATGGACGACGAGCGCGAGGCCGATCTGCCGCCGGGCGTGGCCGTTGGCCTGGCCTGGACGCCGGTTGGCGGGGCCATCCTGCACATCGAGGCGGCCACGCTGCCGGGTAAGGGCGGGTTGCAGCTTACGGGCAAGCTGGGCGAGGTCATGAAGGAGTCGGCCCAGGCCGCGCTCACCTACGCCAAGTCCCGGGCCAAGGAGCTGGGCATCGCGCCGGAGATGTTCGAGAAAAACGACATCCACATCCACGTGCCGGCCGGGGCCACGCCCAAGGACGGCCCCTCGGCCGGCGTGACGCTGGTCACGGCGCTCATCTCGCTTTTGACCAACACGCCGGTCTGCAACGATCTGGCCATGACCGGCGAGATCACCCTTCGCGGCCGGGTGCTGCCTGTTGGCGGCATCAAGGAAAAGATCCTGGCCGCCGTGGCCGCCGGCATGAAGCGGGTCATCATCCCGGCCAAGAATATGAAGGACATCCACGACATCCCCAAGGACCTGCGCGGGCGGCTCAAGATCATGCCCGTGGAGCGCATCGACGAGGTCTGGCCCCTGGCCTGCGGCGCGGAAGACAAAAAGTCCTGAGGCAAGAAGCGGCAATGCCGCAAAGCCGGGGCGGGCGACCGCCCCGGCTTTTTTTGATCCGCCTGCCCGCCTCCGGTGGTGGCAATCCGCCCGGATTTGCGGTATCCCCCAAGGTGGGGAGAGGAGGTCTTTCGGCGGTCCGTCGAAAAGCCATCCTATTGATATTTTGTGGCAAATTTTCAGCCGCCAACTGGCGGCCGCCCTTTTTTCTTGCAATCGAAAACGGTTAGGAAAGCCCGCCTATGACCCACCTGCCACTGCCCGCCGATCTGCCCGAGGCCGACGTCAACGACAACGCCATGGTGGTCTTGTCCAAGCGCTATCTGAAAAAATCTCCCGACGGCTCGCCCGAGGAAGACGTCCAGGGCCTTTTCTGGCGGGTGGCCGGAGCCATCGCCAGCGAAGAGGCCAAGTACGCCGCCTCGCCCTGGCAGCCCGAGGCCCTGGCCCGCAAATTCTACGACCTCATGGTCGGGATGCGCTTTCTGCCCAATTCGCCCACGCTGATGAACGCCGGCACGCCGCTGGGCCAGTTGGCCGCCTGCTTCGTGCTGCCGGTGGGCGACTCCATGGACGAGATCTTCGACGCCGTGAAGTTCGCCGCGCTGATTCACAAATCCGGCGGCGGCACGGGCTTTTCCTTCTCCCGGCTGCGCCCGAAAAAAAGCCGGGTCGGCTCCACCGGCGGCGTGGCTTCCGGGCCGGTCTCCTTCATGCGGATTTTCAACACCGCCACCGAACAGGTCAAACAGGGCGGCACCCGGCGCGGGGCCAACATGGGCATCCTGCGCATCGACCACCCCGACATCCTGGAATTTATCGCCTGCAAGGAGCGCGAGGGCGAGCTGACCAACTTCAACATCTCGGTGGCGCTGACCGAACGCTTCATGCAGGCCGTGGAAAAGGGCGAGGACTACGACCTCATCGATCCCCGCGACGGCTCGACGCGCGGCAGCCTGTCCGCGCCCGAGGTCTTTGCGCTGCTCGTGCGCAAGGCCTGGGAATCCGGCGATCCCGGCATCGTCTTTCTCGACCGCATCAACCGCGACAATCCCACCCCGGCCCTGGGAGCCATCGAGTCGACAAATCCTTGCGTCACCGGCGACACCTGGGTCATGACCGCCGACGGCCCCCGGCAGGCCCGGGAACTGACCGGCCGCACCGTGCCCCTGGTTCTTGACGGGACCGTGCATCCTTCCACCGCCGAAGGCTTTTTCGTCACCGGCGTCAAGCCCGTCCATCGCCTGACCACCCGCGAAGGCCACAGCCTGCGCCTGACCGGCGACCACAAAATGTTGCGGGCCGCCGGCGAAACCGGCCGCCTCGGCGCGACCTGGGTCGAAGCGGCAAAGCTCGTCCCCGGCGACAAGCTGGTCCTTGGCGACCATCGTTCCCTGGCCGCCTGGCCCGGCAAGTACGGTCTGGCCGAGGGCTATCTGGTCGGCCTGCTTTTGGGCGACGGCACGCTCAAGCAGGACAAGGCCGTTCTGTCCTTCTGGACCCGGTCTGCGGTCGCCAACGGCGACCCGTTCCCCCGCAGCGGCGTCATGGAGGCGGCCTTCGCCTTTGCCAAGACCCAGCCCCACCGCAGCGACTTCACCGGCTGGGTGGGCGTCGCCGGCCGCGACGAATGGCGCATGAGCCTTGGGGCGCTCAAATCCATCTGCCACGATCTGGGCATGTCGCCGGGCAACAAACGCCTGACGCCCGAGGTGGAGCGCTGTTCCAGCGAATTTTCCCGGGGCTTTCTCGGCGGCCTGTTCGACGCCGACGGCTCGGTCCAGGGCACGCGCCAAAAGGGCGTCAGCATCCGCCTGTCCCAGTCCGACCTGGCCACCCTTGAGGCCGTGCAGCGCATGTTGCTGCGCCACGGCATCGCCTCGACCATCTACCGCAACCGCCGCGAGGCCGGGCAGTCCCTGCTCCCCGACGGCAAGGGCGGCGTGAAGGCCTATGCCGTCAAAAGCCAACACGAACTGGTCATCGCCGGCGAGAACATGGCCCGCTTCCGCGAGGTGGTGGGTTTCCGCGACGAGGACAAGGCCGCTCGCCTGGAAGCCCTCCTGGCCGGCTACAAGCGCCGGCTCAACCGCGAGACCTTCCTGGCCACGGTGGAGGCGCTCGTTCCCGACGGCGAGGAAACCGTCTACGATGTGCAAGTGCCCGGCGAAAACCGCTTCGACGCCTGCGGACTGGTGGCCCACAACTGCGGCGAACAGCCGCTTTTGCCCTACGAGGCCTGCAACCTCGGCTCCATCAACCTGTCGGTCTTTTACGACCCCTCGGCCCCGGACGGCATCGACTGGGCCGGGCTGGCCGAGACCGTGCACCTGGCCGTGCGCTTCCTCGACAACGTCATCGACGCCTCGCGCTACCCCCTGGACCAGATCACCGAGATGGTCCGGGCCAACCGCAAGATCGGCCTGGGCGTCATGGGATTTGCCGATCTGCTCTATCTGCTGCGCATTCCCTACGACAGCACCGAGGCCCTGACCCTGGCCGAAAAGCTCATGGAGACCGTCCAGGCCGAGGCCCGCAGCGCCTCCAAGACCCTGGCCGCCGAGCGCGGGGCTTTCCCGGCCTATCCCGAGTCCACCTACGGCAAGCGCAACCTCGGCCCCTACCGCAACGCCACCACCACCACCATCGCCCCCACCGGCACGCTGTCCATCATCGCCGGCTGCTCCTCGGGCATCGAACCGCTGTTCGCCCTGTCCTTTGCCCGCCACGTCATGGACGGCGAAAAGCTCGTGGAGGCCAACCCCCACTTCGTCACGGCCCTGCGCGAGGCCGGGGCGCATTCCGACGCCCTCATGGAAGAGGTCACCCGCAAAGGCTCCATCGCCCACATCGGCCTGTTGCCCGAGGCCCTGCGCGAAGTCTTTGTCACGGCCATGGACATTGAGCCGGTCTGGCACCTCAAGATGCAGGCCGCCTTCCAGAAATACACCGACAACGCCGTGTCCAAGACCGTCAACCTGCCAAACAGCGCCACCAAGGAGGAGATCCGCGAGATCTACTGGCTGGCCTATGAGCTGGGTTGCAAGGGCGTGACCGTCTACCGCGACGGCTGCAAGTCCAACCAGGTGCTGTGCACCGGCGACGGCGCGCCGGCCGATCCGGCCAAGCCCCAAAGCAAGGTGCGCAACCGGCCGGACATCGTTTTCGGCTTCACCCAGAAGGTCAAGACCGGCCTGGGCGAACTCTACCTCACCGTCAACGAGATCGACGGCAAGCCCTTCGAGGTCTTCGCCACCATCGGCAAATCCGGCCGCTCGGTCACGGCCAAGGCCGAGGCCATCGGACGGCTGGTCTCCCTGGCCCTGCGCTCGGGCGTGGAAGTGGCCGACATCGTGGGCCAGCTCAAGGGCATCGGCGGCGAAAACCCGGTGTTCCAGAAAAAGGGTCTGCTGCTGTCCATTCCCGACGCCGTGTCCTGGGTGCTGGAGAATCGCTACCTGCAAGGCAAGACCGTGCGCGACGACACCGGCAACCTGTCCCATCCCCAATGCCCGGACTGCGGGGCCGACCTCGTCTTCGAGGAAGGCTGCCACGTCTGCAAGGGCTGCGGCTACACCAAGTGCGGCTAACGCGGTTCCTCGCGCGCCAGGGGCTTGCCCCTGGCGCGCGAGGGACCGTTTATCCCGCCGCCAACCCCCTCACGAGGTCCCCTTGAGCAAGATCGAGGACATCATCGCCCGTATGGAGGCCCTGGAAAAGGAACTCGCCGAAGAGTTCGAGCAGGTCGGGGCCGAGGCGCGCTACACCATCGAACGCAAAAAGGTCCGTTTCACCCGCGAGATCATCCGCCAGCACAAGCTGCTGGCCAAGAAATGGTCGGCCTACGTCTACGAATCCGGGTTCCTCATGATCCTCACCATCCCGGTCATCTGGGGAGCCGTCATCCCGGCCCTGCTCATGGACCTCACCGTCTCCCTCTACCAGTTCGTCTGCTTCCCCATCTACGGCATCCCTCGCGTGCGGCGCGGCGACTACATCGTCATCGACCGCTACGCCCTGTCCTACCTCAACTGGATCGAGAAGCTCAATTGCGTCTACTGCGGCTACTTCAACGGCCTGCTCGGCTTCGTGCGCGAGGTGGCCGCCCGCACCGAACAATACTGGTGCCCGGTGCGCCACGCCCGCACCCCCAAGGCCAGCCACTCGCGCTACCACCGGTTCCTGGAATACGGCGACGCGGAAAGCTACCGCCGCCGCCTGGAAATCGTCCGCCGCCAGTTCGATGACCTGAGGGACAAGCGGGGGTAGATAAAAAATACGACAGTATTTTTTATAATCCATTGGTTTTAGTCTGTTAGGCGCGAAGGGCGAAGGCGAAAGGCGAAAGGCGGAAGAGTGCCTCCGGCGGCCGGGGGCCTGAGGCCCCCGGCCCCCCCGCATAAAGAAAAATGATAAAGGGGTTTCCGCGTTGTTTATGAAGGGCGCGATGCGCGCATGTGAAGGCGGCTGGAACTGGGGTTCCGGCCGCCTTTGTCGTTTGGTGGGTGGAATCAGCCGGCTGAGTGGGCTTCGCTTCGCCGGGCGTCGAGGTAATACAACACCGGCACCACCATGCGCGAGAAAATGGTGGCCGCCACCTCGCCAGCCATGAGCGAAATGGCCAGACCCTGGAAAATGGGGTCGAAAAGGATCACGAAGGCCCCGCCGACCACGCTCACGGCCGTAAGGAGCATGGGCCGAAACCGCACCGCCCCGGCCTCCTCCACGGCCTTGGCCAGGGGGATGCCCTCGGCCCGGCGCATCTCGATGAAATCCACCAGGATGATCGAGTTGCGCACCACGATGCCCGCCCCGGCGATGAACCCGATCATGGACGTGGCCGTGAAAAAGGCCCCGGCCAGGGCATGGGCCGGCACGATGCCGATAAGCGACAGCGGAATCGGGGCCATAATCGCGATGGGCACGGTGTAGGAGCCAAACCAGCCCACGGTCAGCAGATAGATAAGCCCCATGACCACGGCAAAGGCCAAGCCCATGTCGCGGAAGACTTCGTAGGTGATCTGCCATTCACCGTCCCATTTGAGGCTCAAATCAAACGTCTGATCGGGCGTGCCGTTCCACAGGATGGGCAAGACCTGCTGCCCGGCCGCGTTCCAGGCTCCTTTGCCCGCCGCCCCCAGGCCGGCCAGGGCGTCGTTGACCCGGTTTATGGCATAGATAGGGCTTTCCTCGCGCCCGGCCACATCGGCCGTGACGTAGACCACGGGCAGCAGGTTTTTGTGGTAGAGCCGGCTGGGCTGGGTCACGGTCTGGATGGACGCGATCTGGGCCAGGGACACGAGCCTGCCGCCGTCGCCGGCCACGGCCACGGCCTCCAGGCTGGCCGCGTCGGGCCGGAAGGCGGCCGGCAGCAGCACCACGATGGGCGCGTCCTCCCGGGCGGCGGCGTCGTGGAGCAGCCCGGCCGTCGTGCCGTCAAAGGCGGCGGCCACGTCGGCCAAGGCCCGGGCCGGGTCGATGCCGGCGGCCAGGGCCTTGTCGCGCTCGATGCGGATGACCCGCTCGGGACGCGGATCGTCCACGTACCAGTCCACGTCCACTACGTCCGGGGTGGCGAGCATCACCTGGCGCACCTGGGTGGCCAGGGCCAGACGCGAGGCGTCGGTTGGGCCGTAGAGCTCGGCCACAAGTGTTTGCAGCACCGGCGGCCCGGGCGGAGCCTCGGCCACCTTGATGCGCGCCCCGTGCCGGGCGGCGATGGGGGCGAGCTCCTCGCGCACGGCCTTGGCGATGGCGTGGCTTTGCAGGGCGCGTTCCCCCTTGGGCAGGAGGTTCACGGCGATCTCGGCTTCGTTCTGGCCGCTTCGCAGGTAGTAGTGGCGGATAAGGCCATTGAAGGTCATGGGCGCGGCCGTGCCGGCGTAGATGACGGCGTCGGTGGCTTCGGGCCGGGTGAGCGCCGCGCCGGCCAGCTCCCGGGCCACGGCGGCAGTGCGCTCAAGCGTCGTGCCGCGCGGCATGTCGAGGATGACGGAAAATTCGCTCTTGTTGTCAAAGGGCAGCATCTTGACCAGCACGGCCTTGGCCGGAAACAGGGCGCAGGCCCCGAGAAACAGCGCCCCGACCAGGGAGAGGAACCCCCAGCGCCAGACCGGACGGGTGAGCAGCCGGTCCATGAGCCACAGATAAAGCCGCGTGCCGGCGTCGTCCGGGATGGCGGCGTGGGGCGTGGCCACGGGCTTCAGCGCCCGCTTGGCCGTCCAGGGGGTGATGAGAAAAGCCACCACCATGGACAGCAGCATGGCCACCGACGCGCCAACGGGCATGGGCCGCATGTAGGGGCCCATGAGCCCGCCCACGTAGGCCATGGGCGCGATGGCGGCGATGACCGTGAAGGTGGCCAGGACCAGCGGCGCGCGCACTTCGCTGACGGCGTCGACAATGACCTCGGACAGCCGCCGTCCCTTGGCGTCCGGCAGCCCCAGGCGGCGCACGATGTTTTCCACGTCCACGATGGGATCATCGACCAGGATGCCGATGCAAAAAATGAGCGCAAAAAGCGTTACGCGGTTGAGCGTGTAGCCCATGAGCCAGTAAGTGGCGAGCGTCACGGCCAGGGTCACGGGCACGGCCACCATGACCACCAGACTGGCCCGCAGCCCGAGAAACAGCGCCACCACCCCGCCCACGGTGACGGCGGCCAGGATGAGGTGTTCAAGCAGCTCGTCCACCTTGTGCCGGGCCGTGGCCCCGAGATTGCGGGTGACGGTGATTTCCAGGTCGGCCGGCAGCACGTAGCCGCGAAGGCCCTCGATGCGCGTGAGCGCCGCGTCGGCCAGGCGCGAGGCGTTTTCGCCCAGGCGCTTGGCCACGGAGAGCGTCACGGCCGGATGGGCCTCGCCGGGCCGGGGCGCTTCCCGGCCCGGAGCCGCTTCCATGGCCGGGCCGGGCACGAAAAAGACGTAGTCGTCCGGGTCGTCGGCCCCGTCGCGCACGGCGGCCACATCGGCCAGATAGACCGGCCGGCCTTCGCGCACAGCCACCACGGCCCGCTCCAGCTCCTTTTGGCTGCGAAAGAAATTGTCGAGCCGCACGGCCACGGCCGCGCCGGCCTCGTAGGTCTCGCCCACGGCCCGGGCGGTGTTTTGCCGGCCCAGGGCGTCCAGCACGTCGGCCATGTCCAGGCCCCGGGCGCGCAGCCGGTCGGGGTCGGGCTCCACCATGACCGCCCGCTTGCGCCCGCCGGCGACGACCGTTTCGCCCACGCCCGGGATGCGGCGCACCTCGTCGTTGACGGCGTTGGCCATGGCCCGCAGCTGGCGGCCGTCGTAGGGGCCGCCCCAGAAAGTGACGGCCAGCACCGGCACGTCGTCAATGGAGCGCGGCTTTAAAATGGGCCGCTCGCAGCCCGGGGGAATCCAGTCCAGATGCTGGTAGAGCCGGGCGTAGGCGGAAACCACGCTGCGCTCCACGTCCGAGCCGACCTTGAAACGCACCACGGTAAGCGCCTCGCCGTCGCCGGCCGTGGAATAGAGGTACTCCACGCCCGGAATCTCCCAGAGAATGCGCTCCATGGGCGCGATGACCCGGTTTTCCATCTCCTTGGGCGTGGCCCCGGGCATGGACACGTGGACGTCGATCATGGGCACGACGATCTGCGGTTCTTCCTCGCTGGGCGTGGCCCACACGGCCAGCACGCCGGCGCACAAGGCAGCCACGACGATGAGCGGCGCGAGCTTGGCGTCGACGAAATGGGCCGTCAGCCGATGCAGCCAGTCGCCGTGGCGGCCCGGATGTTCCTGGCCGCTCACTGGCCGGCTCCGGGGGCCAGACGGTCGCCGTCGCGAAGGGTCGCCCCGGCCGGGCAGGCCACCCGGTCGCCGTCGGCCAGGCCGCTTACGATCTCCACGAACCGGTCGTCGCCGGCCTGGCCCTCGAAGGCTTCGGAATCGGTCAGGTAGGTGGCTCCGGCAAAGGCCACGGCGGCGAAGCTGCCGCCGGTCTTGACCACGCGCAGGCGTAGCGTGCCGTCCGGTCCGGCCACGGCGGCCATGGGCAGATCGCCGCGAAGGCTCAGGCAGGAAGCCGGCAGCAGGAGTTTTTGGGCGGTGCGGGCCGGCACGTAGACCCGGCCGAACATGCCGGCCCGGGGCGGCCCGACCGCGTCGGGCACGGGATCAGGCAAGGCGCACTTGATCTTGAACGACCGGCTGGCCGGGTCGATGCGGCCGACCACGGCGGCCACGGTGACGGGAAAGGGCTTGGGGGACAGCCCCGGCACGGCGGCCAGGATGGTCTGGCCCTGGCGCAGGGCGGGCAGCAGGGTTTCGTCCACCTGGGCGGCCAGGTCGAAGCGGCCGGTGGTGGCGTCGAGGAGCGCCAGGGGCGCGCCGGCGGCCACGAAGGCCCCCTTGTCGACGTAGCGCCGGGCCAGGATGCCCTCGAAGGGCGCGGTGACCGTGGAATAGCCGCGAAGCACGGCCAGTTCGGAAAGCCTGGAGGCCACGGCCTGTTCCTTGGCCCCGGCGGCCTCGCTCTGGCGGGCCAGGGCGTCGGCCTCGGCCCGGGCCTTGTCGTAGTCTTCCTGGCTGACGGCCTTTTGGCCGAGCAGCCGGCCCATGCGCTCCATGGTGGTCCGGGCCAGGGCGGCCCGGGCGGCCAGGGCTTCCTTTTCGCGCCGGGCCTGGTCGCGTTCGGCCAATAGCGCCTGTTCCTGGCCGGCCAGCTCGCGCTCGTCCAGGCGCAGGATAGGCGCGCCAGGGGCGAGCTTTTGGCCCTCCTCGGCCATGACGGCCACCACCGTGCCGGTGGCCTTGCTGGACAGGGTGACGCTTTGTTCGGACTCCACCTGGGCCGGAAACGAGCGGCATTCCACCGCGTCGGCCCGGGCGGCGACGCGAACGGGCACGTCGACCGTGCGGCCTTCGGCTTTTCCGGACGGTTTTTCGCCGGAACACCCGGCCAGGGCAAGGGCCGCGACGCAAAGGATGGCAAGCAGATTTCGCATGTTCCAGGGCATTGCATCGCCTGGAACGCTTGTCAACGGAGGTTTTGGGTTTTTTCGATGTGTCGTCGCGTCCTGCTGCGACGCGTTTCATAGCAAGGCAATGGGAAATACAGCGTCGCTGCTCTCATGCCCCGCGTTCCTTCGTCCCCTTCCACCCCTCCCCAGGTGGGGTTTCCAAAGGGGCTCAGCCCCTTTGGCCGCCGGAGGCATCTTTCCCGCATCACCCTCGCGCCCGGAAGAGAAAACTCAGTAAATTATAAAACATAACTGTCGTTATGTTTTATGTGTGGCTTACGGCCCCAAAAACCGCCACGGCAGCGTCGGGGCGAGGTTGACGGCGTCGACGCGCCAGCAGTCCGGGGAGAGGTCGAGAAGATTGAGGCGGCAGTAGTCCTGGCCCAGGCGAAACAGCCGCGACAGGTCCAGGCCCAGGGCGTGGCACAGGATGGTCCGATTGACGCCGCCGTGGGCCACGACCAGGACGTTGCCGCAAAGCGGGGCCAGTTCGGCCAGGGCGGCCACGGCCCGGGCCTGGACGTCGGCGAAGCTTTCGCCGCCTTGGGGGGTGAAGCCGGCGATGTCGCAGCCCCGGCGTTCGTAGGCTCCGGGGAAACGCTCACGCACTTCGTCCACGGTGAGGCCTTCGAACGCGCCCAGGGCGATTTCGCGCAGGCGCGGTTCGGGGCGCACCATAAGGTCGCGGTCGCCGAGCACGATGGCGGCGGTTTCGCGGCAGCGGGACAGGTCGGAGGAGACGGCGGCGGTGAACGGCACGTCGGCCAGGGCCTCGCGCCACAGCTCGGCCTGGGCCCGGCCTTCGTCGGTGAGCGGATGGTCGGTCTGGCCGACGAACCGGCGGGGGTGGCGCTGGATGATGGCGCCGTGGCGCATGAGAAAGAGCGTGCTCATGGGAGGGCCTCCCAGGCCAGGCCCGTGTCGGCCAGGATGTCGGGCAGCGGCCGGGACAGGCCGGCCTCGACCCGGGCCAGCACGGTCAGCGCGTTTTGCCGGCGGCGGGTGATGGCGGCCACGGCCTGGGGGTCGTGGGCGAAGATCTCGAGCTTTTGGCCAAAACGCACGGGCACGGGCACAAGCTGGCGGCCGTGGACGAACTTGTCGGCCAGGTAGACGATCTCGCGTTCGGTGATGGGCGCTTCGGGGGGCAGGGCGATGTCGCGGTGGGCGGCGACGATAGGGGCCGCCTTGTCGAACCCGAGGGCAAAAAGCAGGTCGCCGCCGGCTTGCTCGTGTTTGGGCCGGCCCTTGGCCACGTCGTGGAGCAGTGCGGCCGCTTCGACCAGTTCCAGATCCAGGGCCGCGCCGGCAGCATTGAGGCTTCGGGCCAGGCCCAGGGCCACGGCGGCCACGCCCCGGGCGTGGGCCAGCCCCTGGGGCGGCACGGCCTGGGTGGCGAGAAGGGCCTCGGCCTCGGCCACGGAGGGGATG
>DLGG01000008.1 GCA_002482565.1 Solidesulfovibrio magneticus
GCCGCCTCGATGGCGGCATTAAGCGCCAACAGGTTGGTCTGGTCGGCGATGTCGGAAATGACGTTCATGATGTGACCGATGCTGTCGGCCTGCTGGCCCAGGCGGGTCATGGATTCCTTGAGATCGAGGATGCGGCGGCGGATGCCTTCGATGGAACTGACGGCCGAGCGCACGCCGTCCGCGCCGGTGACGGCCTTGTCCTTGGCGTCGGCGGCGCTCACGGCGGCGCTGGACGCATTACGGGCCACTTCCAGCACCGTGGCGTTCATTTCTTCCATGGCCGCGGCCGTGTCCATCATGCGGTCGCGCTGCTGGGCCGCGCCCTGCCCCACCTGCTCGATGCGCGAAAGCAGCCCGGCCGCGTGGTCCATGACGCTTTCGGAGATGCCGCGCGCCTTGGCCGCGCCTTCTCCCAGACGGGCCAGCAGTTCAGCGGTGCGGGCTTCCTGGGCCTTGGCCGCCTCCAGGGCGCGTCCGGCCTCGGCGGCGTGGCTCTCGGCTTCGCGGCTTTTGGCCTCCACCGAACCAAGGCTTGCCTGCAACGACCCGACCATGCGGGCCAGGGCGTCGCGCAGATCAGCCAGCTCCGGCGGGTAGTCGCCGGCCGGCACGGCCTTGAGGTCGCCGCCGGCCACGGCCACGGCGTATTCACGCAGCCGCCCCAGGGGCGCTATGACCGCGCGGCGGAACAGAAAAAGCACCGCCAGACACACCACGGCACACAGCCCCATGCCCACGGCCTGGATGGTCATGAGCGTGGCCACGTCGTCTTCGGTCTCGGCCTGGAGCCGGGCCACGGCCTTGTCCTGGGCCGCGACAACGGCTTCCGAGGCCGCCACCAGGCGCTCGGGCGAAACGGCGTCGGCCTTGGCCAGGAGAGCCTCGACCTCGACCCCAAAGGGCTTGATCAGCCGGCCGGCCTCGTCAAGGAGCGCCGCGGCCTCACGGCTGGACGGGTCGATGGTAAATTTCTTGCCGTTTTCATACACCCCGCCCCGGGCCAGCAGATTTTGGGTCGTCTCCAGGGCGGACAGACGCTTGCGGATATCGTCGGCAAGGCCGGCCGGCGCGCCGCCGCTTTTGGCCTGGTGAGCCAAGGCCAGGACGTCCTTGGCGATTTTTTGGATCTGCATCCGTTGCCGGCCGGCCAGATTGATGACGAGACCGTCGGAGCGTTGTTCGCTGGTGATGGACCAGGTGGCCGCGAACATGCCCAGCGCGACGAGAAAAAGGACAGCGACGGAGGCGAGAATCCGGGCGCGAATAGTCATGGATCGAAACTCCTTGGCCGGGCGGCAGCTGAAAAGCATTCTCACTTGCCCGGCCAAGTTGTTCCAGCACGAGGTTCGCTCAGGTGTCAATACTCATTTTGATGACCGAAATAGTGCGGAAGCTCCGCTCAATAGCTCTTCCAGCTCCGCGTCTCGAAGAGACAACCGGCGACGCAGGCGCGCAATTTCCTCGCCGGGATCGAACAGCGGGTAATCACTGCCGAAAAGGATGCGTTCCCGGGGATGGCCCTCGAAGATACGGCGCAAGGTGGCGTCGTCGATGAAGGCCAGGGTGCTGGACGTGTCAATATAGACATTTTTGCCGACCAGATGTTCCACGGCGTATTGCCAGTGGAGATAGCCGCCCATATGGGCGGCGATGACGGTCAGCTGGGGAAAATCACGCAGGATGGCCGCCACCTTGGCCGGGCAGGAGTTGTTCTCCTCAGGCGGCAGGCGGTCGCCCACGTGGAGCATGACCACGAACCGGCCGGAAAGCGCTTCGAAGATGGGCCACAGCTTGCGGTCGTCCAGACGGAAGCCCTGGAAGTCGGCGTGGAACTTGATGCCCTTGATGCCGTTGCGCCAGAGTCTGTCCAGTTCGCGCTCGAAATCCGGGTAGTCCGGGTGCAGCGTGCCGAAGCTGATGATGCGCTTGTGTTCGCGGTGGATGGCGATGGCCCAGTTGTTGGCCGGAACCACCTGGGCCGGGGCCGTGGCCGCGTTGTGGACCACGACCTTGTCCAGGCCCGCCTTGGTCGCGCGCTCCAAAAGATCGTCGATCTGGCCGGTGCCGACAGGCGGGATGCCGTAGTGCCCTTCGAGCTGGGCCAGGACCTTGTCCGCGATCTTGGGATGATAGGCGTGGGTGTGGATATCAATAAACATGAGGGAAATGCCGCGAAAAAGGCGGGAGGGTTAGACGGTGAACAGCTCGCGCAGCCAGGACGGCACGGGTATGGGCCGGCCCTGTGGCGAGGTGCAGGCGTGGAGCGTTTCGCCCACGGCGAGAAGCGTGGCGTCCTGCGGCGGTCCGAAGACCTGATAGGCAAAGGTCACCGAGGCCCGGCCCCATTCGCTGACGGCCGTGCGCACGGTGATGGCGTCGTCGTAGCGGGCCGGGCGCAGATACCGCACGGCCAGGTCGCGCACCGGCAGCCACACGCCGCGCGCCTCGACCTCGCCGTAGCTCATGCCGCGCACGCGAATGAAATGCCCGCGCCCGCGCTCGAACCAGTGGGGATAATGCCCGTAATAGGCATAGCCCATCTGGTCCACCTCGCCGTAGGAGACGGTGAGCGCCAGCCGCGAGTCGGGCGAGGGAAAATCTTCAGGCTTGAGGATCAGGGCCATGGCGTCTCGTTATCGCGTGTCTCATTTGGCGATCAGGCGTCGCCGGCGTGTCGAAACCGGGTTTTGGCGAAACGCGCCCCAAACGTCCGGCGCGTCACGAACGGGTCCAGCCCATGGCCCGCAGGAGCAACTCGTGCCCCGCGTCCACGGCCAAGCCGGACCTGGCGGCTTCGGCCTCGCTAAAACCCGCCGCGCCGGAGGGTATTACGCCCGGCTGCCAGAAAAGGAAAGGCACGGGATCGGCGGCATGGGTGCGGAGAGCGATAGGCGTCAAGTGGTCGCAGGCGATGACGAAGGCCGCGTCGTCGCCCAGGGCCTCGACCATGGGCGCGACAATGCGGGCGTCGAACCGGGCCACGGCCTCGGTCTTGCCGGCGGCGTCGCCGCCATGCCCGCACTCGTCCGGGGCCTCGACATGGACGAAAACAAAATCGCCGTCCGTGAGAAACGCCAGCGCCGCCGCCACCTTGCCCTCGTAGTTGGTGTCGAGCAGGCCCGTGGCCCCGGGCACGTCGATAACGGCCATGCCCGCCGCCCGCCCAAGGCCCTTGACCAGATCCACGGCCGAAACCACCGCCCCGCGCAGGCCGAAGGTCGCGGCGAAATCGGGCAGGACCAACGCCCGGCCCTGGCCCCAGGGCCACACGGCGTTGGCCTTGGTCGCATTGTCCGGCCCGGCCAGCACGGCCGCCGCCTTGGCCGCGAAATCGTACAGCGCCGGAGCGCGGCGCAGCTCGGCCAAGTCCGGGGCGATGGGCTGGTCGGTGATGTCGTGGGGCGGGCGCACGTAAACGCCCGCCTCCTCCCGGCCGGCCGCGCCCTTGGCCACCAGGATGTGGCGGTACTGCACGCCGGCATGAAGCTCGTAGCCCTCCGGCAGGCAGGTCGCGGCCAGCTTCTCGATCAGGGCCGTGGACGCCTGGGTGGCGATATGGCCGGCGCTATAGTCGCGCATGAGCCCGGCCTCGGCAAATTCGCTCACCGTAACGGTGTTGAGGCGGAAAACGACGTCGTCGGGCGCGACCGGCAAGCCCATGGCCGCCGCCTCGATGGGGCCTCGGCCGGTGTGGTTTTGGGCCGGATCAAAGCCCAGAAGCGACATGTTGGCCACGTCGGACCCCGGGGCCATGCCCTGGGGCACGGTGCGGCAAAGCCCCACCATCCCCTCCCGGGCCAGCCGGTCCATGACCGGCGTGGCCGCCGCCTCCATGGGCGTGCGCCCGCCCAGGGAATCGACGGGCAGATCGCCCATGCCGTCGGCGATGAGGAACACGAGTTTGCGGGGAAGGGGGGAAGTAGTGGACATGCGGGAAGATGCCTCCGGCGGCCAGAGAGAAACTTTTTGAAAAAAGTTTCTCTCTGGACTCTCTTCAAAAACTTTTAATGGGGCATGCCGAATCCATGCGCCGGTGATTACAAAACCCGGAAATGGACCGTGCCGGGTTTGATGAAGGGCATGGAGCCGGTGTCGGCCAGCACGGCGGCGATGGCCCGGTTGGGGGCCTCGTGGGTCAAAAACACGATGGACACGTAGCCGTCCTCGGGTTCGCCCTTCTGCACGGCCTGGCGGATGGACACGCCGTGCTCGCCCATGGACTTGGAGATGGCGGCCATGACCCCGGCCTGATCCTTGACCGTGAAATGGATGTAGTGCGGCGTCACGAAGTCGTCGGCATCGACCAGCTCGGCCTCGGGCAGAGGCTCGGCGCGGAATCCGGTGTTGTTGGGGATCATGCCTTCCCGGGCCAGGGCCAGGATGTCGGCCACCACCGCGCTGGCCGTGGGCAGGTCGCCGGCCCCCTTGCCGTGGAGCATGATGGGGCCGGAGGCGTTGCCTTCCACCCGCACGGCGTTAAACGCGCCCTTGACGCTGGCCAAAAGGAAGTCCTCGTGCACGAGCATGGGCCAGACCCCGGCGGCAAGCTTGCCGTCGCAGTCGCGCACCTGGCCGATGAGCTTTATGGCGTAGCCGAACTCCCGGGCGAAGCGGATGTCCTCGGGGGTGACCACGGTGATGCCCTCGACCGGCAGCTTCTCCAGGGGGAGGTTGCAGCCGTAGGCCAGTCGGATGAGCACGATGAGCTTGTGGGCGGCGTCGAAGCCCTGGATGTCCAGGGTCGGATCGGCCTCGGCGTAGCCCAGCTCCTGGGCCTTGGCCAGGGCCACGGCAAAGGGCAGGCCCTTCTCGCTCATGCTGGAGAGAATGTAGTTGGCCGTGCCGTTTAGGATGCCGATGATGCTCTGGATGCGGTTGCCGGCCAGGGACGAGCGCAACGTCTCGACGATGGGCACGGCCCCGGCGCAGCTGGCCTCGTAGTAAAGGCCAAGCCCCTTTTCGGCGGCCAGGGCGAAAAGCTCCGGCCCGCGCTTGGCGAGCAGGGCCTTGTTGGCCGTGACCACGTGCTTGCCGGCGTTAAGCGCCTTGGCGATGAGCCCGAAGGCGGCGTCGATGCCGCCCATGAGCTCCACCACGATGTCGATGTCCGGGTCGGCGACCAGGGCGTCGGCGTCGGTGGTGACAGCGACCTCGGGGCCCAGCGTCACGGCCCGAGGCTTGGCCGGGTCGCGCACGAGCACGGTCTTGACGGCCACCGACCGACCCAGGCGAGCCTCGATCCAGTCGGCGTTTTTTGCCAGCACGGCCACCAGGCCGGACCCGACAGTGCCAAGTCCGGCCAATCCGATGCGAACAGGGGCTACGGCAGCGTTGTTCATCCGGAAAGCGCCTTTTTTATGCCGCGAACGGCCTGGTTGATGCGGTGGCGGTTTTCGACCAGGGCAAACCGCACGTAGTTGTCGCCGAAGTGCCCGAATCCCAGGCCCGGCGAAACGGCCACGCCGCCCTCGCGCAGCAGCAGCTTGGAGAATTCCACGGACTTGAGGTGCTGGAAGGGTTCCGGGATCTTGGCCCACACGAACATGGTGGACCTCGGCGCGGGCACTTCCCAGCCGGCCCGGGCCAGACCGTCGATGAGCGCGTCGCGGCGCTCCTGGTGGACGTCCATGATTTCGCGCACGCACTCCTGGGGGCCGTTTAAAGCCACGGTGGCGGCGATCTGGATGGGCTGGAAGATGCCGTAGTCGAGATAGCTCTTGATGCGGGTCAGGGCGTGGACCATCTCGGGGTTGCCGCAGCAAAACCCGACGCGCCAACCGGCCATGGAATAGCTTTTGGTGAGCGAAAAGAACTCGACGCCCACGTCTTTGGCGCCCTTGGCCTGCAAAAAGCTCGGCGGCTGGTAGCCGTCGAAGCCGAAGTCGGCGTAGGCGAAGTCGTGGATGACCATCATGTCGTGTTCTTTGCAGAATTCGACGATGCGCTCGAAAAACGGCACGTCGGCCGTGACCGTGGTCGGGTTGTGCGGATAGGAGATGATGAGCAGCTTGGGCTGGGGCCAGGTCTGGCGCGTGGCGGCCAGCAAGTCCTCGAAAAAGTCCCGGTCGCTGCTGATCGGGATGCGGCGCACGTCGGCCCCGGCGATGATGCAGGAATACGGATGGATCGGATAGGCCGGGTCGGTGGCGAAGACCACGTCGCCGGGCGAGAGCATGACGAGCGCCAGGTGGGCCAGGCCTTCCTTGGCCCCCATGGTGACCACGGCTTCGGTTTCGGGGTCGATGTCGACGTCGAAGCGGCGCTTGTACCAGGCCGAGACGGCGTTTCGCAGGCCCTTGATGCCGCGCGATGCCGAGTAACGGTGGTTGACGGCCTTTTGGGCAGCCTCGACGAGTTTTTCGACGATATGGGGGGGCGTGGGCAGGTCGGGGTTGCCCATGCCCAGGTCGATGACGTCCTCGTTTCGCCGCCGCATCTGCATTTTCAGCTCGTTGACGGTGGCGAAGACGTATGGGGGGAGGCGCTCCATACGCGCGAACTTTTTCATGCCCTGGACTCCTTTTGAGGGGGCTCGTTAATGCGAAACGGGAGCATATGCGCCTGCCCGGCCCCCTGTAAAGAGCGTATGAGGTCAAAGGTTTGGGGAAAAGCAGTTTTTTTTCTTGACCGGGACCGGGCAAACGTTTACCTCACCGTTTTGCGGAGAGGTGGCCGAGTTGGCCGAAGGCGCTCGCCTGCTAAGCGGGTAACGGGGCTTAAACCCTGTTCGAGGGTTCAAATCCCTCCCTCTCCGCCAGATATTTGAAAAGCCGTCCAGAAATGGGCGGCTTTTTGTTTTTCTCGACCAGCCTAGCGAGCAGCAGATCTCGCAGCGACCCCGTTGTCGCCCCTCCCCTTCTCTCAAAAAAGCATGTTCGTGAAGCAGGCCCCATGACGTCCAGATACATGCAACCCCTCGCCGAGAGCTTCCGGGCTGAATGCCGGTTGTACTCAATAGCTGAAGACGGACGAATACAATCATGCCAGGAGCGGCTTCAATTAACGCCATCCTGTCTTGACTATTGAATCGTTTAGCATAGAATCGAAACGCTCCATAGTCTCCCGACGACGAGGACTCCACGTAATTCACACCAGAACATTTCCCGATTTATGACATGCAAATCAACCATTTAAATAACAACCGCACACAAAACAGTGATGGAGGCAAACATGGATGTACCGAGCAAGAGCAACAAGGCATGGCAAGACATCGTGACTGGAAAGAAAACGTTTCAGTTGAAATTTCTTGCCGCCAAGATTCTTCTTGGCCGACTGACGAGGACAGTTAAGGAAGATCCATCTCCTAACACCATCAGCAATAGTGTGGACCAAATCTACGCCCTTTTCTCAAGCAACGTGAATATGCCCAGCGTTCAAGAAGATATGAAAACTATTTTTGGCTAGGAGGGCGACATGCGACAGACTATTTCCAGCGTTTCCGATGTCAAAACGATGATCGAAGCAGGACGCAAGCTTCTCCTTGCAGGAGAAGAGGACGTCTTGCATCAACTCCCCAAAGGCGATTGGATCGCAGGCACTATTCCATACTTCATTTCCAAAGACCATGGTGGCATGGTCAGCCGTGATTTACTCTGTGCCACAGACATCACCGACCTCGTCACTTCTATCGAAATCGTTGCCTACGACCAAAACAGCCTTGCCCGAGTGTATACCGAGGGGCCAAAGCATGGATTCAGTTTCATTGTCATCCCGGCAATGAGCAAAACCCACTTGTCCTTCGCTCTCAATGCCCCAAACTACAAGGATTTTGGCATACGTCCATTAATCGGATGGATAGCTGGGGTGCATCTCTCCGATTTAGGCAAGAAAACACCCAAGGTCATAAACGGCATTACTGGCGATGTGTTGGAAGAGGGTGCCCTGGTGCTGCAAGCCCAATTGCCCGAGGGCAAGGTTGCCGAGATCGGCATCGTCAACCTCTTCGAGCAGGGCGCAGGCGACGTGCTGACCTTCACCACCGACGATTTTTCCGCCACTGACGTCATGGTCAATGGTGAAAAGCGGAACTTTGCCGCCTACATCATTAAGAACAAACTCGACACCAAACTGCCGCTTGTTGCCGACTACTACGGAGCCCTGGTCAACATCAGCTTCCAGGACGTCGACGAAGTGGAAGGGTTGGTGAAATTCTATGCTCCGGTGTTTTCAGGCATTCGCTACAAACATGCCAAGCCCGTAGTTGATTACGTCAAGGAATTCAACGATCGGCTTTGCAAAGAATGCTCCATCGAATCAGCACGAGTTGCTTTCTCCTGCAACTGCATCCTTAACTACCTTTACTCTGAACTCGAAGGAAAAAAAACCGACCCCTTCACCGGGCCAATTACTTTTGGCGAGATTGCTTATCAACTACTCAACCAAACGCTGGTCTATCTGGAGATCATGGACGTCTAGGCGTCGCAAACTGCAGCTTCGTTGTGACTATAGTCCTCTAAAGGTGGACCGCCCTACCGGCGGTCCACCTGCTTTTAGCGGCATTGACTTGTCCTCTTCTTGGGCGCAATACTCTGCTGTTTAAAAACGTCACTCCCCCTTTGGCTGTCCATAAAACATAGCGCTGCGCTTGGGAGCAAGCATCAACAACGCGAGTGCGGACACCGGGGCGCAAACAACAACGCAAGACGGCTCAATGCCTTCCACTATCCTCCCGGAGTTCCTCATGCCGCCCTCATCTTCTCCCGCCGCCAACGTCTCCCCTGCCCCTGCCAAACAAATGGGCCTGGCCTCGGCCGTGGCCATCGGCATCGGCGGCATGGTCGGCGGCGGCGTCTACGCCATCTTCGGCTCGGCCGCCCATGTGGCCGGCTCGGCCCTGTGGCTCTCCTTCCTGGCCGGCGGACTGGTGGCTCTGGCCACCTCCTACAACTACGCCAAACTCGGTGCGCGCTACCCCACCAAGGGCGGCGCGGTGGAATTTCTGGTGCGCGGCCTTGGCGACGGCATCGTCAGCGGCGGACTCAACATCTACATGTGGATCGGCTACGTCATTGCCCTGGCCATGTACGCCGCCGGTTTCGCCGGCTACCTCATGACCTTTTTCCCCCACGACCACCCGCTGTGGCTGCCCAAGGCCGCCGCTGCCGGCGCGGTGCTCCTTTTTACCCTGGTCAACGTTTTTGGCGCGGCCTGGGTCGGGCGTTCGGAACTTGTGACCGTGACCGTCAACCTGGCCGTGCTGTCGGTCTTCGCGGTCTGGGGCTGCGCCACCGCCGACTGGCAGGGGCTGTCCAGGGCCGGCTGGGCCGAACCCTCGGGCATCGCCTTTGGCGGCGGGATGCTCTTTATCGCTTACGAAGGCTTCGGCCTGGTCGCCAACGCCGCCGGCGACATGGCCGATCCGCCGCGCACCCTGCCCAGGGCGCTCTATCTGTCGGTGTGTTCGGTCATCGTGGTCTATCTCGGCGTCGCGTTTGCCGTGCTCGGCCATCTGCCCTTGCCCCGCATCGACGCGGCCAGCGACTACGCCCTGTCCGAAGCGGCCGGCACGTTCATGGGCAAGGCCGGTTTCACCGTCATCGCCGTGGGCGCGCTTTTCGCCACGGCGGCGGCGCTTAACGCCACCCTCTACGGTGCGGCCAACGTCTGCTGGATGATCGCCAAGGACGGCGAACTGCCGGCCGCCTTCGATCGGCTGGCCTGGAAGCGCGCACCGTTGGGCCTTTTCCTGACCGCCGGGCTGGTGCTGGTTTTCGTGCTGTTTTTCGATCTTTCCAGCGTCGCCATGATGGGCAGCGGCGCGTTTCTGTTCATCTACGCCGCCGTAGCCTATTCCCACCTGCGCTTGCGCGCCGCCACCGACGGCCGGCCAACGCTCATCTGGTTGTCCATAGCCTTGTGCCTGTCGCTTCTGGGCGTGCTGGGCTCCAACATGTACGCCCATTCCAGACCGGCCTTCTGGACCATGCTCGGGCTTTTTCCGGTCTCTTTCGGCCTTGAATGGGCGTATCGGCGGGCCACGGGACGCCGGCTCAAGGTCGGTTTGGCGTCGAGCGCGACGAAAGTTCCGGCCGTCAACGCGTAGCAGGCGTTAACGGCACGGCTTCAGGCGGGACAGGGCAGGAAGCTCGATTCTGCGAGAAAAGGAAGCTGGCGTCAGGATTGTTCGGACAGGGCCAGCTTGACGCCAAAAACCACGAACAAGGCCCCGGCCCCCTGGGTAAGGTAGGGACCAAGACGTCGGGCGCGGCCAAGCCCCCCGGCCACACGGGCCGTGGACCAGGCCAGGAGCAGATTCCAGGTTGTGCCGGTGCAGTTGAGGATGCCGCCCAAGACGGCAAAGGCCAGGGCCTTGTGGGGCGCGGCCGGATCGATGAACTGGGGCAGGAAAGCCAGGAAAAACAGCGCCACCTTGGGATTGAGGGCGTTGGTGAGAAAGCCCTGGACGAAAATGCCGCGATGCCGGATTTCAGGCGCTTGGGGAATTTCCTCGGGCGCTGTTTTTTTTCGCGCGCCAAGGATCATGCGCACGCCGGCATACACGAGGTAGGCCGCGCCCACGAGCTTGATCACGGAAAAGGCCGTGGCCGAGGCGGCCAGCACGGCCGACAAGCCCGCGGCAGCGGCCAGGATATGCACGCAACAGCCAGCTCCGATGCCCAGGGCGGCCACCATGCCCGCCTTGGCCCCCTGTCCGGCGCTGCGGCTGACGACGTAGATGACGTCCGGGCCGGGAGCCATGTTAAACAGGATGCCCGAGACGATAAACAGCCACAGATCGTGAATGCCAAGCATGGGAACTCCGTGCGTGCCGGGAATGTTTCGGAAGCCGGCTATACCCGGCGGCAACGGCTGTCAATGCGGGCTGGCTGGGACACTGTACAGGGTCAGCTGTTACTCGTCGCTCACGTACGCCAGTTCTTCGTGGCCGTCATGGGTGATGACGCCTGATTGGCGCAGTCCGAACCGTTCGATGACACGCTTGCCGTCAAACGAGACGATGATGGCGGCCAGCCCGCGATGGGACACAGCGGCCAAGTCTTCGCGAAATGCCCGCATGAGCGCCCGGCTTGCCTCGGTGCGATGGAACTGGGGCAGGATGCCGATGTTATAGAGATAGAGGTACTGCTCACCGGACGCGGTCTGGGGCTGGGGCGTGATCTGACGACGATTGGTGATGGTTTGCGGCGCGTCTCGCAGGACAGCGAAGGTGACCGGTGAAATGGGATGAAAGGCCGAGTAGCCAATAGGAAGAGTGCGGCCGCCTGCGCTGGCCGTCCAAAGGCGAAAGCCTTTGGGAAAGACCGTGACGGCGTGATGGAGATGCGGGTAGTCTTCGCGGTTGGCCGGATCAAGGTAGCAGGCCCAGTCCGCTGCCAGCAGGCACAGGACGAATCGGTTAAGGGATACCGGGTCCAGGCCCAATGAGGCGTGGGCGGCTTCTGCGGGGGAAATCGAAGCGACGTTATCCACCTGAGCAGTATCGAAGTTGAGTGACGCGAGGCGACGAGATTCCGGCTCCGCCCAGACAGCCACGGCTTCTTCCTGATGGAGGTCGGGGACAGCGTTCAACATGTGCGCGGTGCGTTCCATGAGGCCTCCGTATCGCAAGAATCACTTCTGCAATGCCGGGCAACCACGGAGTCGTCAAGAAACTCCAGTCCATGTCGTTTTGTCTGGATACTGACTGGATGCCTAAAAAAAAGCCCCCGAATCTTTCG
>DLGG01000217.1:0-124 GCA_002482565.1 Solidesulfovibrio magneticus
CGAGGTCCAGGACCGCACCGGCGGCCGCGGCTCGAAGTTCAAGCGTAAAAAGACCCGCGACGACTTCCTGTCCTCCAAGTCCGACGCCGGGGCCCAGCCCATGAAGGCCGCCAAGCGCAAGATC
>DLGG01000217.1:202-45829 GCA_002482565.1 Solidesulfovibrio magneticus
GACCATCAACCAGTCGCTGGACATCGAAACCGCCACCCTGGCCGCGGCCGAGTTCGGGTTCGAAGTCGAACGCTCGGGCTTTTCCGAGGACGACTACATCATCAGCGCCGAAGCCGACAAACCCGAGGACCTGCGCCCGCGTCCGCCCGTGGTCACCATCATNNATGGGCCACGTCGACCACGGCAAAACCTCGCTTTTGGACGCCATCCGGGCCTCCAACGTGGTTTCCGGCGAAGCTGGCGGCATCACCCAGCACATCGGCGCCTATCACGTGACCACCAGCCGGGGCGACATCGTCTTCCTCGACACCCCGGGCCACGAAGCCTTCACCGCCATGCGCGCCCGCGGCGCCCAGGTCACCGACATCGTGGTCCTGGTCGTGGCCGCCGATGACGGCGTCATGGACCAGACCCGCGAAGCGGTGAACCACTCCCGGGCCGCCGGCGTGCCCATTGTCGTGGCCGTCAACAAGATCGACAAGCCCGACGCCAACCCCGACCGGGTCAAGCGCGAGCTCGGCGATCTGGGCCTGGTGCCCGAAGAATGGGGCGGCGACACCATCTTCGCCAACGTCTCGGCCAAGCAGAAGCTCGGTCTCGACGAACTGCTCGAAATGATCCTGCTCCAGGCCGAGGTGTTGCAGCTGCACGCCAACCCGGGCAAGCGCGCCCGGGGCCATATCGTCGAAGCCCGCCTGGACAAGGGCCGGGGCCCCGTGGCCACGGTGCTCATCCAGGAAGGCACCCTGCATCAGGGCGACGCTTTCGTCTGCGGCGTGTTCTCCGGCCGGGTGCGGGCCTGCTTCGACGACCAGGGCCGCAAGATCAAGGAAGCCGGACCGGCCATGCCGGTCGAGGTCCAGGGCTTTGAGGGCGTGCCCGAGGCCGGCGACGAGTTCGTCGGCGTCGAGGACGAAAAGGTCGCCCGCCGCATCGCCGAGACCCGGGCCACCAAGCAGCGCGAACGCGAACTGGGCAAGGCCTCCAAGGTCACCCTGGAAACCTTCCTGGCCAGCCGCCCCGAAGCCGAAGCCCAGACGCTCAACCTGGTGCTCAAGGCCGACGTGCAGGGCTCCCTGGAAGCCATCGCCGACGCGCTCAAGAAGCTCTCCACCGACAAGGTCAAGGTCAACATCATCCACGCCGGGGCCGGGGCCATCACCGAATCCGACGTGCTGCTCGCCTCCGCCTCCTCGGCCATCATCATCGGGTTCAACGTGCGCCCGACCATCAAGGTCAAGGAAATGGCCGAGCGCGAGAGCGTGGACGTGCGCTTCTACGACATCATCTACAAGGTCGTCAGTGAGATCAAGGACGCCATGTCCGGCATGCTCGCCCCGGTGATCCGCGAACAGTACCTCGGCCAGGCCGAGGTGCGCGACACCTTCAGCGTGCCCCGGGTCGGCACCGTGGCCGGCTGCGGCGTCATGGACGGCAAGCTCACCCGCAACGCCGGCGTGCGCCTGCTGCGCGACGGCGTGGTGGTCTACACCGGCAAGCTGGCCTCGCTGCGCCGCTTCAAGGACGACGTCAAGGAAGTCACCAAGGGCTACGAATGCGGCGTGGGCCTGGAAAACTTCAACGACATCAAGGTCGGCGACGTCATCGAGGCCTTCGAGTCCGTGGAAGAAAAGGCCACCCTGTAACGATTGCACCGGCGGGTTCTTCTCGCCGTTCGGACCCCGGCCGTCGCCCAGGCGGCGGCCGGGTCTCCTGATGACAACCGATTTTCCAACCGCTCCCCGGCTTGCGGGGAAGGATTCATGGTCGTAGGCGTCCTCACCCTCCAGTTCGCCCTCCACGGCAACGACTCCCTCAAGGGCAAGCGCCGCGTGGCCCAAAGCCTCAAGCAGAAGCTGCGCAACAAATTCAACGTGGCCGTCGCCGAAGTGGCCATGCAGGAATCCTGGGACACGCTGGTCCTGGCCGCCGTGGCCGTGTCCGGCGACGCGACCCACGTCCGGGGCCTCCTGCAAAAAGCCGTCAACATGGTCGAAGCCGCCGCCCTGGCCGAACTGGTCTACGACGACATCGAAATCCTCACGCTCTAGCCCCCAAGAAAGATTCCTATGAAACGCACCGCCTCGCGCCGCTCGCACCGGCTCGCCGATCAGATCGCCCGGGAGATGGCCACCGCCCTTCTCGAAGATGTGCGCGATCCCCGCCTGGAACTCGTGACCATAAGCGGCGTGACCTTAAACGCCGACCTGTCCGTGGCCCAGGTCTTTTATACGCTGAGCGGCGACGCCGAACGTCTGGCCGGCGCGGCCAAGGCCCTGGACCAGGCGCGCGGCTTCCTGCGCACCCTGCTTGGCCAGCGCCTGCACATGAAGTTCGTGCCGGAACTGCGCTTTTCCCGCGACACCTATCTTGAGGAGATGGTCTATGCCCGACCCCAGGAGTGAGATCGTCCGCCGCATCCGGGCCGGCCGGTCCTTCCTGGTGGCCGCCCATGCCTCGCCCGACGGCGACGCCCTGGGTTCCACCGCCGCCATGGGCTTTATCCTCGAAGCTCTGGGCAAGACCTTCTGGCTCATAAACGATTCTCCGGCTCCGCCCCAGTACGGCTGGCTGGAACTGCCCGCCCCGCTGCTCGACCGGCCGCCGCATGGCGACTACGATCTGGCCATCGTGCTCGACTGCGGCGACGCCCCGCGCCTGGGCGGTTTGGAAGGCCATCTCGACCCGTCCCGTACGGCCGTTATCGACCATCACCTGGGCAATCCGGGCTTCGGGGCCGTCAACTGGATCGATCCGGCCCGGGGAGCCACCGGCGAGATGGTCGCCCTTCTGGCCAAGGACCTTGGCGTGCCCCTTGTCGGCCCCATGGCCGAGGCGCTCTACACGGCCATGGCCACGGACACCGGCTTTTTCAGCTTCAGCGGCACCACGGCCGAGTGTCTGGAGCTGGTGGCCGAGATGATCCGGGGAGGCCTTAACGTCGGCGAGGTCGGCGCGCGCATCAAGAACCAGTGGAGCATGAACCGCATCCGCCTGTGGAGCGAGGTGCTTGGCAGCCTGTCCCTGCACGGCCATGGACAGGTGGGCGCAATCAGGGTATCGCAAGAGATGTTTTCCCGCACGGGAACCGGCCCCGAGGACTGCGAGGGGCTGATCAACAACGCGCTTCGCATCAAGGGCGTGCAGGCAGCGGTGCTCGTGCGCGAGCTGCCCGAGGGCGGCGTCAAATTTTCCCTGCGCTCGGTGGGTCCGGTCAACATCCAGCAGGTCGCGGCCGCTTTTGGCGGCGGCGGGCACAAAAACGCCTCGGGCGGCAAGCTGGCAACCGGCCTGGACGAAGCCGAGGCCACGCTGATTGGCGCTTTGACCAAGGTCGTGGAGCCGGCGCGTGGCTGAGAACAAGTACCCGTTGCCGCAGCTCCACGGCGTGCTGGTGCTGGACAAACCCTCCGGCCCCACCTCGGCCCGGTGCCTCACGGCGATAAAGCGCCTGGGCCAGAAAAAGATCGGCCATGCCGGCACGCTGGACCCCTTGGCCGCCGGCGTGCTGGTGGTGCTTCTGGGCGAGGCCACCAAGATCGCCTCCTATGTCATGGAGGGCGAGAAGACCTATCTGGGCGCGCTTCGCCTGGGCGTCACGACGGACACCTACGACATCGAAGGAACCGTGACCCACGAAGCGCCCTGGGACCATGTTTCCGCCTCGGCCCTGGCCGAGGCCGTCGCTTCCTGGACGGAGCTGACCAGCCAGGAAGTGCCGCCGTATTCGGCGGCCAAACACCAGGGACGGCCCCTGTACGAACTGGCCCGCAAGGGCCTGGCCGCCCCGGTGAAAGTCAAGGATATTTCCGTTTTCGACGCGCGGGCCGAATCGGTCGACCCGCCGTCGGCAACCTTCCGGGTACGGGTATCCGCCGGCGTCTACATACGCTCCCTGGTCCACAGCCTGGGGATGCGACTGGGATGCGGCGCGATCATGACAGCCCTGACCCGGGAGGAGAGCCGCCCCTTCGCCTTGACGCAGGCGCATAGCCTCGACGCTGTCCTGGCCGACCCGCAGTCGCTGCCCGAGCGGATCATTCCCCTCGAAAAAGCCCTGCCCCATTGGCCCATGACAACGCTTGGCCCTGCCGCGGCGGATGACGTCCGCCGGGGCATCCGTGTCCCGGTCACGGGGGATTTCGCCCCCGGGACGCACGCCCTGCTCGTAGACGAAGCGCGCCTGCCCCTGGCTCTGGCCAGGGCCGAGGCGACGGGCGGCCGGCTCAGGTGGGCCATCGTGCGCGGCCTCTTCGGAGACCCGCAACCGGCCCGGCGCGGCGGCAATGACGCCCCCGCCACCAACGACACCCCCTAACCAGGAGGATAGCGCTGTGGTCATGACTGCCGAAGACAAGGCGCAGGTTATTGGCGAACACAAGAAGCACGACGGCGACACCGGCTCCCCCGAGGTCCAGGTCGCCCTGCTGACTTCCCGCATCGTCTACCTGACGGGTCACTTCAAGAGCCACCCCAAGGACTTCCACTCCCGCACGGGCCTTTTGAAGCTGGTCGGCCAGCGCCGCAAGCTTCTCAACTACTTGAAGAAAAAAGACGTCCAGCGCTACCGCGACCTCATCGCGAAGCTTGGACTGCGCAAGTAGTCGGCAACAACGGGGCCCGGTTCGCCGGGCCCCGCCTTCCCGCGCATGCATTATGCGCGCCCGCTCCCGGGACAAGCGCCGTCCCGGCTGCCGCCGCGCCTGCTGCATGGCGGGAGGGCATCCGCTTCTTCCTTCCCACCATCCAACGAGGTCCTCATGACAATGACGTTTTCCCCCATCCGGCTTGAAGCCGCCATCGGCGACAAGACCGTGACCATCGAAACCGGCCGTCTGGCCAATCAGGCCGACGGCGCCGTCTGGATTCAGTCCGGCGGCACGGTGGTGCTCGTCACCGCCTGCACCCAGGCCCTGGCCGAGGAAAAAGGGTTTTTCCCCCTGGTCGTCGACTACCAGGAAATGGCCTACGCCGCCGGCCGCATCCCGGGCTCCTACTTCCGCCGCGAAATCGGCCGCCCCTCCGAGCGCGAAGTGCTGGTGTGCCGGCTCATCGACCGCCCCTGCCGGCCGCTGTTCCCCAAGGGCTTCCGTGACGAAGTCCAGATCATCGCCACCGTGCTGTCCGCCGACGGCGAGGTCGAACCCGACGTCCTGGCCCTGACCGGCGCTTCCGCCGCCCTGCACGCCTCCAAGATTCCCTTCCAGGGCCCCATCGCCGGCGGCCGGGTGGGCTACATCGACGGCCAGTTTGTCCTCAACCCCACCGTGGCCCAGATCGCGGCCGGCGCGGACCTGAATCTGGTCTTCGCCGCCTCCCGCGACGCCGTGGTCATGGTCGAGGGCGCGGGCCGCTTCGTCTCCGAAGACCTGCTGGCCGACGCCCTGGAATTCGGCCACAAATCCATCCTGCCGCTGCTTGACCTGCAGGAGCAGCTGCGCGAGAAGGCCGGCAAGCCCAAGATCGCCTTCACCCCGCCCGCGCCCATCGTCGAGCTCGAGGCGCTGGTTGCGGCCACGGCCGAAGCCGGACTCAAGCAAGCCTTCACCATCCAGGAAAAGATGGCCCGCCGCGAAGCCCGCAAGGCCGTCAAGCAGGCCGTCATCGAAGCCGTGGTCGCCGCCTACCCGGAGACGCCGCTGTATAAGATGAAGGCCGCCGAGATCCTGGAGAGCATGGAGAAAAAGCTCCTGCGCAAGCTCATCAAGGAAACCGGCATCCGCCTGGATGGCCGCAACACCACCACGGTGCGCCCCATCGGCATCGAGGTCGGCGTGCTGCCCCGCACCCACGGCTCGGCCCTGTTCGCCCGCGGCGAGACCAAGGCCCTGTGCGTGGCCACCCTGGGCTCCACCGGCGACGAGCAGAAGATTGAGACGCTTAACGGCGAGACCTACAAGCGTTTCATGCTCCACTACAACTTCCCGCCCTACTGCGTGGGCGAAGTCAAAATGCTGCGCGGCCCGTCGCGCCGGGAGATCGGCCACGGCGCCCTGGCCGAGCGTTCCATCCTGCCCGTGCTGCCCGGCCCCGAGGAATTCCCCTTCACCATGCGCATCGTCTCCCAGGTCATGGAGTCCAACGGCTCCTCGTCCATGGCCTCGGTGGCCGGCGCGTCGCTGGCGCTCATGGACGCCGGCGTGCCCATCAAGGCCCCGGTGGCCGGCATCGCCATGGGGCTCATCAAGGAAGACGATGACTTCCTGGTGCTGACCGACATCCTCGGCGACGAGGACGCCATGGGCGACATGGACTTCAAGGTGGCCGGCACCGCCGACGGCGTCACCGGCATCCAGATGGACATCAAGATCACCGGCATCCCCCAGGCCGTCATGCGCCAGGCCCTTTATCAGGCCAAGGAAGCCCGCATCCACATCCTGGGCCGCATGGCCGCCGTGCTGCCCGAGCCGCGCCCCGAACTGTCGGCCCTGGCCCCGCAGCTGGCCGTGGTGCACATCAACCCGGAAAAGATCCGCGAAGTGATCGGACCCGGCGGCAAGAACATCAAGGCCATGACCGCCGAGACCGGCGCGTCCATCGACATCGAGGACACGGGCAAGATCTCCATCTTCGCCCCGACGCTCGAGTCCCTGGAAAAGGCCAAGGCCCGGGTGCTCTACTATGACCAGCACGCCGACGTCGGCGCCAACTACAAAGGCCGGGTCATCAAGATCATCGACTGCGGCGTCATCGTCGAGATCCTGCCGGGCCTCGAAGGTCTGGTCCACGTGTCCCAGCTCGACGTGGAGCGCGTGGCCAGCCCGGCCGACGTGGTCAAGATGGGCCAGGAGCTTGAGGTCAAGGTGCTTGACGTCGAGCCCACCGGCCGCGTGCGCCTGTCGCGCAAGGCCGTCATGAACGAAGAACGCGGCATCCCCTACGATCCGGCCGACTACGCCAAGACCGCCGGCCCGCGCCGCGACGGCGGCGATCGTCGCGGCCCGCGTCGTGATGACCGCGGCCCCCGTCGCGACGACCGTGGCGGACGCGATCGCGGCCCCCGCGACTAGTTTCGCCAAAACGTTGCCATCCAAGGGGAGCCTCCGCACGGAGGCTCCCCTTTTTTTGCGGCTCGGGGAAAAGCGGCGACGATTTACGCCAAGGCCCGGATGCGCTACCGTAAGGGCAACGAGGACCCCATGGCGCTACCCCTTGCCCTGCCCGAGGCCGCCTTGGCCGAGTGTTGCCGCCGCTGGCGCATCCGCCGGCTGTCGGTCTTCGGCTCGGCCCTTCGCGACGACTTCGGCCCGGACAGCGACCTCGACGTCCTGGTGGAATTCGAGTCCGGCCGCACGCCCGGACTGGCCTTTTTCGCCCTGGAGCGCGAACTTTCGACCCTGCTCGGCCGGCGGGTCGATCTCAACACCCCGGCCTGCCTGCCCCCGGAATTTCGCGACGCCGTCCTGGCCGAAGCCGCTGTCCGCTATGTCGCGGCATGATCCGGATGTGGGCAGTGTGATACACCCAAAGGCCGAGAGTCTATTGCCTTTGGCCACCTACAGGGGTTAAAATAAACACAGACATATAAGACTCTTATCAAAGATTACCATTTTGTTTTTCATATTCATACCGCAGAGTCGTCATAACCACGTGATAGGTATTAAAGACAAAAGACTTCAGAAGCATTACAAGAAAAAACGTCCAACCCATAAAAATGACTATACTCAACTTTGACAATCTAAGCACCAGCATATCATAGTTCCAAAAATAGCTTCGGGCGATTTCACTCACAATACCATTTTTACCCAAGAAAAAATACACTGCGAAAGAAAAAAACAAATAGCCCACATAGTGAATAAAAACATTCATAAATACAAAAAAGAAGCTTTTTAAATACGAAAGTCCGTCAGTATTAGGATCGGGCAAAAACGCAATACGAATAAACATTTCTTTGTTTGTAAAAGTTGCAAAAACAGTAAAGCCTGCAATCAAAAAACCTAACAACGTCGTAGAGAATGTAATCCCCAGCACAGCCAAGTCATGGGCGCGGGAGATTATGCCAGTCTCATCTTCTGATGTACAACAAACATAAAGTATGGCCACAATCGTTGCAATGATTGCAACGACACTGTTTGAGCTCGATGCCTTAAGTTTAAATGTCTCACGAAAAATAGCATAGACTGACTTCTCAGCCGTAAAATATTCAGGATCATTCTTGAGCATCATCTATAACACGCTTTAGCTTTTTGATTTTCTCGTCCACCGTGCCTTGAGAAACTTGCTTTCCAACCGTTTTGTTGGCCAGCAGACCTGCATATACATCGTAGACCCTTCTAGCAGATTCTTGCATATCACGAGGCAATTGCCCTATTGGAACTTTTATACTAAAATCATTGTTATTGCCGCTAATCGCGTTGCCATTCAACCCTACACCTTTAAACACAAGTTCATTATTACCTAACGATGTAAGATCGCTAAATTCTGTAGCAACCTCATCTTTGTCAAGTCCTTCTTTGGACACATGCTCCAGCACCGTCCGCTCACCCTTAACTCTTTGCTTTTGTTCTCTTAGAGCTTGAAACATAGCGTCTGTGTCAAGCTCATTATTCGTATCATAAATAGACACTCTAACGCGTCGCAATATTGAAAATTTTTCAACAAAAGCCTTCAAGCTTACGGCGCTAGATATTGGAATAACTTTTATCTCAGGATCTGGTATTAAATCATTCAAAAAAGACCGTGTAATTTTTCTTTCATATTTTCTCGCATAGTACACTTTTTCCGTGTCTGACAACAGTATATTATCAATTCTTTTTCTGCGCACATCTTTAAAAAACCAACGGACAGACGATTCAAAGACATGCAGACTTGGTGCATACGACGACTCATGGAAATACAGCAGACGATGGTCATTAAGAACAAGGAAAAATAATGCAGACGGAGACGACTGCATTTTACGAGCATCACTAACAAGAATCCCGTCATCACGATACACTTGCTCTCTGTGCAAAAATAAATCTTTAATAAATCTCCCTGCAACAACCTCAATCCCATCTCCAATAGACACCAACTGAATATCTTTCAATATATATTTTGTATCTTTGAACTTACGTACCATCGGGCCGTTAAAGAACACTTTTGCGAACAGCTTCGGGTAATCCAACAAATCTTTCTCTCTATACTTACAGATAAAATTCGCCAATTGCAGTTCACTTTTTTGAGACATTAGCAAGCTCCAATATTTTTCTTTGATATAAATAAACAAATATACAAACGCAATAAAAAAGTTAGTGGGGGGGGGCTCCCCCCACTAACTCGTTGAATACTACCAGACCGGGTTGTTGATGGGCACAATAAACGTCTGGGCGTGCTGGTCGTAGCGCAGCACCACCCGCAGGGAATGGATGCCGAGGTTGGCCGGGAAGTAGAGGTAGCCGGGCATGAGCCCCCCGGGCGCGATGGGCGCGGCCCGCCAGGCGTAGGTGGCGATGTCCTGGTAGACCGTGGCCCGGTACTGCTCCATGCTCGGCTGCTGAGTAAGCGCCGCGCCGCCCACCGCGCCGATGCCCGCGCCGATAAGCGCGCCCGGACCGGCTCCCCAGCCGTAGTTGAAGCCCGAGCCGATAAGCGCCCCAAGACCCGCGCCCACGGCCGCGCCGGTCAGGCCCCCGACCACCGCCGCCTCGGCGCTTTTCTTGTAGGCCGTAGAGGCAAACACCACCTCGGCCGCCTGGGCCACAGGGTACGGCGGATATTCCACGCCGCCCGGGCCGATGCCCCGGCACTCCTCGGCGTAGACGATGGGGCTCGCCCCGGATTTGTTGCGCACTAAAAGCAGCGCCGGGGTCAGTCCGGCCTCGTAATAGTTGATGCCCTTGCCGCCCCAGACGTAGCGCACCGCGCCGATATCCCATTGGGGCGTGCGCACGGCGCTGGGCAACATGGCCGGATCGACCACGCCGTTTATTTGCGGATTGGGCGGCGTGTAGGTGGCGCAGGCGAAAAGCGACAGGGACAGGGCCAGCGCGACGACAAGGCGCAGCGGACCGGAAATACGCGATAACGGTTTCATAATACCTCGTAAATGGCGTTGGTCATGGTTGCCCGGCCCCATGACGGCAGGCCGTTTGTTTGCTATAGCGGCTGGCGCGGGCGGAGTCCATGCCCCGCGAGAAGCCTCGCCGCCCGCCGTCATTCCACGATCACCCCGGCGTAGCCCACCACCTGGTCGTAGTCGCCGCTGACCTCCCCGGAGGTGGCGTAGGCGGCCAACCGGGCCGAGGCGGCTCCAAGGGCCCGGGCGATCAGAAGGCCCAGCGTCATGGGCAACACGCCGCACATGCTGATGTCCTCGCGACGCACCACGTCCAAAAGCCCTTGCGGGTCCAGGGCGAGAACCCGGGCCAGGGCCATGGAATCGCGCTTTTTGGCCGCCGCTTCGGGCAGATAATGGCTCATGTCGGAGCTGACGACGATGGAGACCGGCCCGGGCCAGGCGGCCAGCACCTCGGCCATGGCCTGGGCCGTCTCGACCAGGACGCCCGGGCGCGGTTCGCCCACGGCCACCGGCACGATGCGGCAGCCCGGCCGTACGGCCGTGACAAACGGCAGCAGCACTTCCAGGGAATGTTCGCCCAGATGGGCCGCCCGGTCCGGCGAAAGCCCGGGCGCGGCGCCAAGCAAAGCCTCGGCCAGGGCCGCCTCCACGGGCACGTCCCGGCCCGGAATGCGCCAGGCTCCGTCCGGCCACACGGCCAGCCGCGCCCCCCGGCCGGTGTGGTTGGGGCCAAGCAGCAGCAGGGTGTCGGCGAGGTTGGCCGCGCCCAGGGTCTTGCCGGCCACCGGACCGCTGTAGACGGCCCCGGCGTGGGGGGCCATGGCCAGCAGGGTCGGCTTGCCCGAAGGCGCGCCGGCCTCGGCCAGATAGGCGGCCGTCTCCCGGGCCAGGGCGGCGGGATCGGCCGGATAGAACCGCCCGGCCACCACGGGCTGGCGGATGGAAGCGGCGGAAGTCGCGGATGCGGGCATGACCGGCTCCTTGCCGCCGACAGCAACACGGAACAGCGGCATCCTCTCTCTAGCTCCGGGCGCAGCGAATGACAAGGGCGCGGGCGGCTATTGAGGACGAGTCAGGGCGTCGAGGCGGTTTTGCAGGCCGCTGGCGGCCAGATCCGAGGCGGCCATGCGGCCGTAGAGGGATTCGGGCGCGGCGTCGCGCATGGCCGTCAGCGTGGCCCGCCAGCCCTCGACGTCGCCCATGGCCCGCTGGATGGCGGCGATGCGCATCCGGTTGCCGGCGTAGTCGTCGTCGCCTTCCTTGCACAGCTTGGCATAGGCCTCGGCCAGCTTGAGGGCCTTGGAATAGTCGCCAAGGGCCCGGGCGGCTTCGATCTGGATGTTGACGGCGGCCTTGCGCTTGTCCGGATCGCGGCCGGTTTCCTTGAACATGAAGTCGGCCTCGGCGGCGTAGAGCTGGGCCTTTTCCCATTCCTTCTTGGCCATGGCCTCCTTGGCCACGAAATACAGGGCATAGCAGCGCTTTTCGGCTTCCAGGTCGCGGTCGCCGGCCATCTTGGTCCACAGGGGCAAGGCCCGGGAGGCTTCGCCGAGATTTTCCAGGGCCTCGGCCACCAGGTATTCCAGGCCCCGGCGCTGGCTGGGGGAAAACCGCCAGCCCTGGACCTTGCGGGCCAGCTCCACGATTTCGCGCCAGTTGCGGTCGTTTTGGTAGACCGACATGGCCATGGTCAGCGCCCAGTTGCCGTTGTCGGTCTCCTTGGGGCCGATGTAGGGCGAAGCCTCCTTGATGGCGTTTGCCGTATCGCCGGTGCGCAGATAGGCCAGGGCCAGCCCCAGGCGAGTGGTGTCCGACAGCAGCCCCCGGTTGGTGTTAATCAGGCGATATTCCTTGTAGGCCGCCACCAGCCGGTCATAGTCCTTGTGGGCCAGCATGTCGGCGGCCATGCGCTCAAACGCGGTGATAGCCGTTTCCTCGGCCTTGGGGGCCAGCTCGCTTTGGGGGTAGCGCTCCAGATAGGCGGCGGATTCCTTGAGGCTGCCGGGGTAGTTTTGCTGGTGCAGCAGCCACATGGCCAGCTTGAGCTGGGCCAGGGGAGCCAGCGGGCTTTGGGGATGGTCGCGGATGATGCTGCGATAGATTTCCTCGGGGCTGCCGTACTGCGGCTTGTCAAAAAGCGGAAACATCTCGGAGATGGTGGGCTGGTCGTGAACGCCCTGCTCGGCCAGGCGCATCTTGGCCACGAGTCCCCCTTCGCTGTCCGGGTAGTCCTTGATGGCCAGATTGTAGAAATCCACGGCCCCGGGCTTGTTGCCCAGGCGGGCGTAAATGTCGCCCAGCTTGGCCAGGACCAGATCGGCGTCCTTGGCTTCGGGCTCCATGTTGTAAAAAAGCATGTAGCAGTCACGGGCTTTCTTGAAATCGCCGTTCTTGTAGGCGATGTCGCCGGTGATGCGAAGGATTTGCGGAAACTCGACGTAATAGCGCGGCCAGCGTTTGTCGATGTAGTCGGCGATCTGGGCGGCTTCCTTATAACGTCCCAGGCGCACCAGGGTCTTGGCCATGCCCATGGCCCCTTCGCGCACGAACTTGCTCTCCGGGAACTTCTCGACGACGTTTTTATACTCTTCCTCGGCTTTTTTGTACTCGCCGCGATCAAAATAGTATTCGCCCCAGGCGAAGTTGACCATGGGGACATTGGCGTCGGTCGGGTACTTGCGCGTGAGCACGTTGAAGTAGCCCTTGGCCTCGGGGATGTTGCCCACGCGGAGGTTGAGCATCCCCAGCTGCAGCAGGGTCTCGGGCACCCGGTAGGAGTTGGGGTTGACGTTGATGGCTTCGTTTAGGGCCTTTTGCACCTCGTCATAGTGGCCGGCCAGGTCGTCCTTGTGCAGGTCCATCTGGACGCCGGCCAAGGTATGCATGGCCTCTTCGCGCACGTCGGGCTTGAGATTGGGACTCAGCACCAGGCTACGCAGCATGTTGTTGGCCCCAAAAAAGTTGCCGGCCAGCCGTTCGGCCTGGGCGGCCACCAGGGTGTTGGCGTCGTGGTCTTCTTCCTGGGCCGGCGGCGTGGCCTCGGCGCTGGCCTGGGCGTGGTCGGCGGCCGGGGCTTGGGGCGCGGCCTCGGCCTTGGCGGCCGGGGCAGGCTTTTGCTCCTTGGCCGGCGGCGTCACTGCGGCGCGAGTCTCGTCGCCGGCCAGGGCCGGGGGAATCGGCGGCAATTTGACGGCCTGGCGCAATTCGCCGCCGCTGCCGCCCTGGGCTTGTCCCTTGCCGCCGGCCGGCTGTTCGGTCAGGGCCGGGGACGGTGTGCGGGCCATGCCGTCGGGGCGCAGCACCGGGGCCTTGTCCGGGCTCACGCGCAACGCCGTGGCCCGCATGGACGAGGGCACGGCGTAAAAGGCTTCCTTGGCCGCTTCAGGCTGGCCGGCCTTGGCCGGCTCGGCGGCCGGCGAGGCCAGCGACGGCGGCAGGGGCGGCAGATCCAGGGGACCGGGCTTGGGATTGGGCGGCGTCACCGGCAGGGTCAGGGCCGAGGCCGGTTTGACGGCGGCCGGTTCGGCCGGCGGCCAGGTGGTGTTGGTACTGGCCGTGGGCGCGCCAGGCGACCAGTTGGCCCCGGCCGGATCGCGGTAGACTTGCAGCTTGAGTCCCTGGTCGCCCTCGGGCCAGCCCACGAAACCGAAAGCGTCGGATTTCAGGCGCACAATAACGGTGTCGCCTTCCAGGCGCACGCCCTCAAGCAGCCGCGAGGAACTGAAATCCGCCGACCCGGGCGGCGATTCGCCGGCCAGGGTCCCGGCCGGAAAGGCCAGGCTGATCTCCACCGGGCCGGTGCGGCTGATGGCCGGATAGCCGCCGCGCTTGGAAAATTGGAGCAAAAGCGAATCCGTGTCGGCCTTGGTGACCGTGGACACGGACAGGGCCGCCGCCGGACCGGCGGACAGCGCGGCCACAACGACCGCCAGAAGAAGCCGCCAGAGGGCGGCGCGAAGGGAGAGGCTCACGCCGGGCTTTCCTGCAAGGACCATGCTCATTTTTCGCTCGCCGTCGCCTCGCCGGGTCGGCGGGAAACGAAACGCCCCCTTTGGGGAGTGGCGCGTCCTCCCGGGCGGACCTTATGGCCCGTGGGGCCCGGGCGGACCGGAAAAGCCTCAGGGACAAGATGGGAAAGGCGCCGGATCGGGCGCGGCCCGGGCCTCAATCGCCGGCCATGTTGCGCTTTTTGAGCTTTTCAATCAGCGTCGTGCGTTTGATGCCGAGCAGTTCCGCCGCCTGGTTTTTCACCCCCGAGGCTTTGCCCAGGGCCTCGATGAGGAGCTTCTCCTCCAGGGTGTCCATGAACTCCTTGAGTCCCATGGATTTTTCGGCCAGATCGGCCAGGGTCGGCCAGCGGAAGCCGGCCTCGGCCAGAGCGACCGGCGGCGGCGGGGCCACGCCGGCATGGTCGAGGATCTTGCGCGGCAAATCCTCGATGCCCACCACCTCGCTGTCGCACAGGATGGACAGGCGCTCCATGAAGTTTTCCAGTTCGCGCACGTTGCCCGGCCAGGGATAGCCCAGCACCAGTCCCCGGGCTTCGGGCGAAAACGTGAGGGTGGGCCGGCTTTTCTGGCGGCAAAAGCGCCCCAGGAAATAGTCGGCCAAAAGCAGGATGTCCTGGCCGCGTTCGCGAAGCGGCGGCAGATGGAGCGGGATGACGTTTAAGCGGTAGTAGAGGTCTTCGCGAAACCGCCCCGCCGCCACCTCGGTTTCCAGGTCGCGGTTGGTGGCGGCCACGATGCGCACGTCGGCCTTGAGGGTCTTGTCGCCGCCGACGCGTTCATACTCTTTTTCCTGGAGCGCCCGCAGGATCTTCACCTGCAGGCTCAGGTCCATCTCGCCGATTTCGTCGAGAAAAATCGTGCCGCCCTCGGCCAGTTCGAACCGGCCTTGCCGCGTGCGCACGGCCGAGGTAAACGCCCCCTTCTCGTGGCCGAAAAGCTCGGATTCCAGGAGTTCGCGCGGGATGGCCCCGCAGTTGACCGGCACGAAGGGCTTGCCGGCCCGGCGGCTGTTGGCGTGCAGCGCCCGCACGAGCAGTTCCTTGCCCGTGCCGGATTCGCCGGTGACCAGCACCGTGGAATCGGTGGGGGCCACCTTGGCCAGCACGCGCAGGACCTCGGCAAGGCAAGCACTCTGCCCGACCATGCCGGAAAGGTTCAGTTCCATCTGGCCTCCGGAAGAAAGCGCCGCCAATCCGGGCGGTTTCCCCTGGTCTATAGCTTCGTTCCGGGGCTGTCAATTTACTGACAGGAAAAAGAACGGCGCATTCGGCGCACCGGCCAATTCCATCAGCGCTTTTTCAATATATACGGCTGTTGCAAGGCGCTGCCAGCCTGCGCCCGCGCGCCATTTAGGGATGCGAACCTAGACCCGCATGTCCAGCAGCGTGCCAAGCATCTGGTCCTGGCTGCGGATGGTCACGACGTTGGCCTCGAAGGCCCGGGAAGTCTGGATCATGTCCACGGTCTGCCGGGCCATATCCACGTTGCTCGTCTCCACCAGCCCGGCCGAAGGCTCGTACACCCCGGCCTGATTGTAGGCGCTGACGGATTCCGGCTGATAACCGCCGGGCGAAGCGTCGCGCACGATGTCGGACACGCGCACGCCCTGCCCGTCCGGGCCGGTCTCCAGCCGGGCATCCTGGGACTTGTACCCGTCGGTGTTGACGTTGGCCACGTTGTTGGCCGTGACCGCCATGGAAGTGGAAAAAGCGCTGAGCGCCGACTGGGCGGCGGATATGGCGTCGGTCATGGGCTGCCCTCCCGTCCTTGGGATTGGGGTCCGTCGCTCCACAGATAATGCAGGTCGGCCCGACGGGCAAGCCGGGGCTTGCCCAGCCGCGCCAATGAAGCACCTGCCTGTATTTGAAGCGACAACTGACGATGGCCCCCCCCGGCCAATAACACAGGCCAACCACTTCTTGAAGCCGGCCGCCGCCTGACCGTTGAAGCCACGTCCCGCCCATGGTAGAGCCAGCCATGCGTTTTTCCTCGTGCCTCGCCGCGCCGTTTTTGGGCGCACTGCTCTGCGCCTGCCTCGCGGCCTGCTACGATCCGCCGGAAACGCCCGTGCGCTACGTCAACAAGCCCTATCTCTTCAGCTTCATCCCGCCCAAGGGCTGGACCGTCACCGAGGAAAAAACCGAGGCCTGCCAAGTGTCCGTGGAAGCTCGCCACGGCGACTGCCGCTTCTACGTCTGCGTCAGCGAGCGGCCCACGGAATTTCTGCCCACCACCTCGGATTTCGCCAACTGCGAACTGGTCAAGGCCTACGTCGCCGACACCCTCAAGGGCTTCAACGTCAGCTGCCGCCCCACCACCATCCAGGGCCGGCGCAGCTACGACGCCATCTACCTGCGCCGGGTGGACAACGGCAACGGCGGCATCAAACTCCAGCTCGTGCGCCAGACGTTCCTCTCGCGCGGCAAGATGCTCTACACGCTCACCTCCTACGTCTTCGGCCGCGACGAAGCCGAACTACGCGCCCTGGCCCCGCCCTGCGACAACGACATCACCCGCGCCGAGGCGACGTTTTTCTTGCACCAGCCCGGGTCGTTCGAGCGTTGAACGCCTCCGGCGGCCAGGAGAGGCGCTGCCTCTGCCTTACCCTCTCCGCTGGGGGCCTGAGGCCCCCAGGCCCCCCACATGTGTTGGCGGGCGGGCGGCAACATGGACGGATGCGCGAGGATGCAAAAAGGGCCGCTCCAGGGATGGAGCGGCCCGCGTCGTTGCGACGTCGCGAAAAGCGGCGCTATTTCGGGATGAGGTCGCCGACCTGCTTGTCGGCCGCGATCTCGATGACCGACACCCCCTTGAAGGCCAGGGCGGCGGCAAAAGCCTCGCGGATGGCGGCCGGCGCATCAACCTTGGCCGTGGCCGCGCCGTAGCCCTTGCCCAGGGACACAATGTCCAACCCCGGCAGATCAAGCCCCGGCACGCCCGGCGTCTCTTCCAGCCGGGCAAACGATTTGAGGATGCCGTACTCGTCGTTGCGCAGGACCACGAAGACCACGTGCGCCCCATGCTGCACGCCCGTCCAGATCGACTGCAACGAATACTGGAACGACCCGTCGCCAATGACGGCCACCACCGGCTTGCCCCGGCCCGAGGCCTTCTCGGCCAGGGCCAGCCCTACCGCCGCCGGCATCCCCCAGCCCAGCCCCCCCGAGGCCATGACGAACGAGCTGTCGGGCTTGGTCACCACGCCCAGGGGCGTGGCCGCCAGATCGGCCATGTTCGAGGGCGACTCGTTGACCACGATGCAGTCGCCGCCGACGATCACCTCCGAAAGGACGCCAAAAATCTGCCTGGGGGTCAGCGGCAACGGCGCGTCGTCAACCACGGCGACCTTGGCGACCGCCGGCCGGACCGACCCCCGGGCCGGACGCTTAGCGATAAGCGGCGTCAGCGCCTCCACGGCCAGCCGGCTGTCGGCCACCAGACTGTCGCCGACCACGGCCTTGCCGGCCTCATAGGGGTCATCAATAATTTGCAGCAGCTTGGCCCCGGCCGGCAGCGTTTCGCCGGCCACCCACGGATAGTAGCGAAAGACCGGCGCGCCCACGACCACCACGAGGTCATGGCCGGCCAGGGCCTTGCCCAGCGGCCCCACGGCCGGCGGCAGCACCCCGGCATAGAGGGGATGGTTGTGGGGAAACGGCACGCGCTCGGTAAAGGGGCCGAGCCAGACCGGGGCCTGGATGGCCTCGGCCAGGGCCACGCCCTGCTCCCAGGCCTGGCTGCGGGACAAATCCGCACCGTAGACCAGCACGGGGTTGGAACTCGCGTTGATGCGCGCGGCGAATTCGGCGATGCGCGCCGGGTCCGGGGCGTGGCGCACCGAGACCGTGCGGTAGACGTCCACGGCCTCCATGTCCTTTTCCCAGTCGTCCAGTGGCAGGGACAGGAAAACCGGCCCCTGGGGCTGCTGCATGGCCATGGCGTAGGCGCGCATGAAGGCCCCGGGCACGTCCTGGGGACGCTTGGGCTCATAGCTCCATTTCACCCAGGGCTTGGGGAGCAAGGTTTCGTCGATGTTGGTGAGAAAGGGTTCGCCCAGGAGCATGTCGCGGGTCTGCTGGCCGGCGGTGATGATAAGCGGCGTCTTGTTGAGGTAGGCGGTGAGGATGCAGCCCATGGCGTTGCCCATGCCGGCCCCGGTGTGGACGTTGACCAGCACGGGTTTGCCCAGCCCCTGGGCCAGGCCGTCGGCTATGCCGACCACGCTCGATTCCTGCAAGGCCAGGATATAGGTGAAATCGTCAGGGAAGTTCTTGAGAAAGGTTTCCTCGGTGGAGCCGGGGTTGCCGACCACGGTGGTGAGGCCAAGGCGTCGGAGCAGGTCAAAGGTGACGTCGCGCACTGTGGGCATGGGGCTGTCTCCAGGGTTGGAGTGACGGATGCGGCACGCGGCGGGAGTCCGCCGATTTCACGGAATTGCCACCGGCCGCGGGGAAGGTCAAGGCGTCCTATGGCGTGGCATGACGGACATAGCATCTTTCGATGCAGTATACATTGACCGCTATCGGTATTTGCCGCTAACAAACGGCAAACACGCACGCTATCGATCAGGCGGTTTCCATGGCCAAGCCCCGGGTATTTGGCAGGCCATGTACCAAAGAGCAGGCCAAAGTCATGCCCGATCCATCTCCCCCCTGGGGCGACAGCCCCGCCGGCCGCAACGCCGTCATCACTCTGGCCGGCTACCTCATTGTCGTTTTCGCCGGCCTGGTCCTCTCCCTGGCCCATAACTGGCCGCGCACCGACATTTGCAACGAGGCCCCTAAGCCCCCAGCGGCCGCCCAATCGCCGCAACCGCCGGGCGCGGCGCTACCGGCCGCCGGCAACGATGGCGCTCCAGCCGCGCCCGCCCCGAACATCGCCCTCCAGGGCGACCTAGCCCCTTCGCCGTCTGAGCCGACGCCAAAACCGGCTCCCGCGCCCCCGGCCGCGCCCCCAAAAGACGCCCCGACAACGACAAAATCCGACCTCACCGACCGCAAGCTGCTGTGCCTTGTCGCCATCGTCGGCGCGCTGGGCGGCCTCATACACGCCATGCGCTCCTATTACGCCTTTGTCGGCAACGGCCAGCTCAAGTTCTGCTGGATACCCATGTATATCCTGTTGCCCTGGGTCGCCTCGGCCCTGGCCTTGCTGTTCTTCCTTGTGGCCAAGGGGCTCGTGCCGTCCCTGGCCGCCGCGAGCGCCAACGGCAATCCGTCGCTCTTCTGCCTGGCCCTGGCCGGCATCGTCGGGCTTTTCACCGAGGAAACCGTCGTCAAGATGCAGGAAATCGCCCAGAGCATCCTGGGCCGCAAGCAGGATCAAAAAGACCCGCTGCAAGCCACGCCAGCGACGTCGCCGCAAACACCGCCGTCCGCCGCAACCGCGCCCGGCACGCCGCCCAACCCGGCCCAACCGGCCGCGCCTCCGGCCGGCACGCCGCCCAATCCGGCGTAAACGGCCGCGCCTGCAACGCCCTCCCCCAAAAACACACGAGGCGTCCCCTCTCGGAGACGCCTCGCTCAAAAATTGTCGCGGCGGCGGCTCGCCCGCGCCTACAGCCTCGGCCCCAGGGGCGAGGCCCGGCCGGCCTGCTTGAGGTTGGCTTCCAGCACTTCGGCCAGTTGGTCGATGGAGTGCGGCTTGGCCAGATAGTCGTTCATGCCCAGGCGCAAGAACCGCTCCCGGTCCTTTTCGCTGGCATAGGCCGTCAGGGCCACCACCGGGATGCGCTTGGACAGCCCCGGCACTTCGCCATGGCGGATGTGGTGGGTGCACTCGATGCCGTCCATCACCGGCATCTGGATGTCCATGAGGATGATGTCGGCCTGCTCCCGGGACAATGTCTGCAAGGCCTCCTGGCCGTTTATCGCCTCCAGCACGTTGTAGCCGAGCCGCGAAAGCGCCCGGCCCGTGGTCAGGCGGTTGATGCGCTCGTCCTCGACCAGCAGCACCGTATACTCTTCGGGCGAAAACACCGGGTCCTCGCTGGCGTAGACCACGGATGCGTCGCGACACTCGTAATCCGGCAGGGAAAACGGGGCCGCGAAATAAAACGTGCTGCCTTTGCCCGGCGCGCTTTTGACCCAGATACGCCCGCCAAGCAGCTGCACCAGATGCTTGGCGATGGACAGCCCCAACCCGGCGCCGCTGACCCGCTTGGTCAGATAGTGCTCGGCCAGCTCGAAATCCTCGAAAATCTTGCCGTGCAGTTCCTTGGCGATGCCGATGCCGGTGTCGCGCACCTGGAAAAGCAGCGTGCGGTACTGGGCCGAAAACTTGAGCCGCTCCGAACGGATGAGCTTGGCCCGGACCTCGATGGTCCCGCTTTTGGTGCACTTGAGCGCGTTATCAACCAAATTGGACAAAATCTGGCGCAGCCGGAACACGTCGCCCACCAGCCGTTCGGGAATGCGCGGATCAAGCCGTGTGAGAAACTGCACGTCGCGCACCTTGGCCCGCACGCCGTAGCTGCGGCTAAGCGACCCCAGCACCTCGCCCACGGAGAAGGTGGCCAGCACCGGTTCGATGGCCGCCGCATCGATGTCGGCCAGCTCCAGCACGTTGTTGACGATGGACAACAGCCGCTTGCCCGAATCCTCGACGATCTCCCACAGCTCCCGCTCCTCGCCCCCGGCCGCTTCCTGCAGGGCCAGTTGGGCGGCCCCCATGATGCCGTTTAAAGGCGTGCGCAGCTCGTGGGTGATGTTGCCGAGAAACTGCGACTTGGCCTGGCTGGAGGAAAAGGCCAGCTCCCGTTCCCGGCGAAGCTGGGTCTCGGTTTCCTTAAGCGCCGTGATGTCCCGGGAATAGCTGGCCACGTAGAGCACCTGGCCGGAGGCGTCGGCAATGGGGCAAAGGCTCACCTGATAGCAGGTTTCGCCGTAGCGTTCTTCGTAGCCGACGATGGCGTTGCGGGCCACGGCCTCGCGCAGCTTGTCGCGCCGTGTCGCGGCCTGTTCCAGGGGCATGTGGCGGTACAGGCTCGCGCCCATGAGCACGTCCACGGTCTGGCCCCGACGCCGGGCGGCCTCCTCGTTGAGCACCAGGATGTAGCCGTCCACGTCGGACAGGATGATGGAATCGTGGGTGGCGTCGAGCAGGGCCTTGAAGATGGCCTGGTTTTCCGCGAGCAGCTGTTGGGCCAAAACGATCTTGGTCACATCCTCGCGGATGATGATGCCGCCGGTGACCCGGCCGCTTTCCATGACCGGAATGCCCCGGATGTTCTGGTAGGCGGACTGGCCGCCGCTGCAGGCGTCTACGTAGACGGCCTCAAGATGGACGGTTTCGCCGGACAGGATGCGGTCGATCTCCCCGCCTATGGAGGAGCTGGTGATCCCGGGCATATCTTTGAGCTTTTGCCCGAGAAAGAAGTCGCGGTCGCGCTTGCCCCGGGCGAAATTGGTCAAGTGCCAGTCGTTGACGAAGGTAATGACGCCCTCGGCGTCGATGTGCATGATCGATACCGGAGCGAGTTGTATGATCTGCTCGCAGTTGGCTGCAAGCGCTTCCTGACCGCCCATAGAAAATTACATATCCTGTCGCCCGGCCAGCCGGCAAGCGCCTTTACGCGCCACGCACCAATTATCCGGATATTTCCTATCCGATAACGATTACCGGGCGTTGCGGCCCTCGATGCCGGCAAAGGCGCTGTGGTTGTGGATGGACTCGAAGCTCTCCACCTCCACCCGAAACCACGTCACCTTGGGATGCTCCCGCAGGGACCGGGCCACCTGGCGGGCCACGTCCTCGACAAAGGTCGGATTGGCGAAAGCCTGTTCGGTGACGTGCTTTTCGTCCTCGCGCTTGAGCAGGGCATAGACCGGCGACGAGCCGGCCGCCTCGGCCGTCTCGATGAGTTCCTCCAGCCACAGCAGGCCGGAAAACCGGCAGCGGATGGAGATGACCGCCCGCTGGCTGTGCGCCCCCTGGTCGGAAATGGCCAGGGAACACGGGCACACGGTCATGACCGGCACGTCCACGCCCAGCGTCAGGCGAAACTTGTCGCCCTCGAATTCCCCGGAGACCAGACAGGCGTAGTCCACCAGCGCGCTGGCCCCGGTGGCCGGCGAGGCCTTGGACAGGAAATAGGGAAAACGCAGGGTCATGTGGGCGTTTTGGGCTTCCAGTCGGGCGCGCACGTCTTCGAGCAGGGCCTTGAAGGTGACGAGGTCGAGCTCGCCGGCGAAACCGGACAGGGCCTCGACGAACCGGCTCATGTGGGTGCCCTTGAACTGGGCCGGCAGATCCACGGACAGCTCCACGTCGGCCACGGTGTGCTGGCGGCCGCGCGTGCGGTCGCGCACCAGAAGCGGCAGGCGAAAATTCTTGATGCCGACCCGATCCAGGTCGATGGGGACCTCGGGGGGTCCGCTTTGCACGTCTTGCATGGCCATGATGGCGTGTCTCCGGGAGGGATGTCCCGCGCCTGGGCCGCCATGGCGTCTGGCGCGGGGGAGGCGTTTCCTACGCCGGGCGGACGCCCCTGTAAAGCCGGCGGCGGGCCGTCCTGCCCCGCGGGACAGCGGCCGGATACCGAAACCGGCCAGAAACGCCATGACGTTTCGTCGCTTTACAATACGATGGCATTTTACAGGACAACAATGACGTTAGCCTGTTTCTCACGAAACGCCGCCGGCGGTTATGCGAACGCGTCGCTAGACGATCTCCTGGCCGGTGGTGGCCAGGGTGAGCTTGCCGTACTTGACCCCGCGCGTGGAGATGAGCTTTTGCGACAACCGTTGCACGGCCTCGCCCGGCCCCTTGAGCACCAGCGCTTCCAGGCAGTTGTGGTGGTCCAGATGCACGTGCATGGACGACAGGATCACGTCGTGCTGCTCGTGCTGGGTCTCAATCAGCCGTTGGGCCAGATCGGAGGTGTGGTGGTCGTAGACCAGCGTCAGCACGCCGGCCACTTCCTTGTCCGACTGCTCCCATTCCTTTTGCACCAAAACGCCCCGGATAAGGTCGCGGATGGCTTCGGAACGGGTCTGATAGCTCTTTTCGTCGCACAGCGCGTCGAACTTCTCCAGAAGTTCGGAGTTGAGCGACACGCCAAAGCGGATGGTCTGTCCCATGCGCCCTCCCCTGGTGTCGTGTCTTCGAAGAAAGCGTACCTGTTCTTCGAGGACACATCGTTGAATAATTTCTTACGGACGCAACGCTATGGTCTGATTTCGTAGAGGCTGATGGTGCTGCGGCAAGAGGCCACGGCCACCGATTCCTCGTGGAGGCGCGTGACGGCAAAACCGTCGCTGGCAAGCCTCCCCCAAACGCCCCGCGACACCTCGCGCCAGGGTTCGGCCAGCACGATGCGGCCGCCCGGGGCCAGGCAGGAGCGGAAAATCGCGGTCAGCGGCTCGTAAAACCGCGTCTCGTAGAGAATGTCGCTGCCCCACAACAGATCGAACAGGCCCTCGGCCAGGGCCGGGACGCGCCAGTCCATGACGGCAAAGGCCGCCGGCAGGCCGTTTTCCCGGGCATTTCGCAAGCCATGAGCCACGGCCGCCGGCTCGTGGTCCACGCCAAGCACGCGAGCCCCGGCCGCCGCGCCGGCCATGGTCGAAAGCCCCATGCCGCAGCCGAGGTCCAGGCAGCGCTTGCCGGCCAACTCGTCCGACCGGGACTCCAGCCAGGCGGCCAAAAGCAGGCTGGCCGGCCACAGCTCGGCCCAATAGGGCATCCGCTCGTCGGCCCCGAAGCCGTCCTGGCCTAGTCCCGCCCACAGCGACTCCATGTCCGCCTCGCGCCACAGCACGTATTCGCGGCCGGGCAGCGGCAGGCGCATACGGCCGTCCACCCATTGGGGCGCGGCGGCCCATCTGGGCAAAATCGGTTCCGGGACGGCAATTCGGTTCACGAATGAGCTTCCTTACAAGTCAAAAACGCGCCATGACGCATCTTGCGTGTTACCGTGAATCCCGAAAAGGCGCAACCCGGGGCACGACCGACGATTCTTCGGCAGCAAACCGAGGCATTCGCCCGAGGCCGCTTGCCCCAGGCCTGTCAACGCGCTATTTGACGGCCAGCCCGTCGCGGTCTGTCGCGGGCGGGCCTAAGACCGATCATCACGCCAGGGAGAAGCGCCATGCAAAAGGATCTGCTCTATTCCAAGTCACATGAATGGGCCAGGGTCGAGGACGAAATCGCGGTGGTCGGCATCACCGATTTCGCCCAGGAACAACTCGGCGACATCACCTTCGTGGAGCTGCCGGCCGTGGGCGACACCGTCGAAGCCGGCCGGGAAATGGGCTCCGTGGAGTCCGTCAAGGCCGCCAGCGAACTCTACAGCCCGGTCAGCGGCGAGGTCATCGCGGTCAACGAGGAGCTGGAAAGCGCTCCCGAGAAAGTCAATTCCGACCCCTACGGCGAAGGCTGGCTGATCCGCGTGCGGCTCACCGACGAGCCCGCCGGCCTGCTGTCGCCCGAGGAGTACGAGGAACTGGCCAAGGCCGACCACTAAAACCGGAGCGCCCCATGCCCTATATCCCCCACACCCCGGAGGAAATCCGGGAGATGCTCGACGCCGTCGGCGCGCCCGACGTCGATGCCTTGTTTGCCGAAATCCCGGCCGCGCTGCGTCCCCAAAGCTTCGATCTGCCCAAGGGAGCCACGGAAATGGCCGTGCGCGCCGCCATGGAAAAGCTCTCGGCCAAAAACCGTATCGATCTGACGAGCTTTCTCGGCGGCGGCTTTTATGACCACTACGTCCCGGCCGCCTCGGACCTGCTGCTGTCGCGCGGGGAATTCTACACCGCCTACACGCCCTACCAGCCCGAAGCCTCCCAGGGGACGCTGCAGGCCATCTTCGAGTACCAGACCGCCGTGTGCCGGCTCATGGACATGGAGTGCTCCAACGCCGGCGTCTACGACGGCGGCACCGCCCTCTACGAGGCCCTGATGATGGCCGTGCGCCACACCCGGCGCAAAAAGGCCGTGGTCAGCGAAACGGTCAACCCCATCTACCGCATCGTGCTGGCCACCTACACCAAAAATCTCCACCTCGATCTGGTCGTCGTGCCGCATAAAAACGGCCTGGACGACTTCGAGGCCCTGACCGCCGCCGTGGACGGCGACACCGCCGCCATCGTCGTGCAAAATCCCAATTTCTTCGGCAGCGTCCAGGACTTCACCGCCCTGTTCGACCATGCCCGGGACAAGGGCGCGGTGTCGGTCATCTCCTGCTACCCGGTGCTCCAGACGGTGCTCAAAACCCCCGGAGCCATGGGCGCGGACATCGCCACGGCCGAGGGCCAGAGCCTGGGCCTGCCGCTGTCCTTTGGCGGCCCCTACCTCGGCATCATGACCTGCAAGAAAAGCCTCGTGCGCCAGATGCCCGGCCGTATCGCCGGCCGCACCAAGGACGCCGCCGGCCGCACCGGCTACGTGCTGACGCTGCAGGCCCGCGAGCAGCACATCCGCCGCCAGAAGGCCACGTCCAACATCTGCTCCAACCAGGCCCTGTGCGCCCTGCGCGCGCTTATAAACCTGTGCCTCACCGGCAACGAGGGCCTCACCCGCCAGGCCGCCCGGTCCATCGAAAACGCCAACTACGCCGCCTGGAAGCTCAGTTCCATCCCCGGCGTTCGGCTGTTAAACGAAGCGCCCTTTGGCAACGAATTCGCGGCCGTGCTGCCCATAAACGCCAAGCAGGCGGTGCGAAGCCTCATGGACGGCGGCATCGTTCCGGGATTCCCCCTGGGCCGCTACTACCCGGGGCTTTCCAACGCGCTGCTTATCTGCTGCACCGAAAAGCACGACCGCGCCGACATCGACCGCCTGGCCCGGCGGCTGGAGAACGCCTTATGAGCACCGTCTTTTCCAAATCCGTGCCCGGCCGCGAAGGCGTTTGGCCCGACGAACCCAAGACCGCGCCCATCGACTTCATCCCCCAACATCTGCTGCGCGAGGGCGACGCCGGCCTGCCGTCCCTGTCCGAGCTCGACGTGGTGCGCCACTTCACCGCCTTGTCGCGCAAGAACTACGGCGTGGACTCCAACTTCTATCCGTTGGGGTCGTGCACCATGAAGTACAACCCCAAGTTCACCGAAGAAGTGGCCGCCCTGCCCGGCTTTGCCCGCCTGCATCCGCTCACGCCCCAGCTCCCGGGCGGCGGCGACATGTCGGCCGGCTGCCTGGAGGTCATGTACGAGACCGAGCGCTGCCTGTGCGAGATCACCGGCATGGCCGCCTTCACCCTGCACCCCATGGCCGGGGCCCACGGCGAACTGACCGGCGCGCTCATGATGGCCGCCTACCATGCCGACAAGGGTCACAAGAAAACCAAGATCATCTGCCCGGACTCGGCCCACGGCACCAACCCGGCCTCGGCCGCCATCGCCGGCTTCGAGGTCGTGACCATCGAATCCAAGGACGGCATCATCGATCCGGCCGCCCTGGCCGCCGTCATCGACGACGAGACCGCCGGGGTCATGATGACCGTGCCCAACACGCTCGGGCTTTTCGAGCGCCATCTGCCCGAAATCGTGGCCCTTTGCCGCAAGGTGGACGCGCTTTTGTACTACGACGGGGCCAACCTCAACGCGATCCTGGGCAAGCTGCGGGTGGGCGACGCCGGCTTCGACGTGGTCCACATCAACCTGCACAAGACCTTTGCCACGCCTCACGGCGGCGGCGGCCCGGGGGCCGGACCGGTGGGCGTGTCCGAACGCCTGATTCCGTACCTCCCCATCTCGCGGGTGCAAAAAGACGAAGCCGGCCGGTTCTCGCTGAGCTACGACCATCCCAAGTCCATCGGCTACGTGGCCCCGTTTTACGGCAACTTCGGGGTGGTGCTCAAAGCCTACGCCTACATCCTGCGCCTGGGCCGCGAGGGACTTGTCCGCGTGTCCGAGTCGGCGGTGCTGGCCGCCAACTACCTGCGCGCCCGGCTGGCCGAGGCCATCGAGGTGCCGTACAACCGCATCTGCATGCACGAATTCGTGGCCTCGGCCGCGAAACTGGCGGCCGAGAAAAACGTGCGCGCCCTGGACATCGCCAAGGCGCTTTTGGACAAGGGCTACCACGCGCCCACCATCTACTTCCCGCTCATCGTCAAGGAAGCGCTCATGTTCGAGCCCACCGAAACCGAGAGCAAGGACACCCTGGACCAGTTCGTGGCCGATCTGCTGGACATCCTGGCCCAGGCCGAGACCGATCCCGAGGCCGTGCGCGCCTGCCCGACCACCCTGCCTGTCGGCCGGCTGGACGAGACCTACGCCGCCCGGGCCATGGAGATCACCGATGACCTCTAGCAAGCGGCTGGTGGTGGTCGGAGCCGGCCCCGGCGGCTACGAGGCCGCCCTGGCCGGCGCGGCCGCCGGGCTGGACGTGACGCTCATCGAGCGCGGCAAGCTCGGCGGGGCCTGCCTCAACTGGGGCTGCATCCCCACCAAGCACCTGCTGGCCGCCACCCTGGCCGTGGAGTGTCTGGCCGCCCAGGCCAAGCAGAAGCTGGCCTCGGGCACGGTCACGCCCGATCTGGCCGCAGTCCAGGCCAAGAAGAAAAAGCTTCTCGCCGCCACCCACAACGCCATGGCCGGGCACCTGGGCAAAATCGGCGTGCGGCTGGTGACCGGCAACCTCACCGCCGTAGCCACCGGTTCGGCCGAGGTGTCGGGCGGCGGGAGCGTGGAACACATCCCGTTTGACAGCCTGATCCTGGCCCTGGGGTCGCGGCCGGCCGCCTTCCCCGGGGTCAAGCCCGACGGCAAGGCCGTGCTCGGCGTCGCGCCGGTGCTCGACTTCGAGGCCGCCCCGGAGAGCTTTGTCATTGTCGGAGCCGGGGCCATCGGCCTGGAAATCGCCACCATCTACCACCGCCTGGGGACCAAGGTGACCCTGGTCGACGCCGCGCCGCGCCTGGCCCCGGCCGAGGACCCGGACGTGTCCAAGGTCGTGGCCCAGGTGATGCGCCGTGCCGGCATCGACGCCCGGCCCGGGGTCAAGGTGGAAAGCCTGGTCACCGACGAGAACGGCCGGGCCAGGCTGACCCTGGCCGGCGGCGAGACCGTCCTGGCCGACAAGGCCCTTATCGCCATCGGCCGCTTTGCCGCCGCCATCGTGCCGGGGCTGGCCGAATGCGGGGCCATGTTCGCCGACGACAACCCCAACCGGGCCTGGTTGCGCACCGACGACAACCTGCAGACCGCGCCCGGCATCTACGCCGTGGGCGACTGCAACGGGCGCACCCTGCTCGCCCACGCCGCGTCGAGCCAGGGCGTCTACGCCGCCCGCCACGCCGCCGGCCTGGAGTCCGGCCCCTACGCGCCGGGACCGATCCCCGGCTGCTATTACGGTTCGCCCGAAATCATGCGGGTGGGGGCCATCGCCGCGCCCGGGGACACGATCTCCGAGGCGGCCTTCGTGGCCAACCCCATCGCCCAGGCCCATGCCGACACGGCCGGCTTTGCCCGGGTGGTCTGGAAGGACGGCAAGGTGGCCGGCATCACCGCCGTGGGGCATGGCGCGTCCACCATGGGGACCCTGGCCACGGTCATGGTGGCCCAGGCCTGGACGCGCGCGCAAGCCGAGGCCCTGGTCTTCCCCCATCCGGGGCTGGACGAGACCTTAAAGGCCGCGCTGCTCAGCGAAATGAAGGTCAAAGCGTAAGAGCGGGGGAAAACTTCTGGAAGGAAGGTTTCCCCCAGGCCCTTTTTTAGCATTTTCCAAAGGCAACGCCAGCGGCCTGCCCCTTCTTCGGTCCTTGGACCTTCACCCAACCGGCAACAGGAATCGGGACCATGCTGCACCACCCTTTCGCCTCCCATGACCAGGAAGCGGCCGGCCTCTCCCGCCGCGCCGTGCTCAAGGCCGGCCTCGTCGGGGCTTGTACCCTGCTGACCCCGTGCGCCGCCTGGGCCGCCGCCAAAAAAGAACACCCGGCCGACCCCAAGGCCGTCCCCCCCCCCCCCCAGGCCCGGCCCCGGCCACGCCCGATCCCGGCTACTACATGGCCAACAAGGCCAAATTCATCGCCGACTTCAAGGGCGTGTGCGGCGGCGCGGAAAAATGGATGGCCGCCCGCATCCCCGCGCCCACGGCCAAGGCCGCCGCCGACGACGCCCTGCGCCGCTTCGAACTGCTGCTGCCGACCCTGCCCGACCTCGGCGGCACGGCCAACCGCAACCAGCCGTTTATCACCATGGCCGGCTGGCTCACCGCCCTGTGCCAGGCCATGCGCGAAAAAGGCATGACCGCCAAGGATTCCGGCCGGCTGCTCTACGACCTCTACGCCGCCGACTGGGCCAGCGTGCCGTCGGCCAAGGCCCAAGCCATGGGCGCGGCCCTTTTTACCCCGGCCGCGCAGGAATCCATCAAGCTGTGGGCCGAAACCACCCAGAAACGCCTGCTGCCCGGCGACTGGGTCGTGCGCTACGTCGCCCCGGACAAAACCTTCGACGTCGGCTATGACTACCTCGAATGCGGCGCCTGCAAATACTTCAAGGCCCAAGGCGTGGCCGAAGTCGCGCCCTACTACTGCTTAAACGACTTCCTGGCCTCCCGCGCCCAGGGCACGGGACTGTCGCGCCAACACACCATCGCCCAGGGCGACCCGCTGTGCGACTTCCGCTACAAACGCGGCCGGCACGTCACCCAGGACTGGAACACCGAAACGCCAAAGTTTAAGGTGGGTTGAGGGGAGGAAGGAAGAGGAAGATGCCTCCGGCGGCCGGGGGGCTAAGCCCCCCGGACCCCCTGAATGGGAAAAAAGGTTAGGGGGGCGGCGCGGCTCGTCTATCTGGCCCTGGGAGGCCAAAGGTGCCGAATGCTTTTGCCCCCCCGCAGGGGCGTTGTTCCTGTTGTTGCCGGGAGTTCATTGGGTGTTCGTTTAAAAGAGATGGGATTTTAGAGCGATATGAGCGTTACGCACACAAAATTGATTCTGGCCTCGGCCTCGCCGCGCCGCCGCGAGCTGCTGGCCCTGACCGGGGTTCCCTTCGACATCGTCGTCAGCCCGGCCCAGGAGCCGGACCCGGACGTGAACGAACATCCCGCCGCCTACGCCGCCCGCATGGCCCGGCTCAAGGCCGCCGCCGTGGCCCAGATGCACCCCACGGCCGTGGTCCTTGGCGCGGATTCCGTGGTGGCCGTGGGCGAGACCATCCTCGGCAAACCGGCCGACGCCGCCGACGCCCTGCGCATGTTGCGGCTGCTGTCCGGCCGCGGCCATCAGGTGGTGACCGGCTGCGCCCTCTTCGCCCCCGGCCGGGAACCCGAGATTTTCACGGTCGCCACCAACGTGACCATGGGCGTGATCTCGGAAGAGCGGCTCACCGCCTACGTCGCCACCGGCGAACCCATGGACAAGGCCGGCGCTTACGCCATCCAGGGTGGCGCGGCGGCCTTTGTCACCACCATCTGCGGGTCATATACGAATGTGGTGGGCTTGCCCCTGGCGGAAGTGGTAGAAATTTTGAGCGTTTGGGGAGTTGCCGCTCCAGCGACACGTTGAAAAGCCTGAGGACTGCATCTTGAAGTTCTACAAATCCATCTGCAGCGCCACTGCCGCTTTATTCGTATTTTTAGCTCTGCGCTTACTGTTGACGCCAGTCGCGTTCGCCGCAAGCATGGGCCTGGAGCCCTCTGTCGCCACGTCCGTGCTGCTCAGACGGGCGGCGATGTTCATGGTCGGATTGGCGGTGCTGACGTTTTGCGCCAGGAGTCTGCAAGACCTTCAGGCGCGGCGGTGCGTCTGCCTGTCGGCGGCAGTCACGCTGCTTGGCTTGGCCTGCATGGGAACCTACGAACGCTTGATGGGGACGGTGAACGCCTCCATCTTCATCGCCATCGGCATCGAGAGCGTCTTGGGGCTTGCGTTCTTGATGCTTTTGCTGCGCAGGCCGGACAAGGCCTAACCCGCCGAGCACCTTGGGAGTTTTCAAGACAAGTTCCCGCAGGCGGTCTGCGGGTGAGGCTTCGTAGCGCGGCGCGTCAGCCGGAGGAAGACCATGAAAAAGGCTTATGTCCTGCTTTTCGACGGCTACGCGGACTGGGAAATCGGCCATGTGCTGGCCGAACTGCGCCGTATCGGCAACCTGCCGGTGGCGACCGTCGGATTCACCGACGCCCAGGTCGTTTCCATGGGCGGCTTGCGCGTCTCCCCGGACACGACCTTGGCCGCCGTCGTCCCCGACGACGTTCGGCTGTTCATCCTTCCCGGTGGGACGCTGTGGGAACAGGCCTATCCGGCCGAGGCGCTCCACGCGCTGCTCCAGGCCCTGGACCGTCAGGCCGTGCCCATGGCCGCCATCTGCGCGGCCACGACCGTTTTCGCCAAGGCCGGCCTGCTGCAGGGCAAAAAGCACACCTCCAATGCCTTGAAGTATCTTCGGGACCACGTTCCCGGCTATCAAGGGGAGTCCGACTACGTGCAGGAGCTTGTCGTCACCGACGGCCATGTGACCACAGCCAGCGGTCTGGGCAGCATCGAACTGACCAGAAACATCATGGAAGCCTTGGACATCGCTACGCCGCAACTACGGGATCTCTGGTTTCGCGCCGTCAAATACGGCGAGTACCCTGAGGGGATTGGCTGACCATCGCGATCGGCGACACGGCTTCGGACACGGCCGCGCAACCATCATCGGGCGAGGCCCCCGGCCTCGCCCGATGCCATTCTTCCGCGCTCTCCCCTACTCCAACCCCGGCACGGGAAACCGCCCGCATAATTCCGCCACTTCCGCCCGCACGGACGCGCGCCTGGCCGCGTCGGACGGGCTCCCCAGCACCTCGGCGATCCAGCCGGCAAGCCTCACCATCTCCGCCTCGCCCATGCCGCGCGTGGTGGCCGCCGGCGTGCCCAGGCGGATGCCCGAAGGCCGCAGCGGCGGGTTGGGATCGTCGGGGATGATCTGCTTGTTGGTGGTGAGCCCCGCTTCGTCGAGCAACTCCTCGGCCGTGCGGCCGTCGAGACCGAAGCTCGCCTGGGTATCGGCCACCAGCATGTGGTTGTCCGTGCCGCCGGTAATAAGCGACACGCCGCGCCCGGCCAGCTCCGACCCCAGACGGCGGGCGTTGGCCAGCACCTGGGCGGCGTAAGCCTTGAACTCCGGCGCGAGCGCCTTGCCCAGGGTGATGGCGATGCCGGCGATGACGTTCATGTGCGGTCCGCCCTGCAAACCCGGGAACACCGATTTGTCGATGGCCGGGGCAAGGGTCTTGCGGCACAGGATCATGCCGCCGCGCGGGCCGCGAAGGGATTTGTGGGAGGTGGTGGTGACCACGTCGAAGCCGGCGTCAAAGGGATTGCGCATGACGCCGCCAGCCACCAGCCCGGCATAGTGCGAGGCGTCGCACATGGTGTAGGCCCCGACCTCGTCGGCGATGGCCTTAAACGCCGCGTAGTCGAGGTCGCGGGGGTAGGAGGTGTAGCCGCACAGCACGAGCTTGGGCTTATGCTCCCGGGCCAGGGCGCGCACCACGTCGAAGTCGATGGCCCCGTCGCCGGGGTTGGTCTTGTAGCGCACGAAGTTGAAAAGCCGGCCCATGTGGGAGACCGGCGCGCCGTGGGTGAGATGGCCGCCGTGGGACAGGTCCATGGCCAGGATGGTGTCGCCCGGCTCCAGCAGCCCAAGGTACACGGCCTGGTTCATGGGCGAGCCGGACAGGGGCTGGACGTTGGCGTGTTCGCAGCCAAAGACCGCGCAAGCCCGCTGCCGGGCCAGATTCTCGATCTGGTCCGTGAACTCCTGGCCGCCGTAATAGCGCCGGCCGGGGTAGCCTTCGGAATACTTGTTGGTAAACACGCTGCCGAGCGCGGCCAGCACTTCGGGATAGGTATAGTTCTCGGACGGAATAAGTTCGATGCCCGAGCGTTGGCGGTTTTCCTCGCCGGCAAGGGTGGCGAACACTTCGGGATCGGTGGCGGAAAGGAGATCGTAAAACGCGCGCATGGGCTCCTCCTGGTCGGGAAGGTTGGCGTCGGACGACGCAGCCCAGGCGAGCGGCTATGGCAGGTTTCGCGCTTCCTCGTGGTGTCCCACTGTTCTCGCCAGTCACGCGAAACGGATGATTGAGGCGTTTTCTCTCTAGCGCCGGGACGCCCGGGCCGTCAAGAGGCGGATCAGCTTAGGGCGACCGGAACGTCGGCCGGAGCGTCGAGCGTCCCGCCGCGCCCCCCCGGGTCCAGGGCCAGGGCCAGGGCCAGCAGGCAGACCACCACGATGGAAGCCAGATAGACTCGCCGGCCCCAGCCCCGGGCCCGGGCGGCGCTGTAGCCGTGCAGGGCCACGGCCAGCCAGCACGCGCCCGAGACCACGGCCACGGCCAGATAGGCCTGGCCGGCGTAGCCGAGCACACCCAGCAGCACGGCGGCCAGCATAAAGGCGGCGATGTGCCAGACGATGTGGCGGCGCGTGGCGTCAAAGCCTTGCCTGACCGGCAGCACGGGCAAGCCGGCGGCGGCGTAGTCGTCGAAGCGGTGCAGGGTCACGGCGTAGGAATGGGGCACCTGCCACAGGCAAAATAGCGCCAACACCATGGCCGCGCCCATATCCAGCCCGCCCCCGGCGGCGCAGTAGGCGGCCAGCGGCGGGGCCGCGCCGGCCAGACTGCCGACCACGGTGCTGGCCGGGGAGCGGCGCTTGAGCCAGGCGCTGTAGACCCCGACATAGACCACCAAGCCGCCCAGGGTGACGACTACCGTTGCCGGCGGCGTCCAGACGGCCAGCACGGCCGTGCCGAAAAGGCCCAGGACGGCGGCGTAGGCCAGGCCGAGCCAAAGCGGCATGCGCCCGGCGGCCAAGGCTCGGCCGCGCGTGCGGGCCATGGCCCGGTCCAGGCGGCTGTCGATGCAATTGTTGGCCACGCAACCCGAGGCCACCACCAGCCCGATGCCGGCCAGGGCCGCGAAAAAAGTGCCCAAGGCCACGGCCCCGCCGCAGCCCAGGAAAAACCCGGCCCCGGCCGTCACCAGATTGGCCGCCGCCAGCCACGGCTTGGCCACGCCGACAAAATCCCGAAAACCCACCCCGCCTCCGATCACATGCGCTCGTGCAGGCCGTACATGATCCAGATGGAACCGCCGATAAAAAGGAACATGAGGAAGAAGGTGAAAAGCAGCGCCATCAGGTTCCAGTACATGGCCGACGACCGGTCCACATGCAGGAAAAAGCGCAGCTGCACGAAGAGCTGGATCACGGCCAGGGCGAAAAGGGCCAGGATCAGCGGCAGGCGCGGCAAGGCCCCGCCCATGACCAGGCCAAAGGACAAAAGCGTCAGGACGACGGAAGCGGCGAACCCCAGGGCGTAGGACTTGACCGTGCCCACGGCCGCGCCGGCGTTGTCGGTTGGCGAATGGCTCATTGCACGACCCCCAGCAGGTAGACGACGGTGAAAACGCCGATCCAGACAATGTCGAGAAAATGCCAGAACATGCCCAGGCGGGTAAGCCGCCCCTTGACCGGGGCGGTGAGGCCCTTGGACGAAAGCTGGGCCAGCATGACCACGATCCACAGCAGGCCAAAGGTCACGTGCAGGCCGTGGGTCCCGACCAGGGTGAAAAAGGCCGAGAGAAAGCCGCTGCGGTCCGGGCCGGCCCCGATGCCGATAAAATGCTGGAATTCGGCCAGTTCCATGACGAGAAACCCCAGGCCCAGGGCGAAAGCGGCCACAAGCCCCAGACGCACGGAGCGCAGGTCGCCCTTGTGCATGGCGACCATGGCCAGGCCGTAGGCCGCGCTGCTGGTCAAAAGCAGCATGGTTTCCACGAGCACGGCCGGCAGCTCGAAGAGGTCCTTGGGCGTGGGGCCGCCGGCATAGTTGTGGGCCATGACCACGTAGGTGGCGAAAAGGGCCGAGAAGACGATGAGGTCGCTCATCAGGTAGATCCAGAACCCGAAGGCCTGGATCTCGCCCATGTCATGGCCGCCTGGCCCGCCATGGGCCTCGTGGCCGGGCGCGCCCGGAAGATGGGCCGTTTGCGCTGTCGTCATGCGTTCCTCCAACAAGGCTTGGGGCCGTTGGCTTGGGTCTTGGTTAGCGGGCCGCGCCATGAAGCGCCGGCCGGACGCGCGCGTCCTCGATGCGGGCCACTTCCTTAGCCGGGATGACCATGAACAGGTCGTCGGCGCAGCCCCTGGCCGTGACCACGGCGATCATGCCCAGGGTCGTCACGGCCGCCAGCCACCAGATGTGCCAGATGACGGCAAAGCCGAAGACAAAGGCCACCACGCCCAGGACAAAGCCGTGCCAGGAGTTTTTGGGCATGACGATGTCCTCGTAGCGTTCAGGGCGCTCGTAGGCCACGCCGCGCTCCTTCATGTCCCAGAAGGCGTCGATGTCGCGCACCTCGGGGATGACGGCGAAGTTGTACACGGCCGGGGGCGAGGCCGTGGCCCATTCCAGGGTGCGGCCGTCCCAGGGGTCGCCGGTGGTGTCGGCGTTGGCCTTGCGGTTCATGAAGCTCACGAACAGCTGCATGAGCATGCAGCCGATGCCGGCGGCGATAATGAGCGTGCCCACGGCGGCGATAATCAGCGGCAGTTGCCAGGCCGGGTTGTCATAGTGCTGCATCCGCCTGGGCATGCCCATGAAGCCCAGCACGTAGAGCGGCACGAAGGACATGTAGAAGCCGATGAGCCAGCACCAGAACGAGCGCTTGCCCCAGGTTTCGTCGAGTTTGAAGCCCGTGGCCTTGGGGAACCAGTAGGCAAATCCGGCCAGGAACCCGAACAGCGTCCCGGGAATCAGCATGTTGTGGAAGTGGGCGATGAGAAACAGGCTGTTGTGCAGCACGTAGTCGGCCGGCGGAATGGACATGAGGACGCCAGTGAGGCCGCCCAGGACGAAGGTGGTCAAAAAGCCGATGGTCCAGAGCATGGGCGTGGTCATGCGCACCCGCCCCTTGTACATGGTGAAAAGCCAGTTGAAGACTTTCACGCCCGTGGGAATGGCGATGACCATGGTGGAGATGCCGAAGAAAATGTTGACGTTGGCGCTGGTGCCCATGGTGAAGAAATGGTGGGCCCAGACGGCAAACGACAGGAACATGATGACGGCCGTGGCGTAGACCAGGGAGGTGTAGCCGAAGATGCGTTTTCTGGAGAAGGTGGCCACCACTTCGGAGTAGATGCCGAAGGCCGGCAGGATGACGATGTAGACTTCCGGATGGCCCCAGGTCCAGAAGAGGTTGATGTACATCATCGTGTTGCCGCCCAGATCGTTGGTGAAAAAGTGCATCCCGAGATAGCGGTCCAGGGACAGCATCAAAAGTGCTGCGGTGAGCATGGGGAAGGCGAAGATAATGAGGATGTTGGTTAATAGCGCCGTCCAGGTGAAAAGCGGCATCCGCATGAGCGTCATGCCCGGGGCGCGCATCTTGATGATGGTCACCAGGAAGTTGATGCCGGTAAGGAGCGTGCCGACGCCGGATATCTGGATGGACCACAGCCAGTAGTCCACGCCGGTGTCCGGGCTGTAGGCCAGTTCGGTCAGCGGCGTGTAGCCCGACCAGCCGGCCTTGGAGAATTCGCCCACGCCCAGGGACACCATGACCAAAAGCGCCCCGGCCACGGACAGCCACAGGCTCACGGCGTTGAGAAACGGGAAGGCCACGTCGCGCGCGCCGATCTGCTGGGGGACGACGATGTTCATGAGGCCCGAAAGAAAGGGCATGGCCATAAAAAGGATCATGATGGTGCCGTGGGCCGAGAACACCTGGTTGAAGTGGTCGGGCGGCAAAAAGCCCGGGGACGCGCCCACGGCCATGGCCTGCTGGGCCCGCATCATGATGGCGTCGGAAAAGCCGCGCAGCAGCATGATGAGCGACAGGATGATGTACATGATGCCGATTTTCTTGTGGTCCACGCTGGTGAGCCACTCGCACCAGAGGTACGGCCATTTCTTCAGGTAGGTGATGAGCCCCAGGACGGCCAGCGCGCCTAAAAGCGAGCCGACCACCGCGCCCATGACGATGGGATCATGGTAGGGGACGGCGGCGAGGGTGAGTTTTCCGAACATGTGACTGGTCCTCCTGGCCTATTGGCCGTGTCCCTGATGGCCGGTTTGGCCGCCGTGCCCGCCTTGGCCGCCGTAGCCGCCATGGCCGCTGTGGCCGGCCGGCTGGGGCGAACCCTGCTTGGTCATGGGGTCGTATTTGCCGAGAATGGCCTCGAAGATGCCCGGCTCGACCTTGGAGAAATAGACCGGGCCGGCAGCCAGGCCGGGTTTGCGCAGTTCGTCGAACCGGGCCATGTCGAGCTTGTCCGGCGAGGCTTTGACCTTTTGCAGCCAGGCGTCGAACCCCGCCTGGGAGACGGCCCGGGCCGGGAAGAACATGTCCGGGTAGCCCGCGCCGCTGAACTGCTGGTTCTGGCCGACGTACTCGCCTTCGGTGTCGGCCAGCAGATGGAGCTTCGTGCGCATGCCGCCCATGGCGTAGATCTGGCTGCCCAGGCGCGGGATGAAAAACGAGGTCATGACCGTGTCGGAGGTGATGTCAAAGGCCAGGGGCATCCCGGCCGGGAAGACCAGCTCGTTGACCACGGCCACGCCTTGCTGGGGATAGATGAACAGCCATTTCCAATCGAGGCTCACCACCTCGACGGGGAGCTGCTTGTCCGGCGCGGCCAGGGGCTTGTAGGGGTCCAGGCGGTGGGTCTCGATCCACAAAAGCGTGGAGAGCAGGATGACGATGACCATGGGGATAAGCCACATGACCAGCTCGATCCTGCCCGAATGGCTCCACTTGGGCGCGTACTCGGCCTCGGTGTTGGATTCCCGATACTTGTGGGGAAACCACACGGCCATGACGATGACCGGGATGACCACGATGAGCATGAGCCCGAAGGCGATGAAGATGAGCCGTCGCTCGGCTTCGCCGATGGGGCCCTTGGGATCGAGCAGCGCCAGTTCGCTGCATCCCGAAAGGGCGGCCAGGGCGCACAGCCCAAGGACGGCGGCGAAGGCGGAAGCAGTGTTGCGTTTCATGGTCTCTCCCACGTTGCGCGGTGCAAAAGGATCAGGGCGGCCAGCGGCGGCAAGGGATCAGGGGTGACCCGAAGTCCCGCCGCAACCCGACATGCCGTGAGTCAACGACGTCGTGCCCGGGTCACATCCTCGCATGGTCTGTCTCGTTTCAGTGGCAAAACCCTATAAAGCCAAATATTATTCTTAAAAAATACGGACGTATTTTTTAAGGGGGTTCGCTCAACCCGTCTTGCGGCCAAGCACGCACAGGTCGCCGGTCTCCACGCCGCAGCGCCCGCCAAGGGCACCGGCGGACATGGCCTCGGTCATGTAGATGACGAGATTGACGAAGCGGCAGCCGGTGAAGGTCGAGCGCTGAAAATAGGCCGCCGTGTTCACCCGCTCGTCGGCGGCCACCACCACGATGTCGCACAGATGGAAGGAACAATCCTCCAGCGTGCTCGAATCCTGCAGAAAGATGGAGCCTGGGCCGGTGAGCTCGCATTTGACGAAGCTTTTCCCCTCATGGACCCGGAAATAGGGCGAATAGAGGTCGGCCGCGCCGATCTTTTCCAGTTCGAAGCGCTCCCGCAGGGCCAGGCTCTGCTTGTCCTGATAGGTGATGAGCTTTAAATGCCGCGCCTTGTCCACGGCGGCCATGGCCAGCACCACCACCAGGGCCACACCGGAAAACAGCAGCGAGGTGAGAATGCCGACAAGCAGCCAAGCCCCGACCACATGAGGCCGCAGCACGCTGGTGAGCGAAGCGACCAGCAGCAGACAGACCAGGGTGGCGACCAGGAAAATCGCCAGCGCGTGCTTGATGAAAAAATTGGCCACAGCCCCGAGCCGTCCGTCGCTTGTGCCCATGCTCGCCTCCAGACAGAGAGATATGCTTGAGCTTATTGCGGTTTCCCGGGAACAAGTCAATGCGCCGGCAGCGAAAATGTCGCGACGGCAACCGGGCATGACCAGGAACCGGCCTGCTGGAAAAGGGCGGACACGCGCCCGCAGGTTCGGGCCGCCCCCCCAAATCCGTTCCCCAGCCCGGCCATTTGTGGCATGGTGGCGTTAACTCCGGGGCCGGCCGCCATGGCGGTCCGCCCTTGTTTCCGAAACCCAAGGAGCACCCATGAAAGCCATCATCGCCACGGGCGGCCTTGATCCCGACGCGCCCCAGGCCTTTACGGAAAAGGAACTGCCCGAGCCAGAACCCCGAGAGCACGACATTGTCGTGCGCCTGCAAGCCGTGGGCGTAAACCCCGTGGACACCAAGGTCTTTGATCGGCTGGCCCATGGCCAGGAACGGATTCTGGGCTGGGACGCCCAGGGCTTGGTGGAGGCCGTGGGCACCAAGGCTGGCCGTTTTGCGCCGGGCCAGGCCGTCTACTACGCTGGCTCCATCACCCGCGACGGCTGCAACGCCGACTATCAGGCCGTGGACGAACGGCTTGTCGCCCCGGCCCCGGCCAGCCTGTCCCCGGAGCAAGCCGCCGCCCTGCCGCTGACCGGCCTCACGGCCTGGGAAGGGTTGTTCGACCGGCTGGGGTTCACCCCGGCCCAGGGGGCCAACGCCGGCCGCAGCCTGCTGGTCGTCGGTGGGGCCGGCGGGGTCGGGTCCATGGTCATCCAACTGGCCGCCTGGGCAGGCCTGGACGTTACGGCCACGGCCGGCCGGCCGGAATCCACCGCCTGGTGCCTGGAGATCGGGGCGAAAACCGTCCTTGGCCGGGGCGATCTGGCGGCCGAGGCCGAGGCGGCCGGCCTGGGCGATTTCGACGCCATCTACTGCACCACCCACATGGAGGAGCACTGGACGGCCATGGCCCGGGTCATCGCGCCCCAAGGCTCGGTCTGCCTCATCGATGACCCGTCCGGGCCGCTGGACATCACGGCGTTCAAGCAAAAAGCCGTGCGCCTGTGCTGGGAGTTCATGTTCGCCCGGTCGATGTTCGCCACCCCGGACATGGCCCGGCAGGGGGAAATTCTGGAGCGCCTGGCCGAGCTCATCGACGCCGGACGCCTGCGCCCCACCCTGGCCCTGACCACCAAGGGGCTTAGCGCCGAAAACGTGCGTCAGGCCCACCAGCGCCAGCGCGGTGGGACCATGGTCGGCAAGCAGGTCATCACGGTCTAGGCCGCGTCGCCGCCAGCCGATCTCCTGCGTTTCCTCAAAAACGTGTCGGCGATTTCTTCGAGAGGATAGTCCAATAGCATGAAATAAAATGCTTTTTCAACACAGTGTCCCTTTGCCCTGGCCGTGCCGCCAGGACTATCCTGGAGCCTTCGCCCGGCAGCCCGCCGGGCGGAGGCTCCAGGCGGACGTTCGCGGCCCGACGCCTGGGCCGCCCCGCGGCCGCCGCCCGACAAGGAGTCCCCATGGCCGACGACGCCCCCCTGGACAAGGATTTCTACCGTTACGACGCCAACCACCGTTTCGCGGCCATGTATCCCTTGCTCGCCAAGCAGATCATCGACGACTGCGGCGTCACCGAGGGCGTCTGTCTGGACGTGGGCACGGGCAGCGCCGCCGTCATCATCGAACTGGCCAAGATCACCAAGCTGACCATGATCGGCCTCGACGCCCGGGAGGACGTGCTGGAACTGGCTCGGGAAAACGTCGTGCGCCACGGCCTGCCGCTGTCGCGTTTTCGTTTCATCAGGGCCGACGTCACGGACATTCCCCTGCCAGGCGGCAGTGCGGACCTGCTCATCAGCCGGGGTTCCGTGCCGTTTTGGACCGACCATGTGGCCGCCTTCAAGGAGCTGTCCCGGGTCCTGGCCCCCAACGGAGCCGGGCTGGTCGGCTGCGGCTTCAGCCGCTACCAGCCCATCGAGGAGGTCCAGGCCATGCGGCCCAAGTGGTCGGGTGACGGCGAGCAGGATATGCGAAACGATTGGAAAAAACCCGGCTACCTGCCGGAGGTCCTGGCCAAGGCCGGAGCCGAGGGCGCCGAGGTCAAGGCCGACGCCTACGGCATCTGGGTGCGGCTGGGCAAAATGGCCGGCGTCGCCTAGGGCCAGTGCCAGGGCGAAGCTTATTTGGCCCTGAGCGGCAAGCCGTCGTAGAAGGAAAAATCCCAGTCCTCCCGGGCGTCCTCGGCGGCCAGCTCGGGCAAGGCGGCGGCCAGGGCCGCCCCCGCGTCGGGCGGCAGCAAGGAAGCCAGCCCCTGGGCCAGGGCGGCGACCAGGGGGCCAGCCTGTCCGGCCGCTCCGGGCGACGCCGTCTCGTGCCCCAGGCGAGCCAGATCGGCCAGCAAACACGCCCCGGCCCGGGGTTCGGGCAACGCCCCGGCCAGGGCCGCCGGCAGGGCCGCCGCTTCGTTGCCGTAGCCGGCCCGGGCCAGGATTTCGACCAGGGCGTGGGCCAGATACAGGCAGTCGTAGTAGACAAAGGCGGGATTGACGGCCCGGTGACGCGCCATGCGCCGGCCCACGGCCACAAGCAGGGCGTTGGCCGGATCAATGGGATTGGCCTTGGCTGCCTCCAGAAACTCCGGCCCCTGCCAGGTCCAGCCGCGCCGTACCATGGTGGTGCGGGACAGCCGCCGGATCTGCCGGGCCGGCGGCCCGGCCAGGATGCGCAGGGACAGGCCGACGGCGCGCAGGGTGCGGCTGAAATGCACGTCTTCATGGAGCCGACCGGCATAGTCGTGGAAGCCGTGGCGCTGCCAGACCTCGCGGCGCATGAGCCACACCCCGGCCGGCGCGACCTGGGCCTCGCCGGTAAAGCCATGGGCCAGACTGTAGCGCAGTTTCTGGTAGTCGGCCAAAAGGCCCTCGCCGGCGTCGTTGACGATGGGCGTGGCCACGATGCCGACCTCGGGCCGGGCCGCCTCGGGCAGGCAGCGGACCAGCCAGTCCGACGGCAGGCGGATGTCGGCGTCCAGCGACAGCACGAACCGGCTCCCGGCCGCGCCGAGGCCGGCGGCCTTGGCCCGGGCCGGCCCCTGATTCGGGGACAGGCGCAGCACCCTTGGGGCCGGGACCGTGTCCGGCGCGGCAAAGGGCACGGCCGAGCCGTCGTCCACCACGACGCATTCCCGGGGCACGCCCTCCCAGGACGCGGCCTCGGCCAGAAGCCCGGCAGCCAGGGCATGGTCGTTATAGGTGTAGGTGACAAGCGTCACGGCCAGACTCGGGCGCTTCATGCCCATATTCCCTCCCAAGGACGGCGTTTTGCCGCGATGGGCAGCGCGTAGGGCTGGCCGTCGACCGACCCGGCAAACATGAACAATATTTTCATTTTCCTGTAATCTTTCGTATTTGGAAAAACGTTGCCCCTTGGGCCGAGGTAGTCTAGAACGAACACTTCAAACTTGTTCACCTTCGATGACTCCATGACCCATTAGATCGTACCAAGGTGGTGCCATGCCTCGAATTCCAGCCTTTCTCTCCGCCTTCTTCTGCCTGGGCCTGGCCGTGGCAAGCCTCCCCTCCCAGGCGGACGCCTATACCGTCCAGGCCGGGGACACGCCGCAGTCCATCGCCAAAAAGCATAACATTTCCGTGGACGAGCTGCTCAAGGCCAACAAGAACCTCAAGCCCAACAAAATGCTCATCGGCGACAGCCTGACCATCCCCGGCGGCTCCGCTCCGGCCAAGGCCGACAAGAAAACCCCGGAAAAAGAGCCTGCCCACAAGGACAAGGCGAAAACCGAGCCGACCTCGCCCAAGGAACGCGCCGCTGAAGCCCGGGACCGCGAAAAGGAAAAAAAATCCGCCGGTTCCAGCTCCAGCGCAAGCGCCCCGGCTCCTGCCGCATCGGGCCACGGCGGCAGCTACACCGTCAAAAAAGGCGACTCCCTGGGGAGCATCGCCGCCAAACATGGCGTCAGCGTGGACGAGCTTTTAAAGGCCAACAAGAACCTCAAGCCCACCAAGATGATGATCGGCGACGTCCTGACCCTGCCTGGCGGCGCGCCGGCCAAGGGCGACCACGCCAAGCCCGAACCGGCCGAAAAACCTTCGGCCAAATCGGCCAAGGCCACTGAGCCCCACGACGCCACCATCAGCCACACCGTGCGCAAAAACGAGACGCCCGACTCCGTGGCCAAACGCTACCGCATCATCGTCAAGGAACTGGCCCGGCTCAACCCCGACATGGGCAAGAAGCTCCACGCCGGCCAGAAGCTGACCATCCCGGCGGCGGCGGCGGCCAAGGCGGCCGAAGCCGAATTGCCCGGGCGGGGCCTGCCCGAGGCCGAACCCGAGGCCGTGCCCGAACGGGCTCCGGCCAAGCCGTCCCGCGCCCCTGAACCGGCCGACCCGACCCCGTCCCTGCCCGAAAGCCGGGATTCCGCCGACGCCGAGGCGGCCTTTGAAAAGGGTATCGAATTCGGCAAGCAAAACAAGTTCCAAAAGGCCATCGAATTCTTCGACAAGGCCATCAAGCTCAATCCCAACCGGGCCGATTTCTTCGCCAGCCGGGGACACGCCCACTACTACCTGGCCCAGTATCCCAAGGCCATCGACGACTACACCAAGGCCATCGAGAAAAACCCCAGCTTCGCCCTGGCCTACTCCATGCGGGGATTGAGCCGCGCCCGGTCCGACAAGTACCAGCAGGCCGTGGAGGACTTCAACAAGGCCATCAGCCTTGGCCCCACCGAAGCCGACTACTACAAGGGCCGGGGATTCACCTACCTGCGGCTCAAACAGTACGGCCCCATGTGCCAGGACTACCAGAAGGCCTGTTCGCTGGGCGACTGCGAGTTGCTGGAAAGCGTCAAGAAGGAAAAGCTCTGCCAGTAGGCCGGCCTTGCCTGTCGATAAAAAAAGCCCGGCTTCGGCCGGGCTTTTTTCATGGGGAATCTGCGCAACGTCTTATTCCGACGTCCTTTCTCAAGCGAACGCATATGGCAAGCAACATGCGGATTCAATTGTGTATTGACAAAACATAACCGGCTTGATGTTGTATCATAGGCGTTAGGCTTACGCGCGCTTTCGCGGCCACAGTTGGGCGGCCAACATGCCGGCGAACATCAGACAGCAGCCGAAAAGCCCGCGCCCGCCCAGGCTCTCGTCCAGAAAGAGCGCCCCGCCCACGGCCGCGAACACGGTCTCGAAACTGAGCAGCACGGCGGCATGGGTCGGGTTGGCGTCGCGCTGGGCCACCACCTGCAGGGTGTAGGCCACGCCCACGGACAGGACGCCGCCGTAAAAAATGGCCCAGCCCGCGCCGGCAACGCCGCCCCAAGTGGTGTCCTCGAAGAGCACCGCGGCGACGAGGCTGAGAAGCGAGCACACGGCATACTGGGCCAAAGCCAGGGGCAGCGCCCGGGTGCGCGGGGAGAGCCAGCCGATGATCAGCACATGGCCGGCCCAGAACACCGCGCCGATCAGTTCCAAGCCGTCGCCCGGCGCCAGGGTGAAGTCCTCGGTGACGGACAGGAAATACAGGCCCACGGCGGCGGCCACCGCCCCGATGACATCGCCCCGGGCCGCCTTCTGGCCGAAAAAGAGGCCCAAAAGCGGCACCAGCACCACATACAGCCCGGTGATGAAGCCGGCCTTGCCGGCGGTGGTGTAGAGCATCCCCACCTGCTGCAGGGTCGCGCCGGCAAAGAGCACGCCGCCGGCCACCAAGCCGCCGAGCCAGGGGAAACCGTCCTTGGCCCCGGGCAAAAACGGGGCCGGCGGCGGATAGCGCAGGGAACGGATGGCCAAGGGGGCAAGCACCATGGCCCCCAGGGCGAAGCGGATGCCGTTGAAGGCCATGGGGCCGATGTGGTCCATGCCCATCCGCTGGGCCACGAAGGCAAAGCCCCAGATGAGCGCGGTGACAAGACACAGGATGTCGGCCCGAAGCGAAGCCTGGCGCATGATTCCTCCTTGCCGCCCTGCCCCCGGGCCATGTCGGACGGCCGTCGGAGAGGACGGAACCTGCGCCCGGCGCCGACGGCACGGCCAGCCCGGGCGACGTCCCGTCCATGGGTGTGGCGGAAACCGGGCTTGTATAGGAAATCCAGTGCAAGGTCGAGGGGAAGGCGGCCGTAATCGCGCGCAACTTCCTGACGTTGCGAGGCATTTGACGAGACGCCGACAGTGTTGCGCCCGTTTGGTTGTCTCGCTGGGAACGCCTCGCTCCCCGTTGGTTTATGCCGATGCAGCAGACGCTCCTCGCCAAACGGTCCTCCAAAGGCATTTTTCTGTCCTCGAGAGGGCGTCTGCATGACCTTGCCCTTAGGCCTTGCCCTGGCAGGCTCTATAAGAGCTGGCCCTGCCCTCGCCCGCCGCAGGCCGTCTCCCCGGACGAGCACCGGTAGACAGGCTGCGTGGCCCATGGCCGGGTTGTCGTGTCCCAGCCCTTTCACGCGGGGGATGGAGCCAGCCGGACCCAAAAAAGCGGCGGGGGAAGGCCCCCGCCGCGTAATGGCATGATCGATGCGCCAAGGCGCGTTTACGAACGCTGGCTGGACTGGGACTCGCCCCGGCCGCCGCGCGGCAGGATGAGCACGCGCTTGAGCGGCCCTTCGCCCTTGGAGCGGGTGGAGATGCCCTCGTCTTCCTGCAAGGCCAGGTGCACAACCCGGCGGTGGTAGGAGGACAGGGGCTTGGTGGACTGGGGACGGCCCAGGGTCTTGGCCTTGTCGGCCAGGAAAATGGCCATCTTGCGCAGGTTGTCGTCCTGGCGCTCGCGGTATTCGCCGGTGTTGATCTGGACCTTGACCGGGCTGCCGTGGCGGCGGATGACGATGCGGTTGACGA
>DLGG01000217.1:45876-46117 GCA_002482565.1 Solidesulfovibrio magneticus
AGCACGGACACGCGTTCGCTGTGGCCGGAGATCTCGAATTCGGGACGCTGGCCGAGGATGCCGTCGAGCATGTGTTCCATGGCTTCGCGCACGATGGCGGACAGTTCGGGCGTCAGCGGCTGGGGGTCGGCGGCCGGCGCGGTCCGGCGGGGTTCGCGGCTGGCGCGGCCGGCATCGGCTTCGGCGACTTCGCCCTGGTCCCGGTCGTCGAAATCATCCTCAAAAGGCTCGTCGTCGCCGG
>DLGG01000142.1 GCA_002482565.1 Solidesulfovibrio magneticus
ACGTCGGCGGCTTCCAGGGCCTTAAGCGCCGAGCCCTTGATGACCGGGATGTCGTCGCCGGGGAAGCCGTACTTGGAGAGCAGCTCACGCACTTCCAGCTCGACCAGCTCCAGAAGTTCGGGGTCGTCAACGAGATCGACCTTGTTCATGAACACGACCAGCTGGGGCACGCCGACCTGACGGGCGAGCAGGATGTGCTCACGAGTCTGGGGCATGGGGCCGTCGGTGGCGGCCACGACGAGGATGCCGCCGTCCATCTGGGCCGCGCCGGTGATCATGTTCTTGATGTAGTCGGCGTGACCGGGGCAGTCGACGTGGGCGTAGTGGCGCTTGTCGGTCTGGTATTCGACGTGGGCCGTGGCGATGGTGATGCCGCGCTCTTTTTCTTCGGGAGCCTTGTCGATCTGGTCAAAGGGAATGTACTCGCCATTGCCCTTGAGGCTGGCCAGGCGCGTGATGGCGGCGGTCAGCGTGGTCTTGCCGTGGTCGATGTGACCGATGGTGCCGATATTGACGTGCGGCTTGTTGCGTTCAAATTTCGCCTTGCCCATGTCATCCCCCTGCAGCTGGTGCTCTTCAGGATTTTTAGTGGTCGTAGATATGGAGCCCACGGCCGGATTCGAACCGGCGACCTCTTCCTTACCAAGGAAGTGCTCTGCCGACTGAGCTACGTGGGCTTCGTCAAGCGGTAGGACACGGGCGGCTTTGGAGCGGGAAACGAGACTCGAACTCGCAACCCTCAGCTTGGAAGGCTGATGCTCTAGCCAATTGAGCTATTCCCGCGTATGTCACATGTAGTTCATGCGACAGGCTCTACCTGTCTCCTACTGCATTCGCGCTATATGGTGGAGGGGGGAGGATTTGAACCTCCGAAGGCATACGCCGACAGATTTACAGTCTGTTCCCTTTGGCCACTCGGGAACCCCTCCGAACCTTGGAGCTGGCGATGGGACTCGAACCCGCAACCTGCTGATTACAAATCAGCTGCTCTGCCAGTTGAGCTACGCCAGCTAACCGAGAAGCGGGTAACTAGCGAAACTCGTCGTTGCGGTCAAGCCTTTTTTTGTCACCAGATCGGCGCGTTTGGTTTCACCCAGACGCGAAGCAGAGTTATTAGACCCAACCCGAAACCTTGGCAAGGCTTTTTTTGCATTTCCCACATTTTTCTTTTCCCTCCCTCACGCCAACGTTGTCACAATCCCCCTCCTCCCCTATATTCACTCCAAATACCGCCCATTCCCACCTCTCACCTTCGAGCGCTTCATGAAAAACATGGAAAAACACCATCGCTTCTCCTTGTGGTACGTGCTGATCGCCATCTGGGGCGTGCTGCTCCTCAACAACCTCATCATCACCTCCTACGGCCCCAAAAACCTCCCCTACTCCGAATTTCTCACCCGACTCAAGAACGGCGACATCACCGAAGTCTCCATCACCGGCGACGTCATCGCCGGGGCCATGAAGGCCACGGGCAAGGAAGGCGAACCCGACGCCACGCAGGAATTCGTCACCCGCCGGGTGGACACCGACCTCTCCGCCGAACTAACCAAGCACAACGTGGTCTTCCGGGCCCAGCCCGAATCCACTTTCCTGCGCGACATCCTGTCCTGGATCGTCCCCATCCTGCTCTTTTTCGGCATCTGGTACTTCATGATGCAGCGCCTCAATCCCGGCCAGGGCGTCATGGCCTTTGGCAAGAACAAGGCACGGGTCTACGCCGAAAAGGACATCGAGACCCGGTTTACCGACGTGGCCGGCTGCGACGAGGCCAAGACCGAGCTGGAAGAGATCGTCGATTACCTGAAAACCCCGGAGCGTTTCCAACGCCTGGGCGGCCAGATGCCCAAGGGCGTGCTGCTCGTCGGCCCGCCGGGCACGGGCAAAACACTTCTCGCCCGGGCCGTGGCCGGCGAGGCCCAGGTCCCGTTTTTCTCCATATCGGGTTCGGAATTCGTCGAGATGTTCGTGGGCGTGGGCGCGGCCCGGGTGCGGGAACTGTTTGTCCAGGCCAAGGAAAAGGCCCCGTGCATCATTTTCATCGACGAGCTCGACGCCATCGGCAAATCCCGCTCCGGGGCCATCGTCGGCGGCCATGACGAGCGCGAACAGACGCTCAATCAGCTCCTTGTCGAGATGGACGGCTTCGATCCCCGGGTCGGGGTCATCATCATGGCCGCCACCAACCGGCCCGAGACCCTGGACCCGGCCCTGTTGCGGGCCGGGCGCTTCGACCGGCAGGTGCTGGTGGACCGGCCCGACGTGGTCGGCCGCGAGCAAATTTTGCACGTCCATGCCAAAAAGGTGGCCCTGTCTCCGGAGGTCGATCTTTCCATCATCGCCCGCAAGACCCCGGGCTTTTCCGGGGCCGATCTGGCCAACGCCATCAACGAGGCCGCCCTGCTCGCCGCACGCAAGGACAAGGACGCCGTGGGCATGGACGATCTGGAAGAAGCCGTGGACCGCATCATGGGGGGCCTGGAAAAGAAAAACCGGGTCATCAATCCACAGGAAAAAAAGGTGGTGGCCTACCATGAGGCCGGCCATGCCATCGTGGCCACCTTCACCCCCGGGGCCGACGCGGTGCACAAGATCTCCATCGTCCCGCGCGGCATCGGGGCCCTGGGCTGGACCCAGCAACTGCCCACCGAGGACCGCTACCTCATGACCCAGACCGAGCTGCTCGGCAAAATCGACGTGCTCCTCGGCGGTCGGGCGGCCGAACGGCTGGTCTTCGGCGACGTGTCCACGGGCGCGCACAACGACCTGCAACGGGCAACCGACATCGCCATGGCCATGGTCACCGAGTACGGCATGGGGCAAACCCTGGGCCAGGCCACCTACCCGCGCCAGAACCGGCCGGTGTTTCTCTCGGCCGACCAGAGCGGCCTGGCCGGGCGGGAATATTCCGAAGCCACGGCCGCCCGGGTGGACGGCGAGGTCAAGACCATCCTGGAAACCGCCTACGAGCGGGTGACGGCGCTGCTCACCGGCCACATGGCCGTTCTCGACCGGGTGGCCGGCGAGCTGTTGGAGCGCGAGGTGCTCGACGAAACCGAATTCCAGGCGCTTTTGGGCGACGCGCCCGCCATGCCCGCCCCTTAGGGAGCCATACCATGCCTGTACCGCGTCCGATGTTGCCGGCCCTGCTGGCCGCCCTGCTCCTCGTGCCGTCCCTGGGCTTGGCCCAGGTGCTTTTCCAGTATGGCGAACCGTACATGACCGTTACCGACCCCGGCCAGGCCAGCCTGGTCGCCGGCCCGAAAAAGGGCGCGCCGACCCTGGCGGTCGGCAACAAGGTTTTCGTGCTTTCGGTGGCCGACGGCTGGGCCACGGTGGAACTCGACGAGCCCGACGCCCTGCCGGCAAGCGCCCACCGTTACCGCCTGCCGTTTGCCGCCCTGGCCGGCCAGCCCGGCAAGACCTTCACCGAGCGGCCGGCCTGGGCCCCGGCCCCGGGCGACCCGGCCCTGGCCGAGCGGGACGTCGTGGCCTACGAGGACGAACCGTGGATCATGGTCCGCGAAGGCGCGGCCAAGCCCCGGCGCGTGGGCAAGGGAGCCTGGCCGGCCGTGTCGGCCGACGGAACGCTTTTGGCGTATCGCCCAGAGGCGGAAGGCGGCGTGACCGTGGTCGATCTGACGGGCAAGGCCAAGCCCCGGCGTTTCCCGACCACGCCGAAATCTGTGCGCGAAATCCATTTTTCGTCCCAGGGCCTGGTGCTGGCCTGGCGTGTCGATGACCGCCGCATCCCCGGAAACCCGCGCGACCGCCTTGAAAGCGTGAATCTCGCCGCGGCCGAGGCCAAACCGGCCGTAGTCGTTCCGTGGGTGTCCATCGAAACATCGTTCCAAGGATTCGGCGCCGACGGCAAAACCTTGGCTTTTTTCGTTTGGGACGGCAAGGCCAACCAGCTTCGGCTGCTCGACCAGGACGGCCGCCTGCTGCGCCAGACGCCGATTTCGGCCTTTCTCGACCCGACCCTTGATTCCAGCGGCGACTCCGCGCTGCCAAGCCCGGCAAGCGACACGCTGCTGCTGGCCGAAAGCGGCGTCAACCCGACGCCGGCCATGGAGCGCTGGCTCAACGACTCCGGAGCCGCGCTCTTTCTGTGCGACTTTGGCAGCGCCACAAACTATCGCCTCACGCCTCGCGACCTCGCCGCCGTCTCCCCGACCTGGACGCCGGACGGCCAGCGCATCTATTTCGCCGGGCTGCCGGAAAAGCCCGCCAAATTGCTGCACCGGCTCTACCGCATGAACGCGGACGGCACGGGACTGACGGATTTGGGGAAAGGATTCAGGCCGAGCGTGGGCACGCGGCCGTAACGCGAGAGCGGATTTCAAGCGCCGGCCGGAGGATCGGGGCGGCCTTGCCGCGCGCGGGACGGGCAAACGACGGCGGACCTGTTCCAGGCCAGCGCCACATCGACCCTGCCGCGCGCGACGCGATGGTACCCAACGCGCCAGGCGATCTGCCTTTGCCGTGCGGGGCTAGGCCGGCTTACGCCCTTCCACCACCCGGTCCAGGCCGGCCAGATCGCGGCGCACGACGACTTCGGCGAAGCCGGCCTCGGCCAGGAGGGCGGCGGCGGCCGGCCCCTGCTTCCAGCCGATCTCGACCAGCAGCGTCCCGCCCGGGGCCAGTCGCGACAAGGCAGCCCGAGCCACCGTGGGCACGGCCTCAAGCCCTGTCTCGCCCGGGGTCAGGGCGCTTGCCGGCTCGAACTCCCGCACCTCGCGGGAGCACTCCCGGTATTCGGCGGCGCTGACGTAGGGCGGATTGGACACGACCATGCCGTAGCCGCCGTCCTGGGCCGGCAGCTCGGCGAAATCGGCCTCAAGAAAGGTCAGGCGCTGGGCCACCTGATGGCGGACGGCGTTTTGCCGGGCCACGGCCAGGGCCTCGGGACTGCGGTCCAGAGCCAGGCCCGCAGCGCTTGGGAAACGCACGGCCAGGGTCACGGCCAGACAGCCCGAACCGGTCCCGAGGTCGGCAAACGCCGTCAGCTCGCCGGCCGGGAACAGCTCTAGCGCCCGGTCGATGATGAGCTCCGTCTCGGGACGGGGAATGAGCGTGGCCGGGGTGACGGCGAAGTCGAGGCCGTAGAATTCGCGTTCGCCCAGGATGTAGGCGACCGGTTCGCCCTTGCCCCGCCGGGCGACCAGGGGCCGCACGAGGTCGAGCTCTTCCGGGGTCAGGGGCCGGTCCATGGCCAGAATGAGGCCGAGGCGATCCAGGCCCAGGGCCTGGGACAACAGGAGCTGGGCCGAGAGCCTGGGGCTGTCCAGGCCCCGGCCCTCGAAAAAGGCTTCGCTCTTGGCCAGGATCTCGCGAACCGTGGGCGCTTTCGCCATTTACTCTCTCCAATGCGCCTGGGGCGCGCCGTCCGGGACCNNGGTCCCGGACGGCGCGCCCCAGGATATCATGGCCGGCGAACACGTCCCCGACTCTCGTTCTCCACACTCCCGCCCACCGTTGCGGCAGCCCCCCATTTCCCCGGGTGGGGTTTCCAAAGGGGCTCAGCCCCTTTGGCCGCCGGAGGCACTCTTCCTCTTTCCTCTCTACGCCGCGTCGGCCTGCGCCTTCAGGGCTTCAGCCTGGTAGTGGCCGATGAGCGCGCCGCACAGTTCGTCGAGGTCGCCTTCCAGGACGGCGTCGAGGCGGTAGAGCGTCAGGTTGATGCGGTGGTCGGTGACGCGGCCCTGGGGGAAATTGTAGGTGCGGATGCGCTCGGAGCGGTCGCCGGTGCCGACCTGGGAGCGGCGGGCGGCTTCCTGTTCGGCCCGCTGCTTGTCCTGTTCGATCTGCAGCAAACGGGAGCGCAGGACCTTAAGCGCCTTGGCCTTGTTTTTGTGCTGGGACTTTTCGTCCTGGCAGATGACCACCAGCCCCGAGGGGATATGGGTGACGCGCACGGCCGAGTCGGTGGTATTGACGCTCTGGCCGCCGGGACCGCTGGAGCGGTAGACGTCGATGCGCAGCTCGTTGGGGTCGATGGCCACGTCGACTTCCTCGGCTTCGGGCATGATGGCCACGGTGACGGCCGAGGTATGGATGCGGCCCTGGGATTCGGTGGCCGGCACGCGCTGGACGCGGTGGGCGCCGGATTCGTACTTGAGCCGGCTGTAGACCTTGTCGCCGGAGATGGAGGCGATGACTTCCTTGAAGCCCCCGGAGCCGGTCTCGGACTGGCTCATGATCTCGACTTTCCAGCGCTTGGTTTCGGCGTAGCGGGTGTACATGCGGAAAAGGTCGCCGGCGAAAAGGGCCGCTTCGTCGCCGCCGGTGCCGGCCCGGATTTCCAGCAGGATGTTTTTTTCATCCATGGGGTCCTTGGGCAGAAGCAGCACCTTGAGCCGGGCTTCGAGCTCGACCTGGGCTTCCTTGAGGGCCTTGGTCTCGGCCTGGGCCAGCTCGCGGATCTCGGGATCGGGGTCCTGGGCCATTTCCTGGTTGTCTTCCAGGTCCTGGGCGATCTTTTTGTACTCCCGGAAGGCGGCCACCACATCGCCGAGGTCGGAATGGGTCTTGGACAGCTTACGGAAGCGCTCCTGATCGGAGACGACGTCGGGCGCGGACAGTTGGCGTTCCAGATCCTCGTACTTGCGTTCGAGGCTTTCGAGCTTGGCGAACATGGGGCTTCTCCGGGGCGGGACGTTTGGCGCGGCCGGCTTGGGGCGGGCCGACGTTCCACGCGGCTATGGTCGTGATGTTGGATGCGTCAAAAAGCGTTTATCGTCGCGGCCCGCGCCGGGCGGCCGCTTACGGCGGCGACCTGCCGCCGAATCAGGCGGCGGGACGCTCGGCCACCGCGCCGTCCAGGGCGGCCAGGGCCACCTCGATCTGGGCGTCGTCGGGTTCCTTGGTGGTGAGCATCTGCATGAAAAGCCCGGGGGCGGAGATCAGGCGGCAGACGATGTTCGTGTGGAACTTGCCGGCCAGTTTGATGACCTCGTAGGCCAGGGCGCTGACCGGAACCATGAGCACAAGCTTCATGACCACGATGTAGGCCTGCTTGAGCACGCTGTTGTCCGGCACGTAAAACGTCATGAGCCAGGGCACGAGAAAGGCGTAGAGCACGATGGATATGGCCAGGACGAAGAGCAAAAAGGCCGTGCCGCAGCGCGGATGCAGCCGGGAAAAGCCCCGGGCCCCCTCGGGGGTCAGCGGCGCGCCCTGCTCGTAGGCCCAGATGACCTTGTGCTCGGCCCCGTGGTACTCAAACACCCGGCGGATGTCCGGCAGATAGGAGATGGCCGCCACGTAGCCCAGGAACATGAGCATCTTGAACAGCCCGTCCCAGACGTGGAAGCTTAAATCCTCCACGCCGCCGGAAAGGCCCATGCCGCGCATCCCCAGCGAAAACAGGTGCGGCGTGACGACGAACAGCAGCAAGGCGAAGCCGATGGAGGCGGCCAGGGTGAGCCCCATGGCCCACGGCCCCATCTCCACGCCGTCCTCTTCGTCTTCCAGGGCGACCTGGGCCGAGTAATTGAGCGCCTTGACGCCGTTGACCAGCGTCTCCAAAAGCACCGGAAAACCGCGCAACAACGGTTTCTTGAGCCATTTGGAGGCGGTGAGCGAAAACCAGGGGCGCACATCAAGCAGGATGTCGCCGCCGGGCTTGCGCACGGCGATGGCCAGCCGCTCCCGGTCGCGCATCATGACGCCCTCCATGACGGCCTGGCCGCCGACGGTGGGCGAAGCGACGAGCAGCGGCAAAAGACGCAGCAATCGTTTCATGGCCGGGGTCCGCAAGGGGCCGCCGGGCGGATGGTCCGCCCGACGGTCTCGGGCAAAGGCCGCACTAGGCCTTTTTCTCGAACTTGGCGTACTTTTTCCGGAAGCGGTCGATGCGGCCGGCGGTGTCGAGGAAACGCTGCTTGCCGGTGAAAAACGGATGGCAGTTGGAGCAGACTTCGACCTGGACCAGTTCGCCCTTGGTGGACAGGGCCTGGGCTTCGAAACCGCAGTGGCAGCGGATGGTGGCCTTGAACGTCTTGGGATGGATATCTTTCTTCATGGCTCGACTCCTTGAATGTCCCTTCCGGGAAAGCGAGATGAACTAACGCCTTTTTATGCCCTTGGCAAGCCCTTCCTCGCACATGTTTTCCAGGCCACCGGCTTGGACTTTGCCGCCCGCCATGGTAGACAACCCGGTATCCTAACCTGCCACAAGGAAGCAGCATGTCCATCTTCAGCAAAAACGCCGCCCTCGCCGCTATTTTCCGCGCCCATTCCAGCCAGCTCGCCGCCGCCGAGGGCCTTGCCCCGGAAACCATCGAGGCGGGAGTCGCCGCCGGCACCATGGTCATCCTGGCCAACCCGGCCCACAAGGACGTCACCCCGACCATTATCGGACAGCCGGCCAAGGTCAAGGTCAACGCCAACATCGGCACCTCCATGTTCGTCACCGACCTCTCCATGGAGATGGAAAAGGTCCGGCTGTGCAAGACCGCCGGAGCCCACGCGCTCATGGACCTGTCCACGGCCGGCGACCTGCATGCCATACGCGGCGACATCCTGGCCGCCACCGACCTGCCGCTGGGCACCGTGCCCCTGTACGGCGTGGCCCAGCGCCACATCGCCAAGGGCGGCGACCCCAGCGACTTCACCGTGGCCGAGATCCTGGCCGAAATCGCCCGGCAGGCCGAACAGGGCGTGGATTTCATGACCCTGCACTGCGGCATCACCCGTCGGGGCGTGGAACTGGCTTCCGAGGGCGGCCGGGTCACCGGCATCGTGTCGCGCGGCGGCTCCATCCTTGGCCGCTGGATGCGGCGGCACGGGGAAGAAAATCCCTTTTTGACGCACTACGACGACATTCTCGACATCTGCCTGGCCCATAACGTCACCATCAGCCTCGGCGACGGCCTGCGGCCCGGCTGCGGGGCCGACGCCGGCGACGGAGCCCAGTGGGAAGAAGTCATCAACCTCGGCCGGCTGGCCGTGCGGGCCATGGAACGCGGCGTGCAAACCATGATCGAAGGCCCCGGGCATGTGCCCCTGCACCTCGTCCAGGGCCAGATCCAGGGCATAAAGCGCCTCACCCACGGCGCGCCGCTCTATGTCCTTGGGCCGCTCACCACCGACTGCGCCCCGGGCTACGACCACATCGCCGGGGCCATCGGCGGTGCCCTGGCCGCCTACTTCGGCGCGGACTTCCTGTGCTACCTGACCCCGGCCGAACACCTGACCCTGCCCAACGTCGAAGACGTGCGGGCCGGCATCAAGGCCAGCCTCATCGCCGCCCAGAGCGCCGAAACCGCCCTTGGCCGCCCCCACGCCGCCGGCCGCGACCTGGCCATGAGCCGCGCCCGGGCCGACCTCGACTGGGAAGCCATGACCGAACTGTCGCTGGACCCCGACATGGTGCGCGCCCGGCGGGCCAAGCACAGCCAGGAAAAGGAATGCGCCATGTGCGGAGCCATGTGCGCCATGCGCATGATGAACACCGAGACCTTCGAGTGCCCCACGACCGGTGAGGCCAAGACGAAATAACCCTGACGGCAACCCCGGGAGAGCGCCATGCATACCCTGGTCCTCGTGCGCCACGGCCAAAGCGTGTGGAACCTCGAAAACCGGTTCACCGGCTGGACCGACGTGGGACTCACTCCCCAGGGCCGCGAGGAAGCCGCCCAGGCGGCGCAGCTTCTTCGCGACGGCGGCTACGACTTCGACGCCTGCCTGACCTCGGTGCTCTCCCGGGCCGTCATGACCCTCGACATCCTCCTGACCGGCCTCGACCGCCTGTGGCTGCCGGTCACCAAGTCCTGGCGCTTAAACGAACGCCACTACGGCGCGCTCCAAGGCCTCAACAAGGCCGAAATGGCCGCCCAGTACGGCGAAGAGCAGGTGTTCGTCTGGCGTCGAAGCTACGACACCCCGCCCCCGGCCCTGGCCCCCGCTGACGAACGCTTCCCCGGCCGCGACCGGCGCTACGCAAGCCTCACCGACGCCGAACTGCCGCGCTGCGAGTCGCTCAAGGACACCGTGGCCCGGGTCATGCCCTTCTGGCACGACTTCATGGCCCCGGCCATCGCCTCGGGCACGCGGCTGCTCGTGGCCGCCCACGGCAACTCCCTGCGCGCCCTGGTCAAATACCTCGACGCCATCGACGACGACGCCATCAGTGAACTCAACATCCCCACAGGCGTGCCGCTGGTCTACAAACTCGACGCCGCCCTCAAACCCGTCGAACACTTCTACCTTGGCGACGCCGACGCCGTCGCCCGCAAAGCCGCCGCCGTGGCCGCCCAGGGCAAGGCGAAATAGGGGGGGGAGGAAAGAGGGAGAGAAGAGGAAGATGCCTCCGGCGGCCGGGGGCCTGAGGCCCCCGGCGGAGAGGGTAAGGCAGAGGCANNCTCTCCTGGCCGCCGGAGGCACTTAATATGGCGGAGGCGGCGGCGGGCAGGGGCCTTTGACGGGGACGTAGACCACGCGGTCGCCCTGGTACTGTTCGATGTAGCAGGTGTTGTTGACGTTGTAGTAGGTCATGCCGGCTATGGTGACGGCAGCGGCGGCGGCGGGCAAGGCCCACAGCCAGGGGCCGGGCGCGATGGGCGGCGGCGGTCCCCAGGGGCGCGGATA
>DLGG01000007.1 GCA_002482565.1 Solidesulfovibrio magneticus
GCTGGGGGCCTGAGGCCCCCAGAACCCCCAGTTGGGGAAAAGGGTAAAGGGGGGGGCGACGGGGATTGGCGTTTGGCCGGTCGGGAAGCTCGGAAGCGTGGGGGCGGAGGACGGGGAACGCCCGTCAGGAGACGGCGGGCCGGGACGGGAAACGCTCCAGGAAACGCTGTTCGGCGGCCGCGTTGCCAATGAGTACGAGCCGCGTCCCGGCCTGAAGCGGCCGGTCCGGGTCGGGATTGACCTCCAGCCCCTCCCCGGCGCTCACCGCCGCCACGTTGCAGCCGGTGAGCGACCGGATGCGGCTTTCGGCCAGGCTCTTGCCCACCAGCTCGGCCGGCACGGCCATGCGAAACATGTTGAGGCCCTCGTTTAACATGAGCACCTTGTCGGGATTGAGCAGATTGATCACGGTGTTGGCCACAAGCGACGCATAGGAAATGACGAGGTCGGCCCCGGCCGCATGGAGCACGCCGATGTTGCGGTCCAGGGTGGCCCGGCTGATGATCTGGATGTCCGGCCGCAGCTTGCGGCAGTAGATGGCCAGATAGATGTTCATGTCGTCGTTGTGGGTGGTGATGAAAACCGTCGGGGCCTGGCGGATGCCGGCCTTGACCAGCACGTCGAGGTCGGCGGCGTTGCCGGCCACCACCCGGTGCGACTCCATGAGCTTGCCGGGATTTTTTTCCACGATGCGGTAATCAATGCCCCGGCGGCGCAACTGTCCGGCCGCCGCCCGGCCCACCCGGCCGCCGCCAAGGATCACCGCCGGCGCGTCGCTTGGCGGCGCTTCTCCGGCGAAATCCCGAAACTTCTCGATCTGCCCTTCGGTGCCGGCCAGCATCAGCACGACGCCAGGCGGCAAGGCCTGGTCCGGGTCGGGCAACTCGAACCGGCCGCGCTCCCACACCCCGACCACGTTGACCCCGGCCACGGACCGCAGGGCGCACTCCCGAAGCGTGCGCCCCTCCAGACGCGAGCCCATGACCGGCCACTCGGCCACCACGATCTCGCCGATGCGGCCGATGATCCCGGACTGCATGTCCCCGCCTCTGGCCCGCCGGGCCAGGGCCTCGCCCAACAAATGGGTGAAATGAAACACCTGGGTGCTGCCGGCCAGCTTCAGGATGTCCAGAGACTCTTCCTGGTCGGCCTTGCTGACAATGGGCGTGGCCGGGCTGACCTCGCGCACGGTGAAGGCCACGTTGGCGTTACGCATGTCGTTGTCCAGGGCCACGACCATGGCCGCGCCGTCCACCCGCAGCCGGCGGTAGGTGTCCGCGTCGTCGTAGTCGCCCACGGCCACGGCGTAGCCCTGGTCGTAGAGGTCGGTGGCCGCCTTGGAGTCCGAGCGCAGCAGCAGGCAGGCGTAGCCGTACTGGCGGGCTTTCTTGTTGAGATGCAGCGCCGCCGGGTCGTCGCCGACCACGATGACGTGGTTGGCCGTGCCCACCGGCAACTCGCGCGGGGCCAGGGCCCGGGCCTGGGCCTCCAGCCAGGGGGCGTAGAAGAATTGGATGAAGGTGAACGGCAGCATGACCAGCAAAAAGATGATGCCGGTAATAAGCACGATGATGGAAAAAAACCGCCCCAGATCGCTGGTGAAGGTGATGTCGCCAAAGCCCAGGGTCGACATGACGGTCAGCGTCCAATAAAAGCCCGTGATCCAGGAATATTCCTGGCCGTCGCGCTGCATGATCCAGTGGAACACCACGGAATACAGCACCACCATGGCCACGAGCGTCAGGACGAAATTGACCAGGAACCGCAGGTTGCGGCGCGAGGAGCTGTTTTGCAGCAGATAGCCGACCTGGGCGGCGAGAAACTTCATGGGGCGTCCTCGTGTTCACGTTCCTGAAAGGACGCCTCCGGCGGCCAGGGCTTTGCCCTGGACCCACCGCCGGGGGGATGATCCCCCCGGACCCCTGCAATGGGGAAAAGGGGTAGAAGGCTTGGGCCAAGGTTTTGGCCTAGCGCGACAGGCGATTGCCCTTGACAGGAACCGCCGCTGCATCGGCGACCAACGGGCTGCGCCTTTTGGGGAGGCGGCACTAGCGCTCGGTTTTGAGGGGAACGGCCTGGGAGGTAAAGGAAATGCCCTGCTGCCCGCCGCTGCCGATCATGACCGCTTCCACGTGGGGCGCGGTCACGGGCGTGCGCGCGGTCCAGGAAACCAGAAACTTGGCCCCGGCCCCGCCGTGCTTCTCGGATTCGGCCACGGTCAAGCGCATGGAGCCGAAGGGTTCAATGGTTTTGGGGGCCTCGATGTAGCGGTTGAGCAGGGTCCCGTCGGAATCGTAGAAATCCGCCCCCGTCAGGGTCATGGGCTCGGTGAGGCTGGTGTTGCGCACGCTCACCGTGATGGCCAGAAGAAACGGCCTGGCCCGGTCGCCGATGTAGATGTGGGAATAGACGGGCAGGAAATAGGTGCCCCCGCGCAACAGTTCCGAACCGGCCAGGGCCGGCCGGCCAAAGACCGTCAACATGGCGCAAAACGCCAGCGTCCGAAACATGCGGTGCCACGACAAACGACCCATGATGCGCCCTCCCTGTTCCCGGCCGGCCTACTGTCCCCGCACCAGGGCGGCGATTTGATTGACGTCCACGGTCCGGGACTTCTCCCGGATGGCTTCGGCGTAATTGGATTGCATGGTTTTGCCCTGCTCCAACAGCGAGGCGAACATCTGGCGCAGCTGCTCCATGTCCATGGAGCGGCCGCCGGCATAGTAGAGCTTGGCCGCCTGGCCCAGAGCGTAGGTGGTGGCGAAGGAAAAGGCCGCGCCCGTGGCCGCGCTGCCCACGCCGCCGAAGAGCTCGCCCCCGGCCACCTTGAACAGGCCGCCCAGAAGCTTTCGCCCGATCTGCTCCACGAACTGCCCGGTCAACCCCACGCCCAGGGCGGCCGCGAAATCCTTGATGTGGCCGCGATCCAGCTCATAGCCGTAAGCCTTGCCCACGGCGTAGACCATCTTGAGCTGCAGCGGCAGGATGGCCATGGAAGCCAGGGACTGGGGCAAAATCTCCAGCGCGCCGTTTAAGATGGCGTAGTTGAGGATGGTCTTGTCCAGGGCCTGGGCGTCCACGGCCGGGGCTGCCGTGGCCGTCGGGTCCGGCCCGGCTTCCAGGGGCGCGTCGGCCACTTCCGCCGCCGCGCGGGCAAACTCCCGGGACGCGGCGGCGTCCAGGGCCAGGGCGGCCCGCAGGCGTTCCAGAAAATCCCCTTCGGCCGGGCTTTGCGCGCCGTCGGCGTCGCACACGCACACGGCCATTTCATAGGCCAGCTGGCGAGTCCGCGGGTCGGCCAGCGCCGAGGCCGCCGTCTCCAGGGAGGCCCGGCCCAGCAGCACGTCCTGATACAGCCCGGACAGTTCCTGGGCGACCTCGGCCGACAGGCCCTCGGCGATGCGCCGGATCTGCTCGCGCTCCGTGGCGTCGTTGCCGCCGTCGGCAAAGGCGGCCATCAGGCAAAGCGTCAAAATCGCCCGTTGTTCCTGGCTGGTCATGGTCCGGCCTCCCGAATCATCCTGCCAGGGCTGCCGTGGGCTGCCGTGGGCAGGGCATTTCGTCTGGTATGGGCGTCCCGCGGACGCCTATTTGAACTTGATGACCAGGCCGTCGGCCCCCAGGTCGAGGGAAACGCCCTTGGTGACGGTGCGCAGCTTGATGACCACGCCGCTGGCGTTTTGCAGCCATTGCACGCCCTGGCCCGAGCCCATGGCGTAACCGGCCCGGGCCTGGCCGTAGGTCCCGGCAAAGTCCTCCAGCCGACCCAGGTCATAGACCTCGCCCTCGGCGGTGACCTTGGACACGCCGATGCCGCCAAAGCCCACCGACCCGACGGCAAAGGGATAACGTCGGCCCTTGTAGGTCAAAACGCCCTTGCCGCCGGAGGTGCTGAGGATAAATCCGCCCTGGCCGAATTCCAGGCTCACCCGGCCCGACGGGGCCGGCGCGGCCTGGGCAGGCTTTGAGGCCGAAACGGCCATTTCCGGGACAGCCACAAGCAGGCTCAGCCCCAGCAGGGCGGCCAGCAGCAGGAAATATTTCGCGAGCATCGGCAAGGCTCCCTTGCGGTCTGGCGGTATAATGACGCTGCCAGACAGGATACCCGAACCCGGAAAGTTGGCAAGAGCCGGAGCTCGCACGGCGCACGCCTCATGGAGTCCGCCGCCGTCCACGGCCGGCGACGGCGCGTCGCGCTTCAGGCTTGCCCGTGCGGGCCGGCCGGCCAGGCCGCCTGGCACAATGCGCGGCCGAACGCCTTCAGGCGCCTGCGGCGCTCACCGCTGCGGCGGACCTTGGTTCCGGCCCTTGGACTTCCCCCGGGCAAACCATTTGGCCAGGATAAAGGAGCCGTAACCCGCGACTCCCGAGGCCCCCATGGCCACTCAGGGGCTGCAGCTGCCCGTGCCCACCCCGACCACGCCCAGGTAGACCAGGACCGCCCCGCCGACCAGCCAGGCAAAAACGTTGGTGAGTAGTTTTTTCATTACACGAAATCCATCACTCCACTTCAAACCCTTCATCCGCCTCATCGTCCTTGGAGGCGGACTCCACATCCTCAAGAATATCCTCGATCGCGGCAGCCGCTTCATCCAGCCGGGAGCCGAACTCGTCAAAATCGTCGCTGCCTTCAGTTTCCAGATCGTCATACACTTCGCGCAAAAAATTGGCGGCTTTCTCCAGCTTCTTCAGGTGGGCTTTTTTCATCGCTGTCGCTCCTGCGTTATTTTGCATTCCCTGGCCACTCCAGCGGTGGCGGCAAGCTCTGGGGGGGCCAGGAGTTTGCCCCTCGTCACAGGCCACGCCAGCCTGCGGCAACTCCTGGGCTTTCAGTTCAGAACACCCGTAAATTTATGAACGGTATGGCAAGTCGCTCCACAAAAAAAAACTTTGTCGTCCTTGGCGTTTTATTCTCAATAGCGCGTCCAGCACGCTGAATCCACGGGAAAATTGCCAAGGACACCGGCAGAATTTTGACAATTGTGTCCAAGCGTGAGTCCATACCCCCAAAAAGGTCCTCGTTTCTGATAACCCAATGATTTGCTTGGCGTCCCAAAGGGGATTTGATCCCTTGGCACTGGCGTGAAAGACAAGCGCCTGCCCGGCGCCACTCAATGATTGTGGCTGGTTGTCTCTGCACCGCAGTGCACCCAGATACCCGGGGATGCTGTCGGAAAGCTACACGCTCTGCTCCCCCCCCTGACGGCCTGAACCATTGAGGAATTGCGCCTGGCTCTGCTGCCTTTCAAGGAAACCGGCAACCGGCTCTGACGGACAGATCGGCAGGGCTAGGGAGCGTCTACGCAAGTCAGCGAAAAGCAGAACGCTGCGGGCGCCAAGGAGAACGTAATTTCGGGGTGAAACGATCAAGAAACCCTAGTCTGAGACAAGTAATGCAAGGCATCCTCCGCATTTATCAGACAGGGCTCATTCAACGCATTGTTTTGCCTGGAGGTTGAGATAAAATGTGCCTTGAGGAAAAGTGACTAGCGGCCGGAGATAATTGGCATTAATGGACCCTCTATATTTGTTGCCGCTCCCGATATAAACGTATTTTGACTGCAGCGTGTTGTTGACATCAGGCATCCCGCTGCCCAAAAAATTTTCTGGCAGTTCCCGCATCACACTCATGCCAATAGGCATTGGTATCTTAAGGAGGATCGGATCAAAATCATAATCGAAAACCGCAACGGTATTGCACCATGGAGATTTTTCGGGATCATAGATGATATTGGCCTCAATATCTTTCGCATACATATTCATTTCAAGTCGAGCATAATGACTTCTTCCGTAATCATTAGATAAGGCGTATCGCCCTAGTTCGACAATACCAGGAAACAAGATAATATTCACAGCAATTACGGAAACAACAAACGGCCCTCTAAAAATGTACGCCAGCACAATAAAACAAAGCACATAATGCGGCATTAAAATCCTGTCAGCTTGAACCATATAGTAATAAACAACAAACAAGAGAAAAAGAAAGATGATATGTGCCCCAAAAACTTGCGCTGCCAATATCGTACCTTTATCTACTGAACCTAGAGAGCCTGACTGTTTTGAAAGCGCTAAAATGACAGCAAATAACAGCATAATCAAAGAAGACACAAGAACAGGACTATTTGTTATGACATCTACACTCGCAAGATATTTGATATTTACAGCGCTTAAATGCAAAATTGGCAAAAAAGAACCTTTTAGCAACTCCAACAATGGATATAAACCAAACTTTGGCGCGCCAGGGAACAAATCATACGGATACGGGGCTACAAAAGATCCGTAAACAAAATAAAGGATTCCCACAAACAAAACGATTAAGGAAGCTTTACACAACTTCTTGACATTACTGCCAGCCCAAAAATCCCGCTGAACAACAACAGGAAATATCGCAAATAGCCAATCTGTTCTAATCAGCGCTGTGACAAATGAAAAAACAAACACTAGCCAACGCAAACGCCCACGTTGTGCCGAGCCCTTGGCCTTATAAAATTCAAGATAGAGTACAGCAAAAATAATCCCTATGGCAAGGTTGGTGGCTTCTTGATTGGCTATTGCCGTCTGAAAAGCAATTATCGGAAACGTCACGATGAAAATTAAAACAGATAAAGACAAAAAAAAGTTTCGCACTACAAGATGCAAAACAGCAAGAGCGCACGTCAAAACAGTAATATTCCATACAATTGGCGTATACAATTCCCATCCAACAAGGCGACCAAACAAGCCCATGAAAAGTGGATACGTGACACTATGCGTGAAAGTCACCCCTTTCCCTGTAATCTTACTCGCCAAGGAGATCATCTCTTCGTGACCGTAAAATCCACCTCCAAACAGGACAGAATGCAGCGTCGCTGACTCTCTCCAGTAAATCATCCAATCTCCAAATAATGGGACATAATCAATAATTCCACTGCGAAAAAAAAGCCAAAGCCAGAACCAGACCTGGGCTGCCGGCATGAGCAGCAAGAAGGCCAACACCCCTACATTTTTGCAGCATGAAACAAAGCTTTCTAAAAAAGAACCATTGAATCTTTCACCCATAGCTGGCTCCCTGCCCCCAAAAGGACAAACCGGATTTTGGCTCTAAACTCTTTCTTCTCGAATCCATGCTCCAAAACCAGCAGATCTATCCTGGCCTGTCTGCCGATATCCGACCAGCCTTCGCCATGGTGATCAGCTCTTGCCAAAAGATTATAGACTCCCTGGCCTATGACTTCATAGACGCTCACAGAACCCTGCTGCCCTGAAAAGCGCGGAAAAAAAAGGACTTGCTCACGATCTTTATGAACAGAAACCACAACAATGGCGGGGCGCCCTGCATCCTTGGCAGCCAAAAATGTCCAACCGTCCACATCGGCCGGCAATATCTCAACGTTGTTTGATTCATTCCACAATATATCCTGCATCACGTTGCTGCAAGGAAGCAAGCGAACAACCGGGGTCCAAGTTTCTTTAAAACGCGACGCAAATGAGCGATACAATCGTTCGAAGGGCTTATCAAAAACAAAAACAAAAAAAGCGACACACAATAATACACTTATTATTGGCCACTTTACTCTCATGCCACTAGCCATATCGATTTCCCTTGCTTTTCAATTTCACAAATCCTGAAGTCAAAATGCCATAGCGCCCACTTATGCCTACCGTTCGCTCTTTCTGCATCTAAAAAGTGTATTGAAAAATTGACATGGCCCAACGTCTTATAGTCACCATTAAACATTCCGGCGCAGTGCACCGGCACCATCAGCTCCAAAGTGTGTCAGATTAGTGACTACAAGGGCAAAGGGGACACGCAACAAGCTTACCCCCTGGCCACCGCGAGAGCGCAGCCGCTCCTGTTGGCCCACGAAAGACTGGCCAGCGTCTTCAGTCTTCCTTGGTCGCGACCATGAGCAACGACGATCCGAAAGACAGGGAGCGGCCAGACGCCAGAAGCAGGACTTCATAAGCCAGGAGACGTTCCAAGAGGCGCGCCGTCACCCCTGGGGCGTGTTCACGCTGGGAACTGTCGGCTCGACGCGGCCGCACGGCCAATCTCTCCGCCAAAACCCGCGCGGAAAAGACTGCGGGAACTAGCAGCTGAAAGAAGTAGGTGACATAGGAAACGGCAAGTCCAGCCTCTGTTGCCAGCTTGCACAATGAAGTCCGATTGTAGCGTCGAAAATGCCCAGATACGGCATCCACGTCGGACCAAAGCCATGAATACGCAGGAGTCGTCACATACACCTTGCCGCCAACGGCCAAGGCTTCATGGAGGTTGCGAAAAAAACCCAGATCATCCTCCACATGCTCAATGACGTCAAACAATCCAAACGCCGGAACTAGACCGGGAAGAAAACCCGCGCCGGAAAAGTCGGCATTAATCACCGCAGGCAGACCACGTCGGCGAGCAGCGAGACAGCCTATCGGACTTGGCTCAACCAAAACCAGATCCTGGCCGAGGTTTGCCAAGCAACGTGCTACGAAACCGTTACCGCCTCCTACATCGAACAAAGGCCCGGAACACCCATGTCTTTTTATGATGGCGGCAATGCACTTATTGCGATGTCGAAACCAGAATGAAGCATCTTCGATCTGCTCCAAGACAGCATGGCCTCCCTCTGGAAAATGGATCTTTTGGCCAATGCGATCAGATCGATAGACGCCATCCTCTTGCAGGCGTAAACCTTGACAGTAACGGCTCAGGTCGAGTGACATCAATGCTCCTCCAAAGGTATTTGCGGCAAATTTGCGCACTCATCCTTTCCGTCTGACGCCGCCTGATTCCTGGCGCCGGTGTCATAACGGCAAACAAGATCCCTGGCAGCGGAGGAGCCGACATTGAATAGAACATCTAAAACGGTCACATCATGGCGAAACGGAGGATGCAATTGTGGATATTGCTGATAAGCGTCGTAGCGCATCCAGAGGACATCCATGCCGCGCATCCGGAACACCTCCTCGTCAAGATAATCACGCGCCGCCGGGCCGGAAAGGTAGGCCGTAGCTCCCAAGCGCGAACAAATGGCGGCTAGACGCTCGGACGGATCTTCTTCCTTGACGCCAAGCTCGTGGGACCAAAGCAAAGGCGTGTCAATCCGCAGGATGGCGCACACTTCCCTGATGAAGCGGTAATTAACTTCACTAAGAAGAGTCGTCTGCAGGCAGTCGCCATACGCCGCCTGGATCCTTGGCCAGATTTCCTTGAATGCCGGAGCCTTGGCATATTGGTGCTTAAGTGTTGCGGCATGTTTTTCACGCCAGGAGACTCCGTCGACTTCAATCGTATTAATGGGCGCGATGAAGTTTCCCCTGGAACGCACAGGCACAGTCAACCAAGCAACACCCTGAGGCGTCTTGATCTTGTTTCGGTTGCGCCAGTCCCGGCGTGTAAACTGACAGTCATCGTAAAGAACGAACGCATCCACAGCATTAATAATATCAAAATACCCTTTCCAAGGTATATAATTCGACTGCAAAATAGCGACAGTTTTTGACATGTTTACATCACTACAGCTCAAACGTTGTAGAAATCAAAAAGCGCGTCTACCACAATGTCCACTTCTTTTTCAGTCATTTGATAATACAACGGCAACCGCAGAAGACGAGAACTCAACTCGTCAGTCACAGCCAAATCGCCGCAGGTTCGTCCACCGGGGAGGCGATCACTTTGGCACTAATTAAACAGGGAGGGGAAAGGCCGAAAAGGCCCGCCGCGCCTGGGTTTGCGGGCGACGACGGGCACAAAGAGGTTTTGGCACGGATTGATTGAAAATGGTAGAAAAATGCGCGGCTTTTGGCACGGGAATGAATGGCTTTTGAGGGGCTACCGCACGTACTCGCGGCAGCTCCAAACCACTCGGCCGATGATGCGCACCGTGCCGACCAGGTCGCCGTTCATGTCCACTTCTATGGGCGCATAACGCTCGTTACGGCTTTGCAAAACGAGCTTTCCAGGCACACGAAGCAAGTATTTTAGGAAGACTTCTTGCTCAATTCCCACCGCGAACATACCGCCGGCTATGATCTCACGCTGGCTTTCATCTATCAGCACGGTGTCTCCATCCTCAACAACAGGCTCCATGCTGTCGCCAACGACGTCCATAAGAACCATTTTGCCCGGACGTCCCTTCCTTTTTAAGAACTTCGTTCGAAAAGCGTAATACCCTTCCACTTCTCCGCTGGTTTCCAGGCTGCCGGTGCCTGCGGTCAGACGGGCCTTGACCTTGGGAACCATGGTCAGGCCGTGGTCTGGCGCGTCTTCCTCGGAAATGAAGATCGGGGAAGTGGTGTGTTCTTGCGCCTTTGTGGGCACAGTCTGGGCACTACCCCGGAGCATGGGACCTATGCCGTAAAGAATCCAGTCGGCAGATGCTCCGAAGTCCTTAGATATTTTCGTTATCCAGGCAGGAGGGATTTGTAGCCTTTTCTTGGCTACAGACACTGAACCCTGCTGAATTCCGAGACAATTTGCCAAGTCGGTGTCAGTCGCAGAAGACGTGGCTTCTTTAAGCCTACCAAAAACGTCGTGAAATTCTGCGGTTGCATCTTTCTCGGCGGAACCTGCAACCGAAGCTGCAACTTGCATAGACCCACCATCCAAAGCTATTTGTAAATAAAGACAGTAAGTTATATGCTCATTCGTTTTCAGCGCACAAAATTTAAGCTGAAAACAACTTTTTGCTTTGACATGAAAAGAATGAGCCTTTAAACCTAGTCTCACGACGGCTACGGTTGTTCCGCCACATACGTAGCTACCAGGGGCGGCCG
>DLGG01000049.1 GCA_002482565.1 Solidesulfovibrio magneticus
GAGGCCAGCGCCGCCGGCAAGGTCTGCCGGTCACGCCAGATGCCCGCGCCGGCCGTCAGAAACAGCGCCGCCGCCAGTCCATGGGCGACGGCGGCCAGGAATTCGCGCCGGCCGGCTTCGGCGGCGTTGGACAGGCCCCAGGCGTCGAGGTAGCCCAAGGCCAAAAGCGCCAGGGTCAGGCTGGCCGTGAGTCCGGCCAGACAGGCTCCGGCCGCCGCTACTGACAATGTCCGCTTCCGGGGGAGCCAGGCGCCGCCGGCCAGGCCTACGGCCAGGGCGAGCTGGCTTACGGCGTGCAAACCGGCGCTGAAATCGCCCAGGTACAGTTCCGGCATGGCGGCCAGAGCCAGGCGAGCGCCGTCCAGGGCGGCCGCCGCCAGGAAGGCCATGCCGAGAACCAGGAAAAACCCCTGCTCCACCTGCCGCCGGGCGTTCCAGATGACCAGAAACGTGGCCATGCCGGCCACGGCGCAGGAAAGGTCGGCCAGCACCGCCAACAGCTGGCGGTTTGCCCAGCCCAGGCCCGCCAGCACGGTCAGCACGGCGGCCAGGAGCAGCAGGTCGGCGCGCAGGGAAAAAGCCGTTTCGGCGGGCAAGGCGTTCGGCGGCTGCATGGTCATGGACGCCGTCTCGCCCGGGCAACGGGTTGGCGAAGGCTGCAGATGGGACCTGGAGCGCATCCGCGCGAGTCCTTTTGCGACGACCTGGACATGCTGGCTGGCTCCGTAGACTGAACTTCCCGGGATTGATGCGATCTTTTATGGTTTACGTCGGTAGGAAATAGGCGTCAAGGCGGCCTTTTCAGCCAATCCACGAAAAGTTGACAGGTTTGACGGCCAACGCCTATCATCCAAGGATTGGCCTGATGCACAAGGGAATGGGCGGACGCCAGGAGGCGGGCCGCCGCAGGGAGTTGAGCCATGCCGCGCCACGTCTGTCGTCTGACCATCGCCTGCCTGGCCCTGTGTCTGGGGTTTGCGGCCGGTTGCCAAAAACAGCCGGCGGCGCCGCCGCCCGCGCCCAAGCCGACTGAGCGCCTGGACGCGGCCCGCCAGACCGTGCTGGCCGGGGATTGTGTCCGGGCCTTGCCGGAGTTGGAAGCCCTGACCCGCGAGCTGCCCCAGTCCGGGGAGACGTTTTTGCTGCTCGGGCTGTGTCGGGCCAAGCAGGGCCAGCCCGACCGGGCCGAAGCGGCCCTGGCCAAGGCGTCGTCCCTGGAACCGGGCAATCCGCGTCCCCTGGAGGCGCTGGGCATCCTGCGCTACGGCCAGGGACGCCGGCCCGAGGCCCAGGACGCCCTGGTCAAGGCGGCGGAACTCAAGTCGGCCAATCCGCAGACCTACTACTACCTCGGCAACATCGCCATGCAGGCCGGGCAGTGCGCCCAGGCGCTGGATTACTACCGCCTGTCCATGGTCAAGGACCCGGCTTTCGGCGACGCCTTCAAGGAATACCGGGCCGCGGCGGCGGCCTGCGCCAAGTCGGCGCGTCCGGCCGTGCCGCCGCCGCCGGCCGCGCCGAAAAAGCCGGCGACCCAGGCTGCCGCGCCGGCGGCGAAGAAACCGGAAGCAATCCCGGGGGCCGCTACCGGAACGCAGCCAGCCCCGACCGCTCCCGTTGCTCCGGGCGCGCCGAAAAAAGCGGCGCCAAGCCCGTCGGCTCCGGCCGCGTCACCCGGACCGGCCACGCCGGCCACCTCACCCGCCAGTCCGCAATAGCGCGTCCCCGGCCGGAGCCTCCGGCCGGGGACGTTTTCCCGTTCCTTGTCTTCCCCGCTGTCGGGGGTTCCCAGGCAACGGCGGCCCGGACCAAGCCCGCCAACCGCAAGCCCGACCCCCGACCGCCCCTCGCCGCCCCAGCCCATCCCCCTTTAACCTTTGTCTTTATGCGGGGGGTCTGGGGGCCTCAGGCCCCCAGCCGCCGGAGGCATTTTCCTCTTATTTTCTCACCCTTGGCCGCAGTCCGAAGGGTCGCCGTGCAGTTTGTCCAAGCCATGGGGGATGGCGGCCATGACGGCGGCCAGGGTTTCGCGCACGGCCTTGGGCGAGCCCGGCACGTTTATGACGATGGCCCGGCCCACGGTGCCGGCGACGGCCCGGGACAGCATGGCGTGGGGCGTCTTGGCCAGGGAAGCCAGGAGCATGGCCGCCTCGAACCCGGGTAGGCGTTTTTCGATGACGCCCAGGGTGGCTTCGGGGGTGGTGTCGCGGGGCGAAAGTCCGGTGCCGCCGGTGGTGACGATCAGGTCAAAGCCCTGGGTGACGGCCAGATCGAGGAGCAGGGCGCGCAGTTCGGCCGGTTCATCGGGGATGAGATGCCCCTGGGCCAGGGCGAGGGGCAGGCAGGCGGCGCAGGTTTCGGCGATGGCCGGTCCGGCGGCGTCGGCCCGCAGCCCCTGGCTGCCTTTGTCGCTGAGCGTCACCCAGGCCAGAGCCAGCCCCTTTTTCGTGACGGTAAAGGCGGTCGGGCCGGCCGGGAGGGAGCCGGCTTCCAGGGCCTTGGCGGTGTAGAGCCGGCTTGCCGGGGCGTCGCCGTCGCCGGGAACCGGGGCGACGCCGACGAGAATCAGCGCCGGTCCGGCCGGCGGGGTCAAGGTCATGCCCACGGCCAGGCGCGGCAGACGGCCGGCGGCGACCAGGCGCGGGGTGAAAAACGCATTGTCGGCGTCAAGGACGGCGACGCGCTCGCCGGCGGCAAGGGTCAGAGGGGCGGCAACGAGGAGGGAGGCTTCCATGGCGGCATCCTTTACGGGCCTTGCGGTTTTTGAGTGGTTGGGTCAAAAGCGTGGCAACGATACGTCCGGCATGGACGGCTTATCAAGCGAGGATACCGGATGAAAGGCATCATCTTGGCCGGCGGGTCCGGCACGCGGCTCTATCCCATCACCCGGGTGGTGAGCAAACAGCTTTTGCCCATCTATGACAAGCCCATGATCTACTACCCGTTGTCGGTGCTGATGTTGGCCGGCATCCGGGAAGTGCTCATCATCTCGACGCCGACGGATCTGCCGCGTTTTCAGGAGATGCTTGGCGACGGCCAGAGCCTTGGCATGTCGTTTTCCTACAAGGTGCAGCCCAAGCCCGAGGGCTTGGCCCAGGCCTTTTTGCTTGGCAAGGAATTCATCGGCGACGACTCGGTCTGCCTGGTCCTTGGCGACAACATCTTCTACGGCCAGGGCCTGGCCACGGTGCTCCAGCGCTGCGCCAAGCTCACCGAGGGCGGCGTGGTCTTCGGCTACAAGGTGCGCGATCCCAAGCGCTACGGCGTGGTGGAGTTCAACGCCGACAAGCAGGTCATCAGCATCGAGGAAAAGCCCGAGCAGCCCAAGTCGAAGTACGCCGTGACCGGCCTGTATTTCTATGACAACGACGTGGTCTCGGTGGCCGAGGGCCTGACGCCTTCGGCGCGCGGCGAGTTGGAGATCACCGATCTCAACAACGTCTACCTGAAACGGGGCAAGCTCAAGGTGGAATTCCTGGGGCGCGGCTACGCCTGGCTCGACACCGGCACCCACGAATCGCTGCTGCACGCCTCAAGCTTCGTCCAGGCCATCCAGGAACGCCAAGGGGTGCTCGTGGCCTGCCTGGAAGAGATCGCCTACCGCATGGGCTACATCGACGCCGCCCAGGTGGAAGGGCTGGCCAAGGACATGCTCAAAAACGACTACGGCCAGTATTTGATGGACATGATCCACGAAGCCTAGTGGAGCGTCCCTTGAAAAAGACGATAGTATTTTTAAGAAAAACTCATGGTTTTGCTACGTTGCCTACGAAATGCCTTATGCGCTTTTCGTGGACGCGACACTAGCGCCGCATCCCGTGCGCCCAGGCTTTGCCCGGCGCGACAGCGAGCAACGAGGACGCCATGCACTACGACATCGTGTTCCATCTCGACAAGGGCCAGGACGAGCTGAACATTGCGCTGAGCAACATCGCCAACTACCTCAAGGCCCTGGCTGACGAAAAATTCACGGCCGTGCTGCTGGTCAACGGCCCGGCCATCACGCTCATGGTCAAGGCCGCCGACAACTGCGCCAAACTGGCGGCCCTTGGCGACCTGGGGCTCGAAGTGCGGGTGTGCAACAACGCGCTGACCCATTTCGGCATCGCCCCGGCCGACCTGTGCCCCTGCTGCCGCATCGTGCCGGCCGGCGTGGTGGAGCTGGTCGATCTGCAGCGCCAGGGTTTCGCCTACGTCAAACCCTAGCCGGGCTGTTTCGCGACGCCGCGCCTGCCTCGGCCGGAAGTCGGCCATTGACGCGGCCCGTTCATCAAACCATAAGCCGATATTTCGCTGTCGCGGCAGCGCATCGGGGACAGGGCAGGCCCAGGACATGCACGCCACTCCCGCTCAGATACTGCAAAAGCATAAGCTCTTCAGCAAACTCAGCGGTCAGGTCGTGTGGAATCTGGCCGAGGAGGCCGGGGCCGGCGAGAGCCAGCTCGACGCCTTCATGGAGTTCTTCGAAGCCCAAAAGGCCCGGGCCGTCGCGTTGCTGGAAGCCCTGGCCCGGGACCCGGACGGCTGGCTCATCCTGGAGTTGGACGATCCGGCTTCCGCCTGTCCGGCCTGCGCCCGGCTGGGCGGGCTGGCCGTCCCGGCCACCAGTCCGGCGCTGCTCGACTATCTGCCGCCCTTTGGCCTGGGCTGCCGCCTGACCGGCCGGCCGGGCATCCCGGACCGGACCCAGGCCGCCGCCGTCCTGCCGCCGCC
>DLGG01000116.1 GCA_002482565.1 Solidesulfovibrio magneticus
CGCGGGGCAGGCGAAGCTGGCCGCGCCGGAGCCGCCCAGGCGTTCGCGGCGCTCGGCCAGCAGGCCCTGGGGCAGTTCGCGCAGGAAGATGCTCGGCATGGCCGGGGCGCAGCCGCCGCCCTGGCGCTGGTAGAGGGTCTCCGGGGCGAAAAGCCCGAGATAATCCCGGGCGCGGGTGCAGGCCACGTAGAGCAGCCGGCGTTCCTCTTCCAGGTCCTCGGCCCGGGACAGGGCATGGCGCGAGGGAAAACGCTCGTCCACAAGGTCGATGATGAGCACGGCCGACCATTCCAGGCCCTTGGAGGAGTGGACCGTGGACAGCACCAGATGGCCTTCGCGGGCTTTTTTGCGGTCCTCGTCCGGGTTTTCCAGGACCAGATCGGCCAGGAAGGCGTCGAGGTCGGCATAGGAGGCGGCGATCTGTTCGAGCTGGTCGAGGCCCGCCTGGCGGCGCGGATAGTCGTCGGGGTATTTTTCGGCCAGAAGCGGGGCATAGGCCTCGATGACCTTGGCGAGCAGCTCCTGGGGCGAGGGCGGCAGGGCGCGCAGGGCGTCGAGAAATTCGATCAGCGCCTTGAATTCGCCCGACTTGGCCGCCATCTTGCCGAGCATCGCCCGGTCACCGGCCCGGATGGCCTCGAAGATCCTGGTGGCCGTTTTCGGGCCGATGCCCGGCACGAAGGCCAGCACCCGGGACCAGGCCGGAAAGTCGGCCGTGTTGCGGGCCAGGCGCAGGTAGGCCAGGACGTCCTTGATGTGGGCGGCCTCGGAAAATTTCTGGCCGCCGTACTTCTGGAAGGGGATGCCGGCTTTGCCGAGCTCCACTTCCAGGGCGTAGGACTGGTAGCCGGCCCGAAACAGCACGGCGATCTCATGGAGCGGGATGGTGGCCGAGAGTTCCTTGACCTTGGCCGCCACCATGGACGCCTGGGTGAGGTCGGAAAAGGGCCGCATGCACTGGGGCTGGGGGCCGTCCTCGCGGGTGGTGAAGAGATGTTTCTCGAACTTGCGTCCGGCTCCGGCCAGCACGGCGTTGGTGAGATTGAGGATAGGCTGGGTGGAGCGGTAGTTGCGTTCGAGCTTAATCAGTTTCGTGCCCGGAAACAGGCTCGGGAAATCCAGGATGTTGTCCACCGACGCGCCGCGAAAGGCGTAGATGGACTGGGCGTCGTCGCCAACGGCCATGACGTTGCCGCCTTCCGGGGCAAGAAGGCGCGTGAGCCTGGCCTGGACCTTGTTGGTGTCCTGGTATTCGTCGACCATGACATGGCTGTGGCGGGCGCGAATGAGCGCGCCGGGGCCGGCGGGATCGGCCAGGAGCCGCTCCAGGGTGAAGAGCAGATCGTCGTAGTCGAGCAGATTGTGCTCGGCCTTGAATGCCCCGTAGGCCTGGCCAAGGCTGGTGATGGCCTCGGCGTAGGGCAGCAGGTGGAAGGCTTCCCGGGCGATGACGTCGCCGACTTCCAATTCCTTGTTGCGGGCCTTGGACAAAAGGCCCAGGATGGCCGATTTGCGGGGAAACGACCGGTCGCCCTTGCCCAGGCCCAGCCTGTCCTTGCACTGCCCCAGGATGTCCTCGCAGTCGGCGGCGTCGAGGCAGGTGAATCCCGTGGGAAAACCGGCCGCCTCGCTGTAGCGGCGCAGCGCGGCAAAGGCGAAGGCGTGGAAGGTGCCGCCGGCCACGCCCGAGATGCCTTGGGCCCCAAGGGCCAAAAGCAGCCCGGCCCGGGTGAGCATCTCCTGGGCGGCCTTGCGGGTGAAGGTCAAAAGCAGGATGGAGGCCGGCTCCACGCCCTTGAGCACCAGATGGGCCAGACGGTAGACGACGGTGCGGGTCTTGCCGCTGCCGGCGCCGGCGATGACCAGGACCGGCCCTTCGGTGGTGCTGACGGCCTCAAGCTGGGCGGGGTTCAGTTCGCGGGCGAAATCCATGGAAACTCTTTGGGTTCTGGCAGACCAAGGGAGGCGGCGACCACGGCCCCGGCGTCGGAGGTGCGCGCCGGGCGAGAGCCTTCGGAGTCGCACCACAGCGCGTCGTGCGGGCTGTGGCAGCCAAACCGGCCAAAGTTGCCGGTCAGCTCGGTGCGGTTGTATTTGGCCGTCAGGCTCACGCCCGGCCGGGGCACGCACACGACGTCCGGAGCGCGGCGGACTTGCGGACCGGCGTAGATCTCGCCGCGCAGGTGCACGGCTTCCATGAGCGGCCGGCCGTCGTGGACAATGGCCAGCAGTTCGCCGCGCAGGTCTTCGGCCAGCTTTTCGGCCACGTGTTCGTGGAAGACGCCCCGTGCGAAGCGCTCTTTGATATTGATGTAGACCCGCCCCGGGTCCAGGGCGAAGGCGGCGGTATGGTGGGGCACGATGCGGGCGTCGTACTCGCCGGTGGCCCCGGGTTCGACGCGCAGCAGCCCCTTGCCGGCCAGCCAGACGTTGAGGTCGAACTCGGTTTCGAGCTCGGTGAACCCGTGGTCGGCCAGGGCGAAAAAGCGCTTGGGCCCGGGCAGGGCCTCGTAGCGGTCCAGGACCAGCCCGATCAGCTTGTCCCAGTCGGCCAGGAGATCCAGGGCCGGGCCGTGGAGGCGATGCTCGGGCCGGGCCACGGCCGGGAAGAAGAAATGGAACAGCCGGTCGGTTTCGGTCAACACGATCATGAAAAGATCGAAGTCGCCGCCGGTCCAGAGCATTTCCAGGGCGGCCCGACGCGAGGCCAGGGTGGCCCGCAGTTCCCTGGCAAGGGTATCGAAATCGGCCGCGCCCTTGGTGGTGTCGGCCTCGATGCGGTAACCGGCGAGTTTCAGATTCTGCGCCAGTTCCGGCGGGTAGACGGCCCGGGCGAGGTCGGTCTCGGGAAAACCGGCGATGATGGCTCCGCGCAGCGGCGAAACCGGCGCGGCGCAGGGGATGTTGACCAGCTTGGCGACGAGCCCGGCCTGGGTGGCGCGGGTCATGAGGGTGGGCGCGGCAATGGCCGAGGCGTCCACGGGTCCCAGGCGGTAGCTGGCCGGGTCGATGCCGACAAAGCCGTAGACGCCGTGGCGGCCGGGATTGGCGGCGGTTAAAAAACTCGTCCAGTTGACGGGCGAGAGTTCGGGCAGTTCGGCCTCGATGCTTGCCGCGTCGATGGCGAGCAGGCGGGCGAGGTTGGGCAGCCGGCCGGTGGCGGCCAGGCTTTGGGCCAGGGTGCGGGGAAGCCCGTCGAGACCGAGGACGACCGTGCGTTTGCGTGGCTGCGACATGGTGGGGAGGTGTAGCAGGAAAGGGGGCGTCTGGCTACGCGCGGGGAGGGGCGGTGGCGCTGCGGCGGGCGAGGTCATGGCGATGCCGGGCGATGGCACGGGGCGGGGCGGCCTGGAATTGCCGGCCATGCCCCTCGGGCGGCGGTTGGTTCGGCCCGCGCCCCAAGGCGTTGGAATTGACGCGGCGCGGGATTCGGGGCAAGAAGCGGGCTTCAGTGCCCGAGTGGCGGAACTGGTAGACGCCAGGGACTTAAAATCCCTTGTTCTTCGGGACGTGCCGGTTCGATTCCGGCCTCGGGCACCATTTTTTGGGGGTTGCTGACTCGGTCAGTGGCCCTTTTTGCGTTATGGCGATTGTCTTACCCCGTGTGGCTCCCATTGGAGCCTTGAGGTGTGCGGCCGCCAAGCCGGCACGTGTCAAATGCTCTCACACCCATAAGGAGCTTTTCCCAATGGACATCCCCCGGATTTTCACGATCACGGAAAGCGCCCATCGCATCCACAACCCGTTCACGCCCGACAAGTTTGCCGTTCTGGGCCAGGCGCTGCGTCTGGAACCCGGGGCGCGCATCCTCGACCTCGGCAGCGGATCGGGGGAGATGCTGTGCACCTGGGCCCGCGACCACGGCATACGCGGCGTCGGGGTGGACATGAGTCCATTGTTCACCGAGCAGGCCAAAGGCCGGGCCGTGGAACTCGGCGTGGCTGACCGCGTCCGGTTCATCCACGGCGACGCCGCCGGCTATGTCGCCGACGAGAAGGTGCATGTGGCCGCCTGCGTCGGCGCGACGTGGATCGGCGGCGGGATCGCCGGCACGGTTGAACTGTTGACGCGAAGCCTGGCCGAGGGCGGGATCATCCTCATCGGCGAACCCTACTGGCGGCAAGTGCCGCCAACCCAAGACGTCGCCAAGGGCTGTCTGGCCGGCGCGGTCGCGGACTTTCTTACGCTTCCGGAGCTTGTCGCGTCTTTTGGCCGCCTGGGCTGCGACGTCGTGGAGATGGTCCTGGCCGACCAGGACGGCTGGGACCGTTACGAGGCGGCCAAATGGCTCACCATGCGTCGCTGGCTTGAAGCCCACCCCGACGACGAGCTGGCCGGGGAGGTGCGGGCCAAGCTGACTTCGGAGCCTGCGCGTTATGCCGCGTACACGCGTGAATACCTGGGCTGGGGCGTGTTCGCGTTGATGCTGCGCTGAAGTCGCGCCGATGTCGCGGTGGCGCGTCGGGCGGATCGTCACGGGCAAGGCCTTGTGGTCGGGGAGGCCCGGCGCAGCCAGGCGAACCCTGGTCGCGCCGGGCCCTTGGTCGTCGATCCGTCCGAAGTTGGTCGCGCGCTTGGGGCTGTGCCGGGGTGGCCGGCGTGTCGGGCCGCAGGGCGTCCGTCGAACGCCTGTGAAAGCTGCTGCAACGGCATTGTTGCGGGAAGCAACTTTTCGCTGGACAAGACGCGGACTTTGTGATTTTTTGAACTTGTTGAAAAGCCTTCAAGCATATCCCAAGCGGAGGTTCTTTTCAACCGTTGATCGCGTAAGTGTGCTGACTTTTTCCGAACTCCAACAAAGTCAGGAGGAAAGAGAATGCGATGCTTGCTGTTTGCGATGGCGTTGTCGCTTTGCGCCGCCCCGGCCTTTGCCGCCGATGAAGCGGCTGATGCCGCCAACCGGGCGCAGTTTGAAAAAGAATGCGCTGCGCTCATTGCCCCGGGCGGCCCCTGCGCCGATGTGCAAAAAGGCGGCGGCGGCCGACGCGGTTGCGTGGCCAAACCGGAAAATCTCGACAAGGCCAGCCCGGCCTGCAAGAAAGTGATTGAGGAGTGGAAGGCGCTGCCCAAGTAATGGCTGGCCTTTGCCGCGATTGATGGAATACGAGAGAGAACGCGCCGTCCCGTGCCGCAGTCTTCGGCATGGGGCGGCGCGTGTTTTTTTGGGGTTGAGTCAGGCGGTCACCAGGCCGCTTGGGCGGCGTTGCTGACGGGCAGCCGCCCTAGACCTTGTTCCCGGGCGACAGCAGGTGGCGCTTGAGGCTGGCGAAAATGGCGTCGTAGACAGCCTCGTCGGTGCTGGCCGGCAGGGTGATGTGGATTGCGGGGTGCTTGGGCGAGCCTTGGCCAGGGCTGCGTTTTTCTGGAGAGGCGGTTTCGATGACGATGCCCGGCGCTTGGTCCGTTTCGTCCGCCGCTTCCGTGTCGGCGGCCGGCGTCGTCTCGGTCGCCGCCGTCTCGGGAACGGTGGGCATGGCCGTTGCCGCAGCCGGAACTTCCGCGACGGTGGGTACCGGCGCGGCGGCAAGGGACGCCTCGGCGACGATTGCGGCCACCGGTTCAGGCGCGGGAGCGACGGAGGACGCCGCCGCCTCGGCTTTTGCAACGCGGGCAGGCGTGGCGACAGGCGCAACGGCAAAAGTCGGGCTGCCCGCAGCGACAGGCTCGGACACAGCGACAGGCTCGGACACAGCGACAGGCTCGGACATAGCGACAGGCTCGGGCGCAGTCGCGGGCTTTGATGCAGCGACAGGTTCGGGCGCGGACACGGACGCCGCCGTTGGGCCGCTTGCGCCGAGTGCCGACGAGACCGGCTCGGACGCCGCGACCGCGACGTCGGCCGGGCGTTGCGCCACGTCGGCGCTGGCCGCGCCGTTGTCCAGGCTGGTCGCGTAACGCGTCAGGGCCAGGAAGGTGGCGGCGATGCCGCTGGCCGCCATGTCGTTGATTTCTCCATGGAAATACCGGGACACGGTCTCCATGATTTCGCGTTCGGGGCAGACGGCGGCGTTGGGCAACTCGGCCAGCAGGCCGGCATAAGCCTCGGCCAACCCCTGGCGCAACACGGTCCCGGACAGGCGGCGGCCGTGGAAATCGGCATAGCGACGGGTTGGCTGGCCGGCTTCAGTGAGAAACCCCAGCCCCGTAAGGATGGCGATGAAAGACCGGTCAATGGCGTAGCGGAAGCCGGACTTGGCCAGAAACGCCGTGTCGAAGACCTCCGGAATCGGGTTTCCAAGCAATACCCCGAAGTAATCCGGAATCTTGGAGGCCTTCAACGTGTAAGCCCGGGACAGGGGCGGCTTCGGTTTGGCGCTGGTTGGCATAGGAACATCCCCGGGAGGAACAACGCGACGGCGTGGCTTGAATAAGGAAGCGAGCAAGATGGCAGACCTCTTTCCATGCTGGCAAATAAGTCTATTTTTCATTCTCCAGAAAAAACGGTAATAATGTAGACCACGCTGCAGGCCGTTTGTCAATGACGGCGGCAGCGGTTCCAGTGACAACCGGAGGCGGCCGTCTTGACGCGCCCATGGCTTGCGTCTACCACCGGAGAGTCGGGAGAGGGGATGTTCGTACTCATCCTGGCGAAACACCAGGAAAGGCGATGCCCTCCCGGCCTGCCCCAGGCGTCGTTGGCCGGTCGGGCATTGCTTCGCCTGCCAGACCCAGGAAGCGTCCATGACTAACGGCAATGCCCAGGAACAAACCCTTGGCCTTTTTGCGGCCGACGTCGCCGCCCAGCCCGGCCTGACCCTGGTTTCGACGTTATTTGGCCACGACACCTGGCTCCTTAACAACGCCGGCCAGGTCGTCAACGCCTGGACGAGTCCTCATGTCGGCGCGGGAGCGGCCTATCTCCTGGACAACGGCGACCTCGTGCGTTCCGCGGTCGCCTACCGCAACGCCCACGTCGGCAAGATGAACGCTCCGGCCGGCGGGCTTATCGAGGAGTTCGACTGGCAAGGCAACCTCGTGTGGAGCTACAAGCACATCGGCGAGGACTACAGCCAGCACCACGATTTCTGCGTCATGCCCAACGGCAATGTGCTGCTGGTGGCCTGGGAATACAAAAGCCCTCAGGAAGCCTATCTGGCCGGCCGTTCGCCGGCGTTCATCCCGACCAAGGGCCTGCTGGTCGATTACGTCGTCGAGGTCCAAAAGACCGGACCGGATTCGGGCCAGGTCGTCTGGGAGTGGCACGCCTGGGACCATCTCGTGCAGGACGAAAACCCGGCCCTGCCCGATTACGGCCAGGTGTCGAGCCACCCCGAGCGCATCAACCTCAATTCCATTGGCGCTCTGGTCAAGGAAACCGGCAAGGTCGATTCCGACTGGACCCACATTAACGGCATCGATTACAATGCCGCAACCGACCAGATCCTCTTGAGCGTCCACACCCAAAGCGAAGTCTGGATCATCGACCACGGCACGACCACGGCCGAGGCGGCCGGCACAACCGGCGGCAAGGCCGGCCACGGCGGCGATCTCCTCTACCGCTTCGGCAATCCCCAGACCTATGACGCCGGCTCGGCCGCCGATCAGACCCTTTACGGCCAGCACGACGCCTTGTGGATCGAAGAAGGGCTGCCCGGAGCCGGCAACGTGCTGGTCTTCAACAACGGCTGGCAAAGCCCTTACGGCGAGTATTCCCACGTCCAGGAACTGGTCCTGCCCGTTGACGAGGACGGCGCGTATCGCCGAAATTTCGACGGGTCCTTTGCCGAACCCGAGGTGGTCTGGAGCTATCCGGGCGGCGACGTGGCCGGTTTTTATTCGGCCTACGTCTCCGGGGCCCAGCGTCTGGAAAACGGCGACACCCTGGTGACCCTGGGCGCGACCGGCAACATGCTGGAAATCACGCCGGCCGGGCAAACGGTCTGGAACTACGTCAACCCGGACACTGACCAGGGCTTGTTGCAACAAGGGGAGTCGGCCGAGGCCGTGGGCCTGGGCTATGCCAACAACGTGTTTCGGGCCACCCGGTATGCGTATGATTTCGAAGGTTTTGTCGGGAAGAATTTGGTTGGCGGCAACCTTCTTGTCGCCGACACTTCGGCCAAGGCTTCGGCCGTGGCCGGCCAGACCGGAGCGGGCGCGGCCCTGGCTTTCGCGGCCGTCTGAGTCCGGCCGGGGCCGTCGGCCCCAGGAGCTGTCCATGATCCGCGCTCGCCTGACCGCTTTGCTGTCCTGCCTTATTCTGGCCGCCTCCCTGGCCGGCGCAAGCAGCGCCCTGGCCGCCCCAAGCGCCGTTGGCCGCGAGGGCGGCCGGCCCATCCTGCTTGTCGACGGCAAGCCGGCCACGTCGGGTTTTGTCGAAATCTACTACTATCCCGGCCGGGGCAATCCCATGCCCGGCCAGCCCGAATACGGCGATCCCCGCTGGGTCGAGGCCATGAAACGGGCCGTGGACACGGCCCTGGCCCAGGGCGTGCGCCTGGTCATGGCCAGCGTCTGGTGGAGCGACCTCGACCGCTCCCCGGCCCGGCCGGCCACGCTGCAAGCGGCCCGCTACGAGTTCGCCCCCCTGGACGCGGTCATGGACTACGCGGCCAAGCGTAAAGCCCAGGTGGTGCTCAAGACCTCGGCCAACCATTTCCTGCCCGGCTGGTGGCTGGCCGAGCAGGGCTTTCCCCCGGGCGCGGGCTATCAGGAACGCTCGGCCTGCCGGTCCTGCGAGACCGACACCTACGGCACGGCCTACGCCAACCCGAGCATGGGCAGTCCGGATGCCCGGCGGGATTTCGGCGCGTTTATCGAAGCCCTGGTCGGGCGCTACCGGACCCATCCGGCCCTGGTCGGCTGGGCCTTCGGCCTTGGCCCCACCGGCGAGGACGGCTACGGCCCCAACTATATCGTGGTGGATGCCCCAGGCGGCGGGCCGGGCCTGGGGCGGCGGCCCATGATGTTCACCGACTATTCCCCGGATTTCACGGCCCGTTTCCGCTCGTGGCTCACAGCCCGCTATGGGACCGACGCCGGGCTGCGCCAGGCCTGGGGCGATCCCAAGGTATCGCTCACCGATTTTCGCGTGCCGCCGCCGGCCGAGCTGGTGCGCGAGCCGGCCCTGTTTTCCCGCCGGCCGTTTCCCGACGCCGCCAACGACCGCGACGGCGACCCGGCCCGGTGGCTTACGCCCAAGGGCATGGACTTCTACGCCTTCCGCAACTGGGCCAGGGACGACGAGACCGACTATTTCGCCCGGCTTTTCAAAGCATTGGATAAAAAACATGTGCTGTTCCTCAACGCCCGGGCCAGGGCCTCGGCCAGGGCGCATCCGGACATCGACGGAATCTTTTTCAATCCCAATCCGCGTTTCGGCCAGCCGCTGTTTTTTGAAAATGATCAGCTCGACCTGATCCTGCGCTCCGTGGAGCGGATCGTGGCCGCCGGCAAGCTGGCCTGGGTGGCCTCCGAGAACGGTCATGAGCCGGGCCGGTCGCCCGGGTCCGGGGAGAGCAAGGAGCAGATCAACTACTTGCTCGCCATCGGCTGCGGCGTCAAAAGCCTGGGCGGCGTCATGGGCTACGCCGTGGACCTGCTCGATCCGGACACGGCCAATGCCTGGCTGCCCACCTGGCGCACGGCCCACGCCCTGTCGGCCGTAAAGGCCATCGAGGCCTGGAAGCCCGCGCCCGGACGCGGCCCCTGCGACACCATCACGGAACTGCGGCGGCGAAACGGCTGCGACGCCGGGGCAGGCGCGCCGGCCGGCTGCCGGCTCACCGAACTGGCGCTTGTCAATTACTGCCGCGCCGATCTTTCCTGCGACGCCGACCACGACGGCCGGGTGAGCGAGGAAGAATACGCCGCCTGCCGTCCCGGCGGCCAGACGCCGCCGGCCGGCGCGTCGCCCGGAAGTCCGGTTGTCGGGCCGGCAGCCGGGGTGCCGTCC
>DLGG01000131.1 GCA_002482565.1 Solidesulfovibrio magneticus
GGGAACGGCCAAGGACGGCCAGGCCGGCGGCGGCCAGCCCCACCAGCGGCTCCAGTTCCCAGCCGATTTCCGCGAAGGCCAGGGTGCGCCGGCCGGCCAGCGGTCCCATGCCGCCGGCCAGGATGTCTTCCAGGGCGTCCTTGACGGCGAGAAAGGCGTCGTAGAGGGCGACGTGCCCTTCCTCGGCCATGCCGTTTATATGGTAGGCCGTCAGATGGGTTTGGCGGCAGATCTCGCGCACAGCACTTTGCAGATAGGCGGCGTCGAACACGTATTCCCCGCCCATGGCCCGGTCCATGCGGGCCATGGCCTCCAGGGCGGCGGTGTTGCAGGCCAGGATGCGCCGAAACGAACGGAACAGGAACCGGGGCGAACCCGGCTCCATGGCGGCGTCGTCGGGGCGTTTTCCGGCCGGCATGGCGCGGTCAGGGGACGAGTCCCCGCTCCTTTTCGATGCGGCGCACGGCGTCGAGGATCTTGGTCAGCTTGAAGGGTTTGGCCACGAAGTCGTAGACGCCCTTGCGAAAGGACTCCCGAGCCGTTTCCATGGTGGCGAAACCCGTGACCACGATGACGTCGGTTTGGGGGCGCAGGGCCTTGACCTTGCCCAGAAAGGCCAGGCCGTCCAGGCCCTGCATCTTGAGGTCGGTGATGACCACGTCAAAGCTCCGCTCGCCGACCCGGGCCAGGGCCTGGGGCGGCTGGGTGAAGGCCTCGACCTCGTAGCCGGCCTTTTGGAAAAACGGCTTGAGGCGCTTGCAGACGATGGGTTCGTCGTCCAGGATGAGGATGCTCGTTTTCCCAGGCGGCGGCGTGGCCGCCGTGCCGGCGTCGCCCGGTGCGGGGTCGTTCATTGGCGCGTCTCCCTTGCCGCGTTTATGCGGCGCAAAAAGGCGTCGAGGTGGCGCTTGCCGGCCTCGTCGGAATCCAGTCTCGCGTCGAGCTGCCGGGTGTAGCCGATGAGCCCGCCGAGCATGAAGAGCTTGTCGAGCATGGCCCGCTTGGGGTGCTTTTTCACCCGGCCGATGACCATGTCGCCCTTGGTTTCGACCACGAAATCGAACTGCTCCAGCACGGCGGCCACGAGCCAGGCCCGGCGCGAGCGCCGGGCGAGGTCGGTCACCCCGCCCATGAAGCGGAAATAGATGGCGTTGTCGTTGATCGACCCGCCGAGATAGGCGTCGGCCACGGTGAAATGATAGCCCAGGCGCAGGTGAAGGTTCAAATACTCCTTGGAGACCACGGCCAGATTGCGCCCCAGGCGGGTGGGATGGGCCAGGTCGGCCCCGAAGGTGCGGGTGACGCTCGACATGAAACTGCCCATGTCCACGGGCACGGGGCTGGTTTCCCACATGCCGGCGGCTCCCATGCCGTCCAGGATGGCCCGCAGGGGACGGCACAAAATGTCTTCTTCCCGGGCTTCCTGGCCGGTTCCCGGGGCCAGGCCGCCGTCCACGTCGATGACGGTGAGCCCCAGCGGCAGGGCGGTGGCGAGCTTGCGGGCCGCGCCCCGGGTGATCTCGTGATGGGTCTCGGCCAAAGACAACAGCTTGTCCACGGCCCGCTGGTGCACGTAGCGGGCGATGTCGTGGAAGGTCTGGCAGGCCTCGGGGCGAAAGGCCTCGGATTTGGGGTCGAGCAGGGTCAGCGGGCTGACGTGGCGCAACACGCGCTTAAGCGTCCGGTATTCCCAGGATTCCTCGAACACGTCCTCGCGCACCAGTTCGTCGCGGCACAGCGTGGCCACCGCGCCGTCGTAGATCACGCCGTGGTCGGCGTCCAGGGTGACGACCCGGCCCGGCTCCAGCACGCGGGTGGCCACGCCCACGCCGACCAGGGTCGGCACCCGCAACTCCCGGGCGATGGTGGCCATATGCCCGGTGGCCGAGCCCACGTCGGTGACGATGCCCCGGCAGCGCGGCATGACCTTGGCGAAGCGCGGCGAGGAATGGCGGGCGACCAGGATGGCCCCGTAGGGAAAATCGGCCAGGTCCTCGCCTTCGGCCACGACGCGCACCGGCCCCGAGGCCACCCCGCCCATGGCCGTGACGCCCTTGCCGGAAACCAGCGTCGGCGCGTCCTTGGCCGCCGCCGCCGCGTCCAGGTCCAGGGAGCAGGCCCGGGGCCGGATGGCCAGGGGCCGGGCCTGGAGGACAACCAGCGCGCCGGCGGCGTCGATGGCCCACTCCACGTCGAGGGGGCGCTTGAAAAACCGTTCCAGGTTCATGGCCGTGCGGGCCAGGTCCGCCAGTTGTTCGCCGGTCAGGCTCGGGACGTCGCGCCGGTCCTGTTCCACGGCCTCGGTGCGCGTGCCGCCGGCCGGATCAAGGACCAGCCGGGTCGTCTTGTAGGCGATTTCGCTGGACAGCAGCGCATGGGGCGGGGTGCGCCCCAAAAGAAAGGTGTCGGTCTCGGCCGTGCCGTCCACGATGGGCTTGCCCAGGCCCCAGGCGGCGCTGACCACCATGGCCTGATCCTGGCCGCCGAGCGGGGCATAGGTGTACAGCCCGCCGCTGACCACGGCGTCGACCATGCGCAGCACGCCCACGGCCATGGCCGGCTCCTCGTCGCACTGGTCACGGTGCAGCCGGTAGCCCAGGGCCTGTTCGTCAAACAGGCTGGCCAGTACCCGCCGGTAGGCGGCCAGGATGTCGCCCGGGGCCACGCCCAAAACGCTCTCGTGCATCCCGGCGAAGCTCGATTCGCCGTCCTCGCCCCAGGCGCTGGAGCGCACGGCCAGAAGCGCCCGGCCCGGCCCCGAGAGCTTGCGCGCGGCCTGTTCCACGGCCTTGGCCAGGGGGCGCGGCAGGGGCATGTCCAGGATGGCCCGGCGCAAGCGCTGCGACGTTTCCGCCAACCCCGCGCCGCCCTCCCGGCAAAAGGCCCGTGTGGCCTCGGCCGCCTGGCGGCGCAGCCCGGCCTGCTCCATGGCCTCGAAATAGGCCCCGGCCGTGACCACAAAGCCCTCGGGCACGGCGAAGCCCAGGATGTTGCGCACATCGCCCAGGCCGGCCATCTTGTTGCCGCCCTCGTCGGCCAGATCGTGGGTCAGCTCGGCCAGGGGCAGGATGTGGTCGGTGCGCGATAGGGTCCGCCGGCCGGCCAGCTCTTCCTGGATCTTGCGCTGGATGCGCTCGAAGGCGGCGAACAGGGCGGCGTTTTTGCGCTGGCACAGAAGGCTTAAATCCGAAACGAGCTTGAAGACCTGATCGCCCAGGCGCTCGGAGGAATCGAGGATGTACTGCCGGTCGTAGATGTAGTCGCCGCCAAGCTTGTCGCCCATGTCGCCGATGAGTTCAAGGATGGCGTTGTTGCGTTCGAGGATGCTTTTGAATTTCTTGAACAGCACGGAAAAGGGCACGGGCGGCGCGCTGTCGCGTCCCAAAAGACGGCGTATGCAGGCCGGCAATACCATGAGGCTTCCTTTTCCGTTGGACGGCCGCAGCCTGCCTGACAGGCCGCGGCCGATGGGCCGCTAGTGCGCGCCCTTGCTCTGAAAGACCAGCCCGATGCCAAGGCCCCCGAGGATGGCGATGACCGAGGCCAGCACGCCGTAGAGCGCGCCGTGGTTGAAGGCCAGGTCGGCCAAAAAGGCCGGCGCGCCCGAGAGCTTGGCTTCCACGGCCCGCAGGCCCTGGGCGACCACGCGGCCGTCTTTTATCGCCGAGATCTCCACGGCGTAGCTGCCGGGCGAGAGGCGCGAGGGCACGGCGATGGCCGCCGTGAAGGTCTGGCCCGCGCCGGCGGGCTGCCCCAGCGTCACCGTGCCGGCGTCCTGGCGGTAAAGGCCTTCCTGCTTTTTGAGGAGCAGGAATTCCGTCCGCAGGGCGTCGTCCTCGGCCGTGGCCGGCTCGATGGTCAAGCCCTTGGCCAGGCCGGACAAGCCAAGCTCGGCGGCCGCGGCCCCAAGGGCCTTTTCCGGGGCCGAGGCGGCAATGAGGCACACCCCCGGCGCGTTGCCGAAATGGAGGGTCTCGCGGTTCATCCACAGCAGCCCAAACACCTTGCCCTTTTTCTTGAGGGCGACGTTTTGGGGCGCGCCGACAAACCGGGCCACGACCTGGCACCCCTCGGGCACGGAACCCGTCATGGTGATGGTCGTGCCGTTGTACAGGGCATGGATGTCGATGGCCTGGGGCGCGACCGTGAAATCCAGGTCGGCCGCCCAGGCGGCCGGGCACAAGCAAACGAGGCACAAAACGAACAGCATGGCGCGCTTCATGGCTAGTGGCCTCCCACATAGGCCAGCAGCACGTCGGGCCGGGCCAGGAGTTCGTACAGGATTTTGACCATCACCACGAGGACCAGGGTGGCGAGCAAGATCTTGAGCTGGTCGCCGTGGAGCTTCTTGCCGACCTTGGCCCCGACCTGCGCCCCCAGCGACGAGCCGATAAGCAGGATCAGCGCCAGCACGAAGTCGACGGTGTGGTTGGAGATCGACTGCATCACCGTGACGTTGATGCAGGTGAAAAGTATTTGGAACAGGCTCGTGCCCACCACGACGTGCATGGGCATGCGCAGCAGGTAGACCATGACCGGCACCATGATGAATCCGCCGCCCACGCCCATGATGGCCGAGAGCACGCCCACCAGCCCGCCGAGGAACAGCGGCATCACCGGCGACATGCGCGCGCCGGAGCGGACGAAATCCATCTGCCACGGCAGCCCTCCCACCAGCCGGCTGAAAAAGCCCGGGCCGGAGGCCCTGGCGGGTTCGGCCTTGGCCGGGGCCTTGGCTTTCTTCATGGATTGCAGGCTCTCGATGAACATGTAGCCGCCAACCAGCCCGAGCATGAGCACATAGGTGACGTTGATGAGGAAGTCGGCGTTGCCCATCTGGCGCAGGGCCTTGATGACCCCGACCCCAAGGGTGCCGCCGAGCACGCCGCCGACCAGCAGCAGCACGCCCATCTTGATGTCCACGTTGCCCAGGCGCAAATGGGCCAGGGTCCCCGAGGTCGAGGCCCCGACGATCTGGTTGGAGTCGGAAGCCGCGGCCACGGTGGCCGGAATGCCCATCATGATCAGCAGCGGCGTCATGAGAAAGCCGCCGCCCACGCCGAAAATGCCCGACAGCAGGCCCACCCCGCCGCCAAGGCCAAACACGGCGGCAATGTTCACGCTGTTGCCGGCAATCGGCAGATACATTTCCATGGGAATGCTCATGTCACATCCTTTTTCCGGTCAGCGTCCCGCCTGGGGGACACCAGTTCCACCCGGCAGTCCACGCCGGCGAGGATCTCGCCCAGATTGTCGGCTTCACGCTCCCCGCCCTGTTCGTCCAAACCGGCGGCAGCCGCCACCAGCAACGTCGTGCGAAGCTGCCGCGCCGCGGCGACAAGCTCCTGTTCGTAGCGCCCCTCGGCCAGAAACAGCGCGACGTTCGCCCCTGCCTGCGCGGCGGCCGCGACTTGGGCCTCCACCCGTTTGAGCGTCTCCAGACCGGCTCCGCCCATCGCCTCCCTTTCCCGGGCAAAGACCGCCAGCACGTCCACCCGGGCCCGTATCCGGGCTCCCAGGCACAGCGCCCGGTCCAGGGCCTCCCAAAAGGGCGCCCGTGCGTCGATGCCGACAAGAATGCGTTCCATGGGTGTGCGTACCGCCTGCCCGCCTAAAGCAATCCCGGGGCCACAATACGCCTTGCGCATAACAAGCTTGAATAACACATGAAGCACGACAGGGAGAGAGCACGCCGACCGCTGCTGTTTCATTTTGAAACGAACCAAGGGAAAAAGCTTGTTCCAAAACGGAACATGCCCTAGACTCCGAGGACACGGGAGAACGGCGGGACCGGCCCTGGGCAGCGGACCGCCGCGGGCGCGACGGACGCGACAGGCGTCGCCGGCGAGGCGGACGACGCCAGGAGGGACGCCATGGGCCAGGCCGACCGGCTGCGGGTCTTTTTCAATTCCATCAAGGGCAAGATCTTTACCCTGTTTCTGGTGGCCTTCCTGGCCGCCTGCGGCCTGACGCTGCTTAACGTCTGGACGTTGGCCGCCGTGCGCGAGCGGCTGCACCTCTCCGAGCGCTACGACGACCTGTCGAGCGCCATCCTGGAGGCCCGGCGCTACGAGAAAAACCTCGTCATCTACGGCGGCGGGGACAATCTGCGCGAGGGCATGGCCTATCTCGACCGGGCCGAGACGGCGCTTAGCGACCTCGGCGAGGACATCGCCCGGGCGGCCGGCCCCGAGGCCCTGGAGAGCTTTCGGCGCACCCTGGGCCAGTACCGCCGGGACTTCGCCGCCCTTTCGCCCGGCCAGGAAGACGGCAAGGACGGGGCGCGGGTGTCGGGCAAGGGGCTGGTGGACCAGGCCGAGGAACTGATCGCCCTGCGCCGGGCGCGCATCCACAAGACCATCTTCGAGGTGTCCCTTGTGCCCTTTGCCTACCTGGCCATCTTCCTCGTCTTCATGGTCATCCTCATCCGGGTCATCGCCGCCAGCCTGCTGCGGCCCCTGGGCCTTGTCCGCAACATCGCCGAGCGGGTGGCCAAGGGCGACTTCAGCCCGGTGGACGACGGCGGCGGGCGGCACATCGTGGAAGTGGCCGGGCTCTTGGAGGCCCTGGACCGCATGGCCCTGGAGCTGGCCGCCAACCAGGAGGATCTGCTGCAAGCCCGCAAGATGGCGGCCCTGGGCACGCTGACGGCCGGGGTGGCCCATGAGATCAACAACCCCCTCAACAACATCGCCCTGTCCGCCGAAAGCCTCATCGAGACCCACGGCGACGCCTTGGACGACGAGGCCCGGGAAATCGCCGGCGACATCCTGGCCCAGGCCGACCGGGCCGGCGAGATCGTGCGCAATCTGCTTGATTTTTCCCGCTCCGAGAAAGCCCGCTTCAGTCCCCTGGACCCGGCCGTGGTTGTGAAAAGCTCGGCGGCGCTTTTCAAAAACCAGCTCCTGCTCTCCGGCCTGGAACTGCGCCTGGACCTGCCGCCGGGGCTGCCGGCCGTGGCCGGGAGCCTGCGCCATCTCCAGCAGGTGTTCCTCAACCTGCTGCAAAACGCCGCCCAGGCCACGCCTCCCGGCGGCCACATCACCGTCGCCGGCCGCGTGGACGGGGGCTTCGTGCGGCTGGCCGTGCGCGACGACGGCCGGGGCATCGCCCCGGAAAACCTCGACCATATTTTCGAGCCGTTTTTCACCACCAAGGACGTGGGCCAAGGCACGGGGCTGGGGCTGGCCGTGACCTACTCCATCGTCAAACGCCATGGCGGGCGCATCGAGGTGGAAAGCGAACCCGGCAAAGGGGCGACCTTCGTGGTCTGCCTGCCCAAGGCCGGCGAGCCGGCCGCCCGGCCCGACGGGGACGAGGCTGGCGGCGACCTAGGCGACGTTGCGGGCGAAGAGGCGGACAGCCGGCCCGGAGACCGGCCATGACCGCCGCCGCCGATCAGCCGACGCGGCTGGCCGTGGTGGACGACGAGGCCGTGGCCCGCAAGCGCCTGGCCGAGGCCTTTGCCCGCGACGGCTACGCCGTGGAAGCTTATGGCGACGCCGAAGGCTTCCTGGCCCGGGCGGGCGAGGCCCCCTTCGACGTCGTGCTGCTCGACTGGCGGCTGCCGGGCCTGGACGGCCTGGAGGCCCTTTCCCGCCTCAAAAAGCTCGCCACCCAGGCCGAGGCGATCCTCGTCACCGGCCACGGCGGCCTGGACACGGCCATCGAGGCCATCAAGCGCGGGGCCTTCCATTTCGTGGCCAAGCCGTTCAAGCTGGCCGAAATCCGCAGCCTTGTCCGGGCGGCCGCCGACAAGGCGGCCCTTGGCCGGGAAAACCGCTGCCTGCGCCAGGCGCTACGCGAGCAATCCGGCCTGGAATCCATGATCGGGGCCAGCGTGTCCATGCGCGAGGTGTTTGAACTCATCCGCAAGATCGCGCCGGTGGGCTGCAACGTGCTCATCGAGGGGGCCAGCGGCACGGGCAAGGCCCTGGCCGCTCGGGCCATCCATCGGCTGTCGCCCCGGCGCGACCAGGCCTTCGTGTCGTTTAACTGCGGGGCCTTTGCCGAGGACCTCATCGCCAGCGAGCTTTTCGGCCACGAAAGAGGGGCCTTTACCGGCGCGGCCGCAACAAGGGTGGGGTTGCTGGAATCGGCCGGCGGGGGCACGGTCTTTTTGGACGAGATCGGCGAGATGCCGCTTTCCATGCAGGTCAAGCTGCTCCACGTCATCCAGGAGCGGCAAATCCTGCGCGTGGGCGGGACCAAGCCCATCGACCTGGACATCCGGGTGGTGGCCGCCACCAACCGCGACCTCAAGCAGGAAGTGGCCCGGGGGCTTTTCCGCGAGGATCTCTACTACCGCCTCAACGTGGTCGGGCTGCGCCTGCCCCGGCTGGCCGAGCGCCAGGACGACATCCCGCTATTGGCCCGGCACTTCCTGGACAAGTACAGTCTGCTCTTCCACAAGTCCGTGTCCGGCATCGACGCGGCGGCCATGCGCATTCTCGCCCAGTACGGGTTTCCGGGCAATGTGCGGGAGCTGGAGAACATCGTGGAACGGGCTGTTGCCCTGTGCGACGGCGACATCCTTGGCGAGGCCGATCTGCCGCGCGATCTGCGCCAGATGGATTTCGCCTCGCTCGAGGGCGACCGTCTGGAGAGCCTCACGGCCATGGAACGCCGCCACATCGCCCGGGTGCTGGAACGGGCCGGCCGCAACAAGGGACTGGCCGCCCAGATTCTCGACATCCCCCGCACCACCCTGTGGCGCAAGCTCAAGCAGTACGGGCTCGACTGACGGGTTGTTTCAGATTGGAACACCCGGATGGGCGTGGCCAGGCCAGGCTCCGGCCTCCGGATGTTTTCACGCGTGATGACGGCGTGTTGGCAACTTGCCGTCTGTGGCACGCATCTTGTTTAGCGTCCGGCCATGCGCGCTTTCACCGAAACCGACCCGCCGGCCCCGGACCCGCTGGCCGGCCTGCCGTCCTGGCTGGCCGACCGGGAAGTCATTCCCCTGGACGACAGCCTGGCCCTGGTGGTGCGCCACGAGGTCATGCACGACGTCGTAACCCGCTGCCGCCAGGCGGCCCAATCCCCGCAACCCCTGCTTTTGACCGGCGAGACCGGGGTGGGCAAGAGCCTGCTGGGCCGCTTCGTTCATGCCTGCCGCGATCCCTACGCCCCGTTTGTCTCGCGCATGACCACGGGCCTGGACGAAGCGGTCCTTGACGCTTGGCTTTTCGGCGCGCCTCGGACGGACGACGGTTGCGTGATGGCCCAGGCCCTGGGCGGGACCCTGGTGCTGGAAGAAATGGCCGACCTGCCGCCGGCCGTCCAACGCCGGCTCCTAGGCCTGTGGGACGGACAGGCTCCTGGGCCGAGCCAATGGATTTTGACCACCAACCGGACCCAACGGGAGATACGGGGCGCCTCGCCGTTGCTGCCGGAATTCCTGGCCCGCCTGGCCCATGTCCATGTGCCGCCGCTGCGGGAGCGGCGGCGGGACATTCCGGCCCTGGCCGCGTTTTTCGCCGTCCAGGCGGCCAAGCGCGAACTGCCGCGAGAGCACCTGGAAGCGCTGGCCCGGCGGTTCTCGCACTACCGATTTCCAGGCAATGTCCGGGAACTGGAATCCCTTGTCCTGGTCACTACATGCCAGGAGTTTTGGTCAGCACATCCCGGTGGTTTGGTGTAGGGATAAGGCGTCGCGCGTGGAGCACGCCCCGGAGGAGTCGGCAGTCAGCGAAGGATACTCCCGACTTTCGGCTCATAAAGTCACTGTCCCTCGCCCCAAATCAATTGCAACACGGCCTGGGTCTTGTTATGCGTTTAGAACGCTTGGCCGCTTCTCTTCATTCTGCAAGCGACACCTCATACGCGGCAGATTCATTCTGCCAATTTACTGTCCAAGAATACCCAGGACACTCCAATACTTCCAACGGATATCAAGTTATGCCGATTCAAGAAATGGCCTGACTTTCTGTACTGGCGTCCCTGTCACATCTTCCCAAGTGTCTCCCCTTTCCTGGCGCGTTAGCCCCTTTGGGCCCGTCAAAACGAGCCGCACAGGCGTTTTGCGGGGCTAAGCATGGCTAGGGGGAGTTGTGGTGGGGAAATGGCCTGAAATGATTCATTTGGAACGCGGCCGTTTTGTTCAGGAAAAAAATGTGGTCGGTTGGCTTCGTGGGGATGGGTACCCCCTATGCGACGATGAAAGCAGGGGGGGCTTGGGCATGGTGCTGTCGACAGGCTCCGGCAGGCCATTGATTCCTTGACAGTCGAGCCGGCCGGCTGCGGTGTCGGGCCTCGGTTGTAATCTATCGTTTCTGGTTGCGGCGCATGGCTGCCGCCACGTTTCCTCCTGTCCAGGGCTTGCCCGCCAAGGTTAACATGCCTTCCTTGTTCAAAACGTCCGCGACGTCGGGGAACGACAAGGGCTTCATGTCCCGGCGCTTACGCCTCAGTTGCTTGATGCGGGCCAAGACCGCCTTGCCGTGGTCGGTTTCATAGTACCCCTTGCGACCGTCGCACTTGCCTGTCTTCGCCTTTACCCGTTCACGCGCGGCCCGCAGCTTCGAGACCAACATGCTCTTGTCGTATTCAGCGAGAGCGCCGAACACCTGCCGGACAAACTTACGGGTGGGGTCTTCGCGCAACAGGTTGGGGCCTTTGGTCGCTGAAATGAGATCGAAGCCGTGCTTCTGGAAGTCGCGGATCACGGCTTCCTGAACCATGAGGTCACGGGTCAGCCGGTCCAGCTTCTCGACAATGACCGTCTTGACGCCGTGGCCGTTTTCTTCCAGGTACACCATCAGCCGGGCCAAGGCGGGGCGGTCGTCGCTTGTCCCGCTGACGCCTTCTTCACGGTTGATGTCGACGACATCAAGGCGATGGGAACGGGCGTCGTCGGCAATCGCCTCTGCCTGCCGGGCCAGTCCGTCCCCTTGGACTTGGCCGGGGCTGCTGACGCGGACATAACCCGAAATTCGTGCCATGGGGCCTCTTTCCCCCTCGGAATGGCCCACAACCAAAGGCTCCCATAAAAAAAGCAAAGACAAAAAAAGAAAACATTCACATCACCCAAAGAGATCAGGCGTTGCGCAAAGTGAGGAAGGCGGGGGGGGCGGCCGGTCCCTTCTGTCTGGACCAGTCCGGACCTGAAATGGTCATCAGCGAGTCGGCATGCAACCCCTTGATTGTTCATGATGCCCGTGAGCCCTGAGCGTGGAGGGCTCGCTCTTGACATGAAATAATAGCCGATGTACCTACAGTTAAAGCGTAGTATTGCACAGCTTTTTACGCTGCACTTCATCGGGCAACTAGGGCCAACAGCTTGCCGCTTTACACACTTCGGCTCGCATCTTGATGCTGGATTCCAGAACGGCCGTCCCGTGCGTTTGGGTGTCAAGATTTCATTTTCATTCCAATATGGTGTATTTGCATCCTTCTGTCCCAGGGTAATGTCAAATGGCAATAAACCCTTGTCGAGACATTGGTTCGATGTCGTAGATGTGATATTTGCACGCAAAAACGGCCTGGACAAGACTTTGCCAGAACAAAGAGGAAGCTATGCTTGGCAATTTTGGATGTGGTCAATTCCCTAAATCTGGTTACGTCAACGTCGATATCGACCCCCGTGCCAGAGCAGATATTTTTCATGATTTGTCTGTAGTGCCATACCCCTTCGACACGGCGTCCTTCTCGCGCATAGAAATGCACCACGTACTGGAACATCTTCCCAACCCTATCCCTGTCATGAAAGAGTTGCACCGCCTGCTGCAGCCCGGCGGCGCGCTGACCCTGAGCGTGCCGCATTTCTCCAGGGGATTTATGCACTGGGACCACAAAATTGGTTTCGACGTCACCTTTCCCCTGTATTTTCGCAGCGACTTTTCCGGAGGCTACACCGGTGTGGATTTCCGCGAAGTATCCACGCGGCTGACGTGGTTTGCGCAAAAAGAGCTTAAGAAACGTCACCTCTCGCCTTTTCAGTATGCCATGGGCTGTTTTCTCGGAACGATTTTTGATGCCCTCGGCAACTTGAACCCCTATCTGGCCAGCCGCCTCCTGTGTTTCTATTTTGGAGGATACGAGGAAATTCGATTCGAGCTTCAAAAGATCTAAACCTACCGGCTCAGCCTCTCACAACTGCGCCAAAACCGCCCATTTTCGGCTTATTGAATTGCTGTTTCAGCTTAACGAGGGCTCGCTTGGCAGCCCGAGGCCGAAAGAACGGACCTTGCGAGAGATGTTATGCGCCCTTCAGATATAGAAATATTGCATTGCCCGAGATGTCATGGGTCTCTGACTTTGACCACGCTGGACGTCGAAAACGGCAATGTGGTCAATGGAGTGCTCCGTTGTCCAGCATGCAGCAAGAGCTACCCCATACTGAATCATGTCTGCATCTTTCTTACTGATGCCGAAAGAGACGCCTTGCTGTCTCCCGAAGAGAAGCGGCTGGCCACCGCTCTTTGCCCTGGAGGGGAGGGCCTTGAAGGGTTGCCCTTGGATCAACGGCATACGCACGCCGGAAGGAACTGGGCGTACCAGTTTGCCGACGCGTTCCCCGTTGACCGGCGCCGCCTTGAGAACATCGACGGGTTCTGGGGCGAGACGGCGTTTTTCAAGTTTTGTGGTCTGGATAAGGGCGCCATGGCCGACAAGACCCTGGCCGTCTTTTGCGGGGGTACAGGGCGCGAAGCCTGGCACCTCTGCCGCACAGGCGCGCAACGAATCATCGTGCTCGATCTCGGCGGCCATATCGGCTGCCTCCCCGCGTTGCTGGCCGAACATCTCGACAAACTGGTCCTCATCCGCTGTGACGTGATGCGCCACCCGATCAAAAGCGGAACATGCGCCGTCGCCATCTGTGACCACGCCCTGCAGCACATCCCGGACTATGCTGGCGCTTACCGGGCCATGGCCGAAACGACTGTTTCCGGTGGATTGATTTCCATCTGCGTTTACAGCTTCGAAAACAACTGGCCCATGACGCATGTCGTCGAACCGGCCAAGCGCGTCCTGCATCTGCTTCCGGTCCAGGCCCTCAGGGTCTTGGCCCTTGTGCCGGCTGGCCTGATTTGGCTGTACCAAACCGTGCTCTGCGGCAGCGTAGGCCTCGTTTTTCCGCGCTTGTCCGCAATGCTCCCCTGGAATCAGCTTTTTTCCCTGTGGCTCAGGGACGGGTTCGGAAAAATCTGGGAAGCGTGTTTCGACCTGCTCCACGCTCCGGTTTCCTACCATTTCAACCAGACCGAGGTTGCAAACCTGGCAACGGACACCGGGTTGCGGGTACTTTCGTTGGAGATGGTCAACAAAACCATGTGGACCATGGTTTCGGAAAAAGTGTGAGCAATCGCAGGCATTTGCCCAAAGCTCGGCCATGATTCGGGCAAGAACAGGAATGCGCTAGGTCATGTGCGGCGTCTGCGGTTTCACCTTTCCTGCTCCCCAGGCTGAATCTCGAAGCCGGGACCTCGAAGCCATGCTGGCGTCCATGAGTCACCGGGGGCCGGACGGCCAAGGGACGTTTGTTTCCTGCGGAGTCGCCCTGGGTCATCGGCGGCTGGCCATTATCGATCTTCGTTCAGGCGACCAGCCCATGACCGGGCCCAGCGGTTGCTCCATCGTCTTTAACGGCGAGATTTACAACTACCGGGAACTGCGCACCGAACTGGAGTCCGGTGGACGCGCTTTCGCCACCACCTCGGACACGGAGGTGCTCCTCGCCGCATATGAGGAATGGGACCACGCGTTCCTGGACCGGATGATCGGCATGTTCGCTTTTGCCATACATGATCCACGTCGCGGCAAGATCGTGCTGGGGCGTGACCGGTTGGGCAAGAAACCCCTGTACTTCGCCACCACGCCCGTCGGGCTGGCCTTCGCCTCGGAGATCAAAGCCCTGCTGGCTCTCCCCCAGGTGCGCGCAGATCTCGACATTAATCTGCGTGCCGTCCGCGATTATCTCGCCCTGGGCTACATCCTGGCTCCCAAGACCATCTACGCCAACATCACCCGGCTGTCCCCTGGTTGTCTGGCTTTCTACGATCTGCCAGGGAAACGCATTGAAATCAGGCGCTATTATCACCCGGAGGCGGCCTGCCAGGCCCCGAAACTCGCTTTCAACATGCAGACCGTGGAGTGTTTCGACGCGCTCTTGGCCGACGCGGTTCGGCTGAGCATGGCCCACTCCCTGGAACTGCGCGTCCCCTTCCTGGACCACCGCCTGGTTGAGCTGGTTGCCAGGCTGCCGGACAAGGCCAAGATGTCCGGCCTGAACCAGAAAGTTGTCCTCAAACGCGCCATGGCGGAGCGGCTGCCTCGATCCATCCTGGCCCGTGCAAAAAAGGGGTTCAACTTTCCGGCCTATTGTATTAGTTCTCAGTCCCTTGAACCGCCAGCCGGGCCGGGCATTTTCCGTAAAGGTTTCCGGCTTTCACCCCAACGTGAGGACGTCACCTACAAGTCCTTCAATCTTCTTATTTTAGGTATATGGTATGAGATATATGAACGCTTCCGCGTCACCAACCGATGGGAACCCCTGTCCTGACGCTCTTCCCGCTTTGGGGCTTAGCATGATCATGCCTGCTTACAACGAGGAGGCTGGCATCGCTTTCGCCCTCTCCAGGCTGCTTGCGGTCATGGAGACCCTCGACACCGCCTGGGAGATCATCGTAGTGGACGACGGGTCCAAAGACGCAACGGGCAACATCGTAGCCGGGTTCGGCAAAATTCGTTACATCCGCCATCCCATCAACATCGGCTACGGCAACGCCATTAAGACCGGCATACGCAACGCGACATACGAGAGAATCGGCATCTGCGACGCCGACGGTTCCTATCCGGTGGAGGAACTGCCCAGGCTTTTGGCTGAAATGGACAAGGGCTTCGACATGGTCACCGGGGCCAGGGCCAACTTGGCCGAACACGACCGCTGGTTCAAGCGCCATATGCGCCGAATCTACATCAAATCCATCTGTCTGCTTACCGGCGACAAGATAGCCGATCCCAACAGCGGCCTGAGGGTCTTTACCAAGGCGCTGGCCATGGAGTTCATCCAGTTTCTGTGCGGGGGGTTTTCCTTCACCACGAGCCTTACCGTCCTGGCTGCGGAGAAGCCCTGTTTCATAACCCAGATTCCAATTCAATACGAAGAACGCAAGGGAAAAAGCAAGGTGCAGCACCTGCGAGATTCCCTGCGAACACTCCAGCTGATTGTCCAGGGGATAACGTATTACAATCCTATTAAATTTTTTATCATCATGGCCACTGGATTGGTCGCTGTAGTTGCGTTCCCGGCGATGCTCTTGGCGGTCTTCAATATGTACACCCTCTCGGCGTACTATATGCTCTTCGGCTGTGTCGTATCCCTGCTGGTAGGCCTCGGAGTGCTTGGCGACATCGTGCGAATCTCTATGGCCAAGCTCAAGCAGATGCCATGACGCAGCGTCACAAAATATTGCTGGTGCAGCCTCCCCTGGGAATGTCTGGCACCTTCGTGCGGCACGCGCCCCTCAGCCTTATCTATGCGGCTTCGGAAGTGGTCAAGGCTGGCTACCAGGTGGAGATTTTCGACGCCAGGCTGGCCCCCGCGACGTGGCTCGAAGACTTGGCCTCCAAAATCAACGATGGGACGATGTTGGTGGGCGTCACGGTGATGACCGGCACTCCGGTCCTGCGGGCCATAGAAGTCGGACAACTGGTGAAGCGGCTGGCCCCTGAGGTGAAGGTGGTATGGGGCGGGCCGTTCGCGACGTTCCAGCCTGAAGCCATCATCTCCGGCGACCCGAACTGCGACTTCGTTGTCAGCGGGTATGGGGCGGTGCCGTTTCTGGCTCTGGCAGAAGCAGTGGGCCGAGGAGAACTTCCGCACGGCCAGCCCGGAGTATTCTGGCGCGGCAGCGATGGCGGCATGGCGGGCATGGCTGCCGATTGGTCCAAACACGAAATCATTCCCTTCCGGGAAATTCCTTACGACCTCATCGCCGACTATTCCGTTTACGGACAACTCGACCAGAAACGCATCATTTTCTCGCTCTACACTGCTATGGGCTGCCCCTATCAGTGCGCCTTTTGCAGTTCCCCCGCCCTGTACCGCCACATTCAGGGCAAGCGCTGGGTGCCGCTTCCGGCCGAGGAAGTGGCCGACCATGTGGCGTACGTGGTCGAACGCTACGGTGCGCAGTACATCTATTTCATCGACGATGACTCCTTTGTCGATCTTGGGCACGTGGAGTCTGTCATCGACGCCATCGCCAAGCGGGGCATCTCCGTCAAACTCGGATTCCGAGGAGCACGGATCAATGAAATCAAAAAGATGGACCATGCCTTTCTGGATAAATTGGTCAGGGCCGGAACCGACATCCTGCACATCGGAGCCGAAACTGGCAGCAACAGGCTGCTTCAGCTGGTGCGTAAGAACTGCACTGTGGAGGATATCCTGGAGTGCAACCGCAAGTTGGCCAACCATCCGGAAATATTTGCTTTCTATAATTTTATCGTGGGTTTGCCCACCGAAACCATCGAGGATCTCAAACTGACCTCAAAGCTGATGCTCAGACTGATAGAGGAAAATCCTCACTGCATCATCAGTACGCCGAATTTTTTCCGGCCACTTCCAGGGACGGAGCTGTACGACCTTGCCCGGAAGCGTTGGAGCTTTAGATCTCCAGAGAGTCTTCAGGAATGGGGGGCGATGGAAGTTGAGACGCAATATGATCTGCCCTGGATAGACAAGAAATCCCATAAATATTTCAGCATGATGCTCATGGCGAGTTATTTTATAGACGACAAAATCAACAAAATGCCTACAGGAAATAGTTTGCTCATGCGCATGTGCAAGTTGGCCAACGCTCTTTATCAGCCCATTGCCAAGTTCCGCATGAAACATGGTTGCACGCGGTTCCTTTTGGAGCGCTGGGCCTACAACCTCGCCCAGAAGATGCTGGGCCGAACAAGCAAGCAGACGGACTGAACGGTTTTGGGGATTATGCAAAGCCCTGCCAAGGCGACTGCGACAACGCGCGACCCTGTGCTCGCCCGACTGCGCGGTTTAAATATTCCTCTTGCCGTGATTCTTGTTGCTGCGCTTGTTCTGCGTTTGTTCAACCTAGGCACGCCAAGTCTTTGGTTGGATGAAATCCAGCACGCGGCTACCTCCAACCTGTCCTTCCCGGATCTGTTTGAGTACACGAGCAGATATCGCGAAGGCCTCATGTTTTATTTCTTTGTCATCAAGGCCGCCTCACTGTTTGGCGATAGCGAATGGATTCTGCGGCTGCCTGCTGCGCTCTCCGGAACGTTGGGCGTTTTTTTCTGCTACCGTCTAGCCGGAGCGCTCGCCGGGCAGAGGGCCGGAATCGTCGCAGCCCTGCTCGCCGCTGTTAATCTCATGCTGATCGGCCATGCGAGGCAGACGGTGTCCTACGGGTTGTTCTTCGCCCTCGACGCCTTGTCCCTCTGGCTCTTTTTTCAGGTCTTCCGCAGCCGTTTTTACAAGAAAAGCATTGCCTTGGCCTTGGTCAACGCAGCTTCAATTCTGACTTATCCGGCCGGTTTCTATACGGCGGTCGCCGAGGCCGGTCTCTTGGCGGTTTTGGCGGTGAGCGCATGGCGGCGCTGTGCCATATCTCGCATGGTACTGTTCTTCTTGCTCACGGTCTTTTCCATGCTTCCCATGCTCCTTAAGGTCATGCTTTTTCCCGCTGAGGACACCAACGGCAACTTTGTCGCATTCCAGACCCGTTGGAGCGAATTTCCTGAGGAGTTGGTGAAGCTTTTGCTCGCAGGGGCAGCCCCGTGGAATCAGATAGACATATGGGCCTTTTTTTTGGCCGGGTTGTGCTGCCTGGGACTTTGGCTGCTCTTCAAGATTGAGCGGCTGACGGCCTTGTCCTGTTTCTTGCTCATCCTGCTGCCGGGCCTGGGGATGTATCTCACCATCAACAGCGCCTTCGGCTTCACCCACCGAGCTGTCTACGCCCTTCCCCTGGTTTTTTCACTGGCAGGCGCGGGCCTTGCTTGGCTCATTCCAGGCAAAAGGGCTTTGGGGATACTCATCCCCCTGACAGCCTGCGTGGCCGCCGGACATATCCTCACGGCGCATTACACCGACATCTACGGCCCGGAGGCGGATCGCTCCGTGTTGTTCAAACTCGCCGACTACCGCCGTCTGGCTCTGGAACTTAAAACCATTGTCCGACCGGGTTCGCCTGTTATTTTCTCCGAATTTGACATCTTTCGCGATCTGCGCTGGTACATGGCCGATGACCCGGAAAACCCAATCCTTACCCAGGTAATTGCCCCCGGAGAAGGCGATCTGACAGTCTATTTCGCATCCAATCATGGTTCATTCGGCCATCTCTCGGACAGTACTCGGGCAGAATTTGTCCGGTCCGGCCGAGGACAGGATGCAGGCATCCCATTGGATTGCTGTAACACCCTGTATTCCACCGTGGTCCATCGGTCACTTCCTCTTCTGGCCGAGGGAGAAATGTTTACACTTAATGTCACTTTCGACGACCTGGGCTATTTTCGACAAGTACATTCCCATCGTAAGGTTCTCGTCAAGCCATATTTCGGCGGTCGATTGATGCCTTTAGAAAGCAGTGATGACTGCTGGTTCATTAATAAAGTTCGTCTTGCTCATCAAGGTCCACGGATGTTGTCCGGAAACGTTGTCTATGACAACACCATGCCTGGAAATATTATCGAGGTGGCAGTCTCTTCCGACGGCATTGATTTCCAACCCGTCCACCTCGGCCAAACTGTCGGATTGGGCATAACCGAACGATTCGCCGTGCATCTGCCGAACGTTCGTGAAGAGTTGTACGTGCGCGTGAAGCTCCTCGCTAAAGCCTGGCCGCCGGGGAGATTTCTCACCAACGCCAACACTCTGCGGTTGGCGCGACTCCAAATTTTCGGCTGCGATTCCAGTGTTGCTCCGAGATGTGACTATTATAACATCCTTTCCAGTGCTCCAGTTGACGTCGCCCCCCCCAGGCAGGATGATGTAGTGCCCGATGAGCTCGATAACATCGTCCAACTTGTCTCGCAGGAGTTGCCTGGCTGGACGGTCTTCGAGCCTGCAGATCCAGATCGCCCTGCAAGAGTGCGTGTCCGCGTCAATAAGTGTGGAGAGATTTCGGTGTATCCACGGGTTATGGGATTAGGCGATGGAGTCCAGATCATCGAAACCGGCTCTCGGAGGCAGTTGTTGTTCTTGGCCGGCCTTGGCAAAGAATGGACCCCTTTGGGGATGCGTTACGAATTACCCCTCGGTGACCTGCCAGAAGAAGGTCATTTGGATCTGGAAATCACACTCACCGGAAAGGGGCAATTGTGGAGCAGGAGTGGAGCTGTCGTGTTCAGCGCTCGAAACCAGACTGGAAGAGTGGTCGCACCTAGCCAGGCTTGCAGCACAATCTTGCCGTAGCCAGCCCATGCCATCAATATCGTCGACGCACCCCTCGGTCTATCTCGTTCACGCTTGAGACAGCTGTGCGTTGCCTTGAGTCCTCTCTATTCCTCCTTGTGATTTTCTTCGAAGGTAAAACCGCCAAGTTGATGTAATTTTCACAGGCTTTAGGGGCTTCCCAGGACTTTTGGCAACTTTTGCTGCCACAGGAGGCCCTTCTCTGCAGGAGGCCGTTCATCGCTGGCGACTCCCGGCTGGAGATTGCGTTTCTCGGCATCAAAGTTTCGACGTCCCTCTGTGCGCGAGCTGTCTGGCAACGGCAATGCCGAACGCTTTGTTCACATCCTCAAGAAAACCTTTTGCTGTTAGGCAGTTGCCAGGCAGTCGAGGAACTCTGGCTGACGCGGTGGGCCTTTAAGTAAACCGATGACGGTCGTGGTGGAGCGGTCAATATAGCAACAGATCATCGGCTCAGGTAAGGGAAAAAAGCAGGAAGTCGAGGGGGGTGAAAGGCGGCATGGCTTTCAGAGCAAAACTGTCCAAGAAATCCTAGACCGCTCCAGCGGAACCGAATACATTTCAAACCCGGCAGGCGCCAAACAAGGCTGCAAGTGATGGGTATTATTCCAGAGAAAAGTTTGAAAAGGCCTGTTTGATAGATCTTGAGAGGAGTTATCGGGGGATTGAGATTTTTAATCTCCTTCGCGGATTGACATTCTTTGAAGACTCAAAGAATGCCTGCATTGTAGATGGTAAATCCAGAAAAAAAGTATATATCAGCATAAATCTTAGAGAAGAACAATGAATGACGATTCTGAAATCCTGTTCGGCCGAACTGATTCACGTCGACCATCAGTTTGTGTGTTCTCTGATGTGTTGATAAATTGTTTGAATTGTGTGTTGTCTACCTCTTGACTTGTTTGTTGTGTGTTAACAATTTTACGACGATGGTTCTTTGCTTTGTGTGGTTGTTGATGGTGTTTTTGGGGGGGTAATCTTAAGCGCCCCTCTATGCCGGGTGCATTTTCGTTGTTCGTGTCCGTTGCCAGTTAAAACGGTCAGCAGATTTTGTGCTGATTTGTATTTTACTGCTGTATGAGGACTGGTTCTGCTCATTCTGTTAAAGTGTCTAGACGAGGGTGATGGTTGCCATGGCAATTTGTTTGTTCTGTTGCTGTCTGTTGTTTTACGACAAGCTTGACAGTTGCCAGTGGCGGGCGATAATGAAAGTTTGTCTAAAGCGTAAGCACTATGTTCTTTTCTGACGAAGAGATCTGTTCGTTATGTGCTCATAAGTCTCAACGTTGAACAGGCTGAGTCAAAGCAAAATGAAACTTCGTCCGGCTCAAAGACCATCTCTTGATGATAAAGGATTAGCTTGAGTCTTTTCAAGGCAAATAACCGAGAGATCAAGCCGACAGACGGGGTCCCTAGGGGGCTTTCTCTGGCTGCGGGCGGCACGCTTCTCTCCGTCCTTGGTCCCGGAGGCATTGCTTGGGAAAGCCCGGCGTCCTGTATTTCGTCTGTCGCAAGGACAATCAGATCAATCAGATGGCCATTGAATTGCGAGAGAAGAGATTGAGCGCAACCTGCTCGGGTACAGTGGATGAAAAAGCTTTGTTGCAGGCTTTACCCGTACTTGTGTTTGAATACATGGTGCCAAGCCGGCTTCAAATCTTGGCCGGGCTGCCGAAAAATCCAAACGGCAAGGTGGATAGGCAGCGACTTACCCGCTTCTTGGATACCTAGGACTATCTACCCACTCGGGTTTCCACAGACGCCCATTGGTGTGATGGCCACTCTTGAACCGAATGAATCGGAGACCAACAGCCGCTATGGGACGTGAAAATTTAGTTCCCTTCAATAAGCCATTTATTTCCGGCAATGAGCTGGACTATATTTCCGAAGCCGTCCTCAGCTACAATCACATCTCAGGGAACGGTGTTTTTACGCAACGCTGCCAGGAGTGGTTGGAGCGGACTCTGGGCACGAATCGGGCGCTGCTGACACATTCCTGCACCGCAGCCCTGGAGATGGCGGCCATACTGTGCGGCATCGAGCCAGGCGACGAAGTCATTATGCCGTCTTTTACTTTTGTATCGACTGCGAATGCTTTTGTTCTGCGTGGCGCTGTCCCGGTCTTCGTCGACATCCGGCCTGACACCTTGAACATTGACGAAAACCTCCTGTCCTTGGCGCTGTCCAGTAAAACCAAGGCTGTGGTGCCAGTCCATTACGCTGGGGTTCCCTGTGCCATGGATGCGATCTGCAACTTTGCCAAGAACTACGGTCTGCGCGTTGTTGAGGACGCCGCTCAGGCGCTGTTGTCCGAAGATTGCGGACGTGCCATGGGCACCATAGGGGACATTGGCTGCCTGAGTTTTCATGAGACGAAAAATATCATAAGCGGTGAAGGCGGTGCGTTGTTAGTCAATGATCCGGAATTGGTCGAAAGGGCGGAAATCATCTGGCAAAAGGGGACCGACCGGACCAAATTCGAGCATGGGATTGTTGACAAGTACACGTGGGTGGACGTCGGTTCTTCCTTTTTGCCGTCTGAACTGGTGGCCGCCTTTTTATATGCGCAGATGACCAATGCCGAGAAGATCATTAAGCGGAGGAAGGAGTTGTGCTCCTTGTACGCCACGCGGCTGACTCCGTTGATGGAGGCTGGTCGGATAAGTTTTCCCCGCCTGCCCCTAGGCAATGGACACATCTTTTTTTGCCTTGCCAGAAGTCACGCCGAGCAGGTCGAATTGCTCGGCCATCTCCGCGGCCGCGGCGTCAGCGCCGTGTTCCACTATGTACCCCTCCACAGTTCCGTGGCCGGGCGCAGGTTCGGACGTGTACGGCGGCGCGCGATTTGGCACTGATTGGCGCTATGTTTAGCACGCCGCCTGTTTTCTCCCTCTAGTCTTTTAACGCCTCTTCGGCGGCGC